>DATAPF010000105.1:0-18823 GCA_036265355.1 Kofleriaceae bacterium | reverse complement strand
TGCGGCCCGCGCCGGCCGGCGTCAAGGACCACAGCCTGGCGTCGCCGGTCGGCCTCGCGGTGTCCGCCGACGGCGCCACGCTGTACGTCGCGGCGCTCGGCTCGGGCAAGGTCGGCGTGCTGTCGACCGCCGAGCTCGAGGCCGACAGCTTCGACCCGGTCGCCGCGAGCGCCGGGTACATCCCGGTCACCGGCGGCGGCCCGAGCGGCGTGGTGCTCGACGGCCGCGGCCACCTCGTGGTCGCGACCCGGTTCGACGACGGCGTGTCGCTGATCGACGTGGCGAGCCGCGCCGAGCTGTCGCACGTCAAGCTCGCCAACCCCGAGCCGGCGAACATCACCGCCGGCCGGCGGTTCCTGTACGACGCCCAGGTGTCGTCGTCCAACGGCGAGGCGGCGTGCGCGAGCTGCCACATGTTCGGCGACACCGATCACCTGGTGTGGGACCTCGGCAACCCCGACGGCGACGTGGTCGAGACGCCGGTCACCATCAAGCTCAGGTTCGGCGCCAACGGCGGGATCAACGGCAGCGGCGATGTCGCCGGCCTGCACCCGATGAAGGGCCCGATGGCGACCCAGACCCTGCGCGGCCTGGTCAACCACGGCGCGATGCACTGGCGCGGCGACCGGGTCGACGGCGTGTTCGGCCGCGACACCAGCGCCGGACCGCCGTACGACGCCGAGCTCGCGTTCAAGAACTTCATCGTCGCGTTCGACGGGTTGCTCGGCGACGGCGCGGCGTTCGCGCCCGACGACATGCAGGCGTTCGCAGACTTCGCGCTCGCGATCGTGATGCCGCCCAACCCGGTGCGCAGCCTCGACAACACGCTGACCGCCGCGCAGCAGCGCGGCCGCGACTTCTTCATGGGGTGCGCCGGCCTCGACAGCACGACCGGCAACCAGGTGGCGTGCCAGGACGGCCGGCCGATCGGCTCGGGCCACTTCTCCGACGGCCTCGCGCTCGACGGGCTCGGCTTTCCGTGCGAGGGCTGCCACGTGCTGCAGCCCGAGCAGGGCTTCTTCGGCACCGACGGCGAGATGAGCTTCGAGGCCCTGCCGCAGACCGTCAAGATCCCGCAGCTGCGCAACCTCTACACCAAGGTCGGCATGTTCGGGATGCCGGCGGTCCCCGGTGACAACGCGGGCAACAACGGCAACCAGGGGCTCCAGGTCCGCGGCAGCGGGTTCCAGCACGACGGCACCGTCGACACGCTGTTCCGCTTCCTCCAGGCCAAGGTGTTCAATTCCTCGTCGGGGAACCGGGTCGGGTTCGCCGGCGGCGACCCCCAGCGCCGCGACGTCGAGCAGTTCCTGCTCGCGTTCGACACCGACCTCGCGCCGGTCGTCGGCCAGCAGGTGACGCTCGATGCGAGCAACGCCGCGGCGGTCGGCCCGCGCATCGACCTCCTGATCGCGCGCGCCCGGGCGCCGTTCGCGTCCAAGGCGCTCGGGCCGGGCGCCACCGAGTGCGATCTGGTCGCGCGCGGCGTGGTCGGCGACCATGCCGTGACGTTCGCGCTGCGCGGCGACGGCATGTTCACGCCCGACGACGGCGGGCCCGCGGTGAGCGACGGCGCGCTGCGCGCGCTGGCCGCGGTCGATGGCCAGCAGATCACCTACACCTGCTTGCCGCCCGGCTGGCCGCACTGAACCGCGATCGGGAGGGGGCGGCAGCGGTTCGACAAGCGCTTGCATAAGCCGCCAGAAGTTGCTGGCCCGGCGAGCCGCGTGCTACGCGGAAGGTCGTGTGACCGAGCCCCAGGCCCCGCAGCCCGCCGAGCATCGGCCTGAGCCACCCGGCCCCGCGGTGGCCCCCGGGGCGCGGCCGGCCGTGGCCAGGGCGACCGGGGCAGGGCGCGGGGTGCTCTACATCGCGTTCGCGAAGTTCTACTTCATGATCGCCGGCCTGGTGATCCAGCTCCGGCTGCCGGCGATCCTGTCGCGCGCCGCGTTCGGCAGCTTCAGCCTGGTAGCGAACATCGCGTCGCTGGTCAACAACGTGCTGGTCACCGGCACGATCCAGGCGGTGTCGCGGTTCGCGGCCCAGGAGCCGGGCAAGGCGCTTCGGGTCCAGCACGCCGGGCTGCGCATGCACGTCCGGCTCGGCCTGGTGATCGCGGTCGGCTTCATCGCGGCGGCGCCGCTGGTCGCCTGGCTGCTCCACGACATGACCAAGACCGCGCCGCTGATGCTGGCCGGCCTGATCGTCGGCGGCTACTCGTTCTACGCCGTGTTCATCGGCACCGCGAACGGCCTGCACCAGTTCCACAAGCAGGCCGGGCTCGACATGACGTTTGCCACGCTGCGGGTCGCCGGCCTGCTCGGCATGGCGATCGCCGGGTTCGGCGTGATCGGCGTGATCGGCGGCTGGGTCGCCGCGGTCGGCCTGATCCTGTGCGCCGCGGTGGTGTGGATCGGGCTGCCCGGGCCGATCGCGCCGGAGGACCGGCTGCCGGTCCGCCCTCTGATCGAGTTCTTCCTCGGCGTCGCGCTCTACCTCGTGCTGTTCAACGCGCTGATGTTCGTCGACAGCATCCTGATCAAGCGGCTGACCACCGAGCACTACGCGGCCCACCTCGAGGCGCTGGGCGGCGCGCTGTCCGGCGCCCTGCCGTGGGCCGCCGCGGCGACCGGCTACCACCCCGATCCGCGCACGCTCGCCGACGTCCAGAACGGCTACTACGCGGCGGTCCAGAACCTCGCGCGGCTGCCCTACCAGGCGATCATCGCGGCGACGTTCGTCGTGTTCCCGCTGGTGTCGCGCTCGACGTTCACCGCGGACCGCGACACCACGCGGCGCTACGTCCAGGTCACCACGCGGTACTCGCTGATCTTCGCGATGGCGCTCGCGGTGGTGATGGCCGCCGACCCCGGCGACGTGCTCGGCCTGGTCTACGCGCCCGACTACGCCCAGGTCGGCGCGCCGGCGCTCACCGCGCTCGCGCTCGGCAACGTCGCGTTCTCGATCTTCGCGATCGCCGGCACGATCCTCAACGGCGCGGGCCGGACCCTGCCGGCGGTGGTCACCGCCGCGATCACGCTCGGCCTGGCGGCGGTCGGCAACTACGTCGCGATCCCGATCGCGGCCGAGCGCGGCGACGTGCTGGTCGTCGCGGCGCTGGTGACCAGCGGCGCGATGGCGATCGGCGCGCTGGCCTCGGGCTGGGCGCTGCGCCGCGAGCTCGGCGCGTTCCTGCCGCTCGCCAGCGTCGTGCGGGTCGCGATCGCGACCGGTGCGGCGATCGCGGCCGGACGCTGGCGGCTCGCCGAGCGCGCGATCGGCGCCGTGCTGCCGATCCACGGCAAGCCGATGACCCTGATCGAGGCGGTGGTGGTCGGCGCGGTGTTCCTCGCCGTGCTGGTGATCACGCGCGAGCTCGGCCGGGGCGACCTGGAAGCGATCAAGGCGGTGCGGCGCAGCCGCGCGTCCAAGGAAACCCAAGAACCATGATCGCGTTGATCCATGACCACGGCAGTCCCTCCGCGCGACGCGACGTCCCCTATTGATCGACGGAGCCACCCCATGCGAGCGGCACTACTTGCGATCCTGATGCTGGGCTGCGGCGCGGCGTTGCACGACCAGGCCGACCTGTCCGAGGCGGTCCAGATGTTCAACGACGGCGTGCGCTGGGAGCGGTTCACCGCGGCGGCCGCTGCGCTGCCGCCGCGCGAGCGCGCACAGTTCGTCGATGACATGGATCAGCGATCCGGCGACGTCAAGATCACGGAGTACGAGATCCTCCGGGTCGACCCGCGCGGCGAGCGCGAGGCCCGGGTCCAGATCAAGCTCAGCTGGTACAAGGCCTCCGAGGGCACGGTCCACGAGACCCACGCGCTCCAGACCTGGGAGCGCCACGGCAAGGGCTGGTGGATGGTGGACGAGGCCCGGCTGCGCGGCGCGCCGATGCCGGGGCTGGCGGAACCACCGGAACCGCCCGCGACCCCGGTCTCGGTGATGAAGGATTAGTACCCACACCTGCGGCGATTTGGCCGGGGCGGCGCCGGTCGAGGTAAGCTCGGTGCCAGGTGTCGCAGAGCGACTTCGTCACGCGCGGCCAGGCGCTGGTCAGCTCCGGACAGTACCAGGAGGCCGTCAAGGTCTGCCGGCTCGGCCTGCTGGGCCGGCCGACCACGGTGGAGGGCCGCGTCGTGCTCGGCCAGGCGCTGCTGGCGCTCAAGCGCTACGACGAGGTGCTCGCGGAGATGCGGGTCGCGCTGGAGCTCGACCACGGCTCGCACGCCGCTCAGGCGCTCAAGGGCGAGGCGCTGCTGCGCAAGGGCGACGGCCACGGCGCCGCCGAGGTGCTGGGCAAGCTGCGCAGCCAGGGGCTCGCCGACAGCCACGTCGCCCAGCTGCTCGCCGAGGCCGAGCGGCTGGCGAGCCGGTCCCCGCCGGGCCATCCCGGCGCCCGGGTCGGCCTGGTCGAGGACGCGGCGGCGTTCGCGATCGACCACGGCACCAAGAACTACCCGATGCGGGCCGGCGAGCCCGGCGGGGACAGCGACGGCGGGGACAGCGGCGGCGAGTTCACCCGGCCGACCTCGCTGGCCGCGCCCGGCGCCCGCAAGCGATCGAGCCCCGAGATCGCCGCCCCGCCGGCCGATGCCACGCCGCCGCCGGCGGTGCTCGCGGTCGGCGATCAGTCGGGCACCGTCGAGGTCGACCCCGAGCGCGAGGCCGCGAAGCTGCGCGGCGGCGATGACGACCTCGGCGAGCCGGTCGGTCCGCCCGGCATCGGCGGTCGCGCCGGCCAGCGCACGGGTTGGCCCGGCGGCCGGGTCGGCCCCCCGTCCAACCAGTTCGACGATCTCGACGCGGCCGCCACCGGGGTACTCGACGGTGGGCGCGGCGAGCGCTCGTCGAAGCCGTCCTCCAGATCGCCGGCTGCCGCTCCCGCGGCCGCGGCGAAGAAATCACGGCGGGCCCCCATGTTCAAAGAAGAAGTCTCCACGGTGGAGCTCGAGGACGACGAGGTGATCGAGCTCGAGGACAAGCGGCCCTCCCCGCGAACCGCCGAGCCGGAGCGCGCAGCTCCCGGCCGCCGGCCGCCCGGCCCTGGCACCGCGGTGCGCAACGCGGTCAAGCTGCCGTCCGGGCCGCTCGACGCCCCGGTGGCGCCGCGGCCGACCGGGCCGGCGATGCCCACGCCGCCGCCGCCGGCCCCGCACCTGGCCCAGATGATCGCGAACCAGCCCCACGTCATGAACGTAGTGCCCGCCGCGCCGCTACCGCCGCCGGCCGCGCTCAACCCGCGCAGCGCGATCGCCGCGGCGCTGCCGACCGCCGCGGCGCTGCCCATGCCATCGCCGCCATCGCCGCCGTCGCCCCTGTCGGCGCCGCCCGCGATGGCACGGCAGCCGGCGATGGCGTTCGGCGCGACCGTCCCGGGGTCGCAGGGCAACCCCATGGCGCTCGCGGCGACGATGCCGGCGGGCACGCTCCCCGCGCCGCCGCCGGGGCCGCCGCCGCACCTCGCCCGGACCCTGATGGCGCAGCCCAATCCGTTCGCAGCTCCGGCCCCGGCGATCTCGGCGGAGACCGCCGCGGCCGCCGCGCGGCCGACCATCGCGCTCAGCTCGCAGCAGCACCAGTCGGCTGCCGCGTTCGACGCGGTGCTCGGCGGTCCGGACGGGCAGGGCCAGGCGTGGGGCCGCGGTCCGATGCCGTACACCGCGGAGGACGCCGGCCGGCCGGTCGATCCCGGCATGCACCAGGGCTCCGGCGCCGTCCCGATGGTCGGGTTCGGCGGCGAGAGCTCGGCGGCGAGCCGGTCGGCCCGCACCGGGCGCCGCGGGCGCTCGCGGCTGATCCTGCTCTGGTTCCTGATCGGCGCGACCGTGATCAGCGCCGGCGTGGTCGCCGGTTTCGAGATCCGCGGGATCCGGTTGCACCGCCAGATCACCGCAGCGCGCGATCGCGCCGCCGAGCTCGCCCGGACCGATACCTGGCAGGGCTGGATCGCCGCGCGCGACAGCTTCTACGGCATCCTGGCGGCCTCGGCGACGGCGGACAACAAGGCCGCGGTCGCCCACGCGCGCGGCGTGCTCGCCTTCGAGTTCGGCGACGGCGTGGCCGACGCCCAGGCCGCGGTCGCCGGGCTCGCCGGCTCCGGTGCCAGCGAGGAGCTCGATCTCGCCGCGGCCTACGTCGCGCTCACCCAGCGCGATCTCAAGACCGCGCACGATGCCGCCGAGCGCGCGGTCCAGGGCGCACCGGACGACGCAGCGGCGCTCTACGTCTCGGGCCAGGCCGCCCTGCTCGGGGGCGACGTCAAGGCTGCGATCGCCGAGCTGCGCAAGGCCGTGGCGCGCGAGCCGCGGCCGCATTACCTGATCGGGCTCGCCCGGGCGCTCGGCGAGGCCGCCGCCTGGGACGAGGCGATCACCGCGCTCGACCGCGTGCGCGACAACCCCGGCGCGGTGATCGCCCGCGGCGTGCTGCTCGCCCGCGCCGGCCGCGCAACCGCGGGCCCGACCGGGCCGGGCGCGGAGATCCGGGCCCAGCTCGCCAAGCTGATCGGCGACGCCGGCAAGCCGGGCGACCCGGTGTCGCCGCTGCAGATCACGCTCGCCGAGCTCGCGCTCGCCCGGGTCGACCACGCGCGCGGCGATCACGCGGCGGCCCAGGCCGACTACGGCGCGTCGCTGAACCAGAAGCTCGACGACGACCTGCAGTTCGCCGAGGAGCTCGGCGACACGGTGCTGGCGATCGGCGACCTGGAGTTCGCGCAGAAGGTGGCGACCCGCACGCTCAAGGAGTGGCCGGCGAGCCGTCGCGCGCGGATCGCGCTGGCCCAGATCGCGATCGCGCAGGGTCGCCCGGCCGCCGCGGTCGGGCTGTTCACCGGGCCGCCCGAGCTCGCGGCCGGCCCGGTCGGCAAGACCGTGCGGGGCCAGGCCCGGCTCGCCGCCGGCGACATCGACGGGGCGCGCGCCGACTTCGACGCGGCGATCCAGAAGCTGCCGGGCTACGAGCCCGCGGTGATCGCACGGACCTGGCTCGACCTCGCGGCCGGCGACGTCGAGGCCGCGCGCAAGCGCATCGAGCCGGCGTTCAACCCCAGGACCGCGACCGCCGGGATGGCGGCGGTCTACGCGGCGGTCCTGCGGGCGACCGGCCAGCCCGAGGCGCGCGACAAGGCCAGGAAGCTGCTCGAGCGCGCCGTGACCGGCTCGGCCGGACCCGACACCGCGCGGGCCCAGCTCGAGCTCGCCCGGGTCGATCGCGATCTCGGCGACTTCGCCGCGGCGCGCATCGCCTACGGCGAGGCCGCGCGCGCCGGCAACCTCGACGCCCGGCTCGAGACCGGCACCCTGCTGATCGACAACCACGATCCGCGCGGCGGCCACGACACCCTCGAGCAGCTGCTCGCGGAGTCGGGCGACCAGGCGCCGGCGGCGCTGCTGCTCGAGACCGCCCGCGCGCGCACCCTGGTCGGCAACCACAAGGGCGCATTCGAGCTGCTGGCGCGCGCCGACAAGGCGCCGGGTGTGGTCCGCTGGCAGCTCGACCGCGAGCGCGGCCGGATCGCGGTGCGCAAGGGCGACGTCGCCGGCGCGATCCAGGCGCTGAGCCGCGCGCTCGACAGCTGCGGCGGCGATCTCGACAGCTTCCTGCTCGCCGCCGACGCGCTGGCGATCGACGACCGGCGCCCCGAGCTCGCCGACAAGCGCGGCGCGCTGTCCGGAAAGCTCAAGACGCTGATGCCGGCCCGGCTCCAGGGCAAGCCCGAGATCGAGATCATCCAGGGCAAGCTCGAGATCGCGGCCGACCGGTTCGACGAGGCCGAGAAGCACTACACCGCCGCCCACGACGCGCTGGCCCGCGACAAGGCGTCGCCGCGCCGGCTCGCGCAGTGCGACTTCGGGCTCGGCGTGACCGCGTACTTCAAGCACGACGACGCCCCCGCGGCATCGCGGCTCCAGCTGGCGGTGCTGGAGGACCCATCGATCGACGCCGCCTACCTGTTCGCGGCCGATCTCGACCGCGTCCGCGATCCGGAGAAGGCGCTCCAGACCGCGAACCAGGCGGTCACCTACAACCCGGACTCGGTCGAGGGCTGGAAGCTGGTCGGCACGATCGCCGCGCCGCTGCCCCGGCACCGCAAGCTGCTCGACGCGGCGATCAGCCACGTCAATGACCTCGCGCCGGGCAGCGAGCAGCTGCACCAGCTCCAGCGGCTCCGGTCCGGCGGCTGATTACCGCCGCATCACGAGCACGACCGTGATCGCCGCCGCGGCGGCGAGCACGAGCATGATCAGCGCGATCACCAGCCACGACGGGCTCTTGCCCTCGCGGTGGCGGTGGTGGCCGGTCCGCTCGGGCTCGAGGATCTGCTCCAGCGACTCGATCTCGGGCGACGGCGTCGGCGTGGTCCCCCGGTCGCGCGGCATCGGCCGGGTCGGGCGGGCCCTGGGATTGGGGTGCGGATGGGGGTGCTGTCCGGGGTGCTGCGGCGGATGCTGCGACCCCAGCCCCATCTCCCCGGCCCAGTTCGAGGTGTCGACGAACGCGCTCGGGTCCAGGCTCATCGAGCCCTCGGTGGTCTGCGTCTGGGGGGCGCCATCGCCGTCGACCAGCGAGGTCATCTTCTGCATCTCGTCGAGGATCAGCGCGTCGATCAGCGAGTCCTTGGGCTCGGCCGAGCGCTTGCGCATCATCTCGACCTGGGTGTCGCGGACCAGCGCGGCGATGTCGCGCGCGGTGACCTTCATCCGCCGCGAGAACAGGAACTGGGCGAGCGCGTCGCCGAGGTCGGCGGCGTTCTGGTAGCGGTCGTTGGGGTCGCGCGCCAGCGCCTTGCGGACCACCTGCTCGAGCTCGGCGTCGATCTCGGGGTTGAGCGCGGCGATCGACGGCACGCGGGCCTGGCGGACCAGCTCGACGGTCTGGTAGTCGGTGTCGCCGTAGAACAGCCGGCGGCCGGTGAACAGCTCCCACAGGATGATGCCGACCGCGAACACGTCGGCGCGGTGGTCGACGTCGAGCCCGCTCGCCGCCTCGGGCGACAGGTAGCTGAACTTGCCCTTGACCACGCCGGGGTCGGTCGACTCGATCTGGCTGTTGGCCTTGGCCAGCCCGAAGTCGACCAGCTTGATCTCGCCGTTCTTCGACAGCAGGATGTTGGGCGGCGAGATGTCGCGGTGGACGATGCCGAGCGGCTCGTTGGTCTCGGGGTGCTCCAGGCTGTGGGCGTACTGCAGCGCCTTGCAGCACTCGGTCATCAGGTAGACCGAGTGTCCGATGTCGTTCCGCTTGCCCTTCTGCTTCTGGCGCTCGATCAGCGCCTTGAGGTTGCAGCCGTCGACGTACTCCATGACCAGGAAGTACGCGTTGTCCGGCGTCCTCGAGATGTCGAACACCTGCACGATGTTGGCGTGCTGGAGGAACAGCGAGAGCCGCGCCTCATCCAGGAACATCGAGACGAACTTTTGATTCTTGGTCAGGTTCGGCAAGATCCGCTTGATCGCGACCGCCTTCTTGAAACCCTCCATCGACTCTGCGACGCCGCGAAACACCTCCGCCATGCCACCATGGTCGAGTCTCTCCGTGATCGTGTAGCGGTCGCGCATCCCCGACGACCGCATACTACCAGAGGTTGCAGACGCCGGGAAATTTGCTGGCACGTTCGACGGCCGAGCTCAAGATCGGCTCCGGGCCTGCTATTCCGCGGCCTCGTCGGCCTCGACCTGTTCGCGCGCGGTCTTGCACTCGAAGCACAGCGTGGTGACCGGCCGAGCCAGCAGGCGCTTGAACCCGATCGGCTCGCTGCACTCCTCGCACTCGTCGATGTCGCCGGCCTCCAGCCGGGCCATCGCCTCGCGGATCTTGCCGAGCAAGAACGTCTCGCGGTCGTGGAGCCGCAGCTGGGTGGAGTAGGTCTCCTCCTCGGTGGCCTCGTCCATCGAATCCCGGCCGATCCGGTCGCGGTCGCGATCCATCGTGAAGTCGAGGGCAGAGTGGGCGTGGTCTGCGAGGCGGCTGAGGTCCGCCTGCAGGCGCGCTCGCAGCTCGTCGGTCTGCGCAGGCGTCAACATGTCCCCAGTCTACGAGCGTCGGCGGTGCCGTCAATCGAACCCGTCACCTGGGCATCGATCATTTGCTCATTTGCGTGTGTCATGCGGTGTGCGGGCGGTCGCGCCCGGCGAGCGCTGGTGCGCCGCCGGGCCATCCGGTGATCCGCGGGTCGGGTCAGTCCGTGAGGATCAGACCTGCGGTTGACACGCCGGTGACGCCGGCGTTGCTCAAAAGCTTCCCGCGGCCGTGGCGCGATGTGGCGCAGGTCGCGCGTCCGCCGGGCGCGCCGCGCGGCCCGACGGAGTACACGCCCGGTGGCGCCGCCGAGGATCGCCGCGGCCCGGGACCCGCTCGCTCGGAATGGATCGATACCAGACGGCGTTCGTTTGACACAGACACCCTGCGAGCATCCCCGAGGAGTCCCGTGACATCACTGACGCGCTGGAAGCTGGCCTGTGCCCTGTTCGCCGCCGTCGCCGGCTATGCCGTGTTCAACCACCGCGCCGGCGCCAACACGCCCGCGCCCGCGGCGAGCGCGCGGACGGCATCGATCCCGTTCGTGCTGCGCCGCCCGCTCCACGTCAGCGCCGACGCGGCCGGCGTGTCGCGCAGCGATCTCGTCGAGCGCGTGCTGCGCGCCCGCTCGCTGCGCGACATCCAGATCTTGACCGACAAGCTGGGCGCGGTCGGCGACGACCAGGTCGTCGACCAGCTCGAGCCGCTGCTGTCCGACGGCCGGCGCGGCGTCCCCGAGGCGATCCTCGCGTGCTACGGCCGGATCGGCACCGAGCACGCGGTCGCCGCGCTGATCGAGCGCATCACCGACGATCGTCCGGCGGTCCGCGCGGCCGCGATCGCCGCGCTCGGCGCGACCCAGAGCGCCGGCGCCGAGCCGCCGCTGATCGAGCTCGCCGGCAGGGCGGGCGACCCCGCCCAGGGCGCGGCGATCGGTGCGCTCGGCGAGCTCGCCAGCGACGGCGCCGTCGCGGCGCTGATCCGGCTCGCGACCGGCAGCGACCCCGAGGTGGCGGCGCAGGCGGTGTCCGCGCTCGGCTCGATCAACTCCGACGCCGGCAGCGCGGCGCTCCGCCGGCTGATCGACGCGCCCGACGAGCGGGTCGCGTCGGCCGCGATCGCCGCGATCGAGACCATCGACGGCGCGCTGCTCACCAAGCTGAGCGCGATCGTGCAGTCCGGCGACCGCCGGCTGCCCGCCGCCATCGCCGCGCTGGCCCACGCCGGCGAGGCCGCGCTGCCCGTCCTGCGCGCGGCCGCCACCACGGGCGCGGCCACCGGGCGGACCGCCGCGATCGCCGCGATCGGAGAGCTCGGTGGCCCCAGGGCGATCCAGGCGCTGGGCGACCTCCTCAACACCGGGGACCGGACCTCGGCGACCGCGGCGGCGGCTGCGCTCGCCGCGATCGGCGGCAAGGACGCGCGCGAGCTCCTGATCAACGCCGCGATGAGCGAGCGCGGCGAGGCCAGCGGCGCGCTCGCCCAGCTCGCCGGGATGCAGGGCGAGGACGTCGACCAGGCGCTGCTCAGCGTGCTCCACTCGGGATCGATCGGCGAGCGGCGAGCGGCGCTGCCCCGGCTGATCAAGGCGGGCCGCCCCGAGGCGCTCCAGCTCGCGATCGACCTGGCGCGCGGCGGCGGGCGCCAGGAGAAGCTCGAGGCGATGCAGCTGCTCGCCAGCTCCGGCGCGCCGCGCGCGCTCGACGCGCTGGTCGACGTCGCCGGCAAGGCGCGCGGTCAGACCCGGGTCTCGGCGCTCGAGCTGCTCGCGCGGGCGCGGCCCGGCGACCCCGGCGTCACCCAGCTGCTCGCCGACTCGCTGCGCTCGGGCCGGCGCGACGAGGCGATGTACGCCGCCAACGTCCTGGGCCAGCTCGGCAGCGAGCCGGCGCGCCAGGCGCTGCTCGGCGCGCTGACCGGCAAGGACGCCCAGCTCGCCACCGTCGCGGCGACGGCCCTGGTCGAGGTCGGCATCTCCGGCCCGGTCAAGACCGCGCTGCTGTCGGCGGCGCAGCGCAGCCCCGAGATCAAGCAGCAGCTGATGGGCCAGCTGATCCAGGCCGGCGAGCCCGAGGGCATCCGGATGGCCGAGGAGATGCTCGGCAGCAGCGATGGCAGCACCGCGAGCGCGGCGGTGTACGCGCTGATCGGCGCGGACAGCCCGGACGCCCGGCAGCTGGTCGATCGCGCGCTGACCGCCAAGGAGCCGAGCGTGCGGATGGCGGCGATGTCGTCGCTGCTGCAGAACCCCGACGACAAGGCGACCGACACGCTGGCCCGGATGGCCAAGGATCCGGACCCCGAGGTCCGGACCACCGCGCTGGCGACCCTCGGCCAGCTCGGCTCGGACCGCGCCGAGCAGGCGATCTTCGACGCCGCGCGCAGCGCCACGCCCAACGACCGGGTCGCCGCGATCAACGCGATGAGCTCGCTCGACGACGAGCGCGCCACCGGCCAGCTCGCCCAGCTGATGCGCGACCCCGATCCCGGTGTCGCCGAGGCCGCGATGCGCTCGGCCGCCGGCGGTGGCCCCGAGGTCGATCGCACGCTCGCCGCGATCATGAACGACCCGGGCAGGGACATCGACCTGCGCCGCTACGCGGCCCGCCAGCTCCGCCGCCACGGCGCCGAGCTCGACCCGGCGATGGCACAGGCCGCCACCCAGCTGCTGGGCGCGGCGGCCGGCGGCGCCGGCGACGGCCGCGTGATCGTCACCGACACCGAGGATGTCGACTGAAGCGGCGCCGGGCGGCGCACGTCAGCCCGGCAGGTAGACCCGGAACACGGTGCCGGTGGGCCTGCCATCCTCGACGTCGATCCAGCCGTCGTGCTCCTTGACGATGCCGGACACCACCGCGAGCCCCAGGCCGGTGCCGCCGCGACCCTCGCGCGTGGTGTAGAACGGATCGAAGATCCGATCGCGGATCTCGGCCGGGATCCCGATCCCGGTGTCGGCGACCGCGATCGTCACGAAGTCCTGCTCGGCGCTGCCCTCCAGCCCCGGACGGGTCCGCCGCACCGTCGCGGTCTCGACCGCCAGCGAGCCGCCGTCCGGCATCGCCTGCACCGCGTTGAGCAGCAGGTTGATCAGCACCTGCTGCAGCCGGTCGGAGTCGCCGTCGATCCGCCCGGGCTGCGCGCCGCGCTCGAGCCGGACCCGGACCCGCGCGTTCGCGAACTGGCCGGCCAGCAGCTCGATCGTCGACGCCGCGATGTCGTTGAGGTTGACGTCGCCGGCCGCCGCGCTGCCGACCTTGCGCCGCGTGAAGTCGAGCAGGCGCTGGATGATCCGCGTGATCCGCGCGGTCTGCTCGGCGATGATCCCGGCGTTCTTCTCGATCGCCTCGGGGTCCCGCGACTTGCGCTGGATCGAGCGCGCGCGCCCGGCGATCACGTTGAGCGGCGTGCCGACCTCGTGCGCGATCTCGGCGGCGAGCTGGCCGAGCGTCGCCAGCTTCTCGGTCTGGCCGAGCCGCTGCTCGAGCGCGAGCTTGGCCTCGTTCTGGCGCTGGGTCTCGCCGCGCGACTCGCGGAGCGAGAACGTCATCTCGTTGAACCGGGTCGCCAGCGCGCCGATCTCGTCGTCGCGCTCCGACAGGATCACGTGGGACAGGTCGCCCTTGGCGACGTCGTCGATCCCGCCCAGCAGCTTGGTGATCGGCCGGCTGACCAGCCGCATCGCGAACACGCCGACCATCACCGTCGTGATCCCGACGATCAGCGAGAGCAGCGTGGCGATCCGCCACAGATCGTCGCTGGTGGCGTCGATCGCATCGGCCGGCCTGGCGATCTCCAGCATGCCGATCACCTCGGGCTCGCCGCCGCGATCCGCCGCCGCGCGGATCGGCAGGTCGTAGTAGTACTGGCCGGCCTCGATGTCGGCATTCGGCCGCGGCACCAGCACCATCGCGTTGAGCCGGCGGAGCTGGGACACCGCCGCGCCGGTCTCGGGCGATCGCGAGCCCAGCGCGCTCGGCAGCACCGTCACCTTCCAGCCCACGGCGCGGCGGGCGAGATCCCGCAGGGTCGCCTCGCTCGGCGCCCGGAACGCCGAGGGCGCGGCCTCGATGTCATAGCGCAGCGCGGTCGCCACCGCGCGGGCCTCGCGCTCCAGCGCGCCGCGCCGCTCTTCCCGGCGCGACCGCAGATCGACGACCGCGTACGACATCGAGGCGAGCGCCACGACGACGGCCGTCGCCGCGGTGATCCGGGCCGCGACTTTCATCTCCGCCCGGAGTGTAGCCGAGCGCCCCACCGCGCGCCGCGCGCCGGCGTTTCCTGCGCGCTACGCCCTGCGGGGCTGCTAGGTCGCGGTCGCAGGGGGGACGTCGATCGATTCGGGCTGTCCGGGCTCGGAGCGGGCTCGCTCGACGGTGGCGACCTGGGTCACTGGCTCGGACCGCTCGCGCTTGACCCGCACCGGCGCGGCCTCGTTGCCGGTGATGCCATGGCCGTTGCCACCGTTGCCGTTGCCGTTGCCGCCGTGGCCGTTGCCACCGTGGCCGTTGCCGCCGTTGCCGCTCGCCGCTGCGGCGGCCGGTGACAGCTTGGCGACCGCCCGCTTCTTCTCCCCCTTGTCCTTGTCGGCGAGCTTGGCGAGGTCCTTGCTTTGCGCCTCGCGCTCGCGCTCCAGCTCGCGCTCCTCGCGCCGCTTGTCCTTCATCCGGCGCAACCCACCGACCATGATCTCGGCGATCAGCTGGTCGTACTCCAAGCCGGCTGCCTGGGCGATCAGCACCAGATCGGAGTACCCGGGGGTCAAGCCGGGCAGCGGGTTGACCTCCAGCACGTAGATCCGGCCGTCGGCGTCCATCCGCATGTCGACCCGGGCGACGTCGCGGCAGTCGAGCGCCCAGAACGTGGCGCGCGCGATCTTCTCGATCGCCTTCTGCTCGGCCTCGGTCAGCTTGGCCGGGCACTCGTAGTAGACGTGCTCCTCCCACTCCTGCTTGACCGCGTAGTCGTAGACCGGCCGCTTGGTCGCCTTCTTGAACTTGATCTCCATGGACGGCAGCACGCGCGGCCGCTTGTCGCCGAGCAGGCCGACGGTGAACTCGCGGCCGGCGATGTACTCCTCGACCAGCGCGGGCTGGCGGTAGCGCTCGATGATGCTCTTGACCGCCGCGCGCAGCTCGTCCTCGGTGTCGCACACGCTGGTCGACGCGATGCCCTTGCTCGAGCCCTCGGCGTTGGGCTTGACGATCAGCGGGAACTTCATGTCGGGCGACAGCCGCTCGCGCGCCGACTCCATGACCTGGAACTTCGGGGTCAGGATGTCGTGCTGCAGCAGCACCTTCTTGCCGAGCGCCTTGTCGAGCGCGATCGCCAGGGTCGCCGAGTCCGACCCCGTGTACGGGATGCCCAGCAGCTCGCACAGCGCCGGGACCTGGGCCTCGCGGTTGCGGCCCTCGACGCCCTCGGCGATGTTGAAGATCAGGTCGACATCGGCCTCGGCCAGCACCCGTGGCAGGTCGGGCGTGGCCTCGAGGTGGACCACGATGTGGCCCTGGCGGGCCAGCGCGTTGGCGATCGCGATGATCGTCTCGGGCGGATCCCACTCGGCCTCGTCGTCGCCGTCGTGGCTGCGCTTGACGTTGTAGGTGAACCCGACGCGGATCGGCTGCGCCCTGCGCTGGCGGCCGACCCCGAGCTGGCTCGCGGTCGCCAGCCCCGAGCGCAGCGCGGCGGCGTTGAGCACCGCGGCGATCGTCGCGGTGTAGGTCAGGCCGACCTGCGCGGTCGCCGCGAACAGCGACGAGCTCGACGCCAGCGCCGGCAGCGCGTTGGCCTCGAGCAGGTAGATCCGGCCCTCCGGGGTGACCCGGTAGTCGAGCCGCGCCAGGTCGCGCAGCCCGAGCACGCGGATCGCCTCGCTCGAGATGCTGCGCAGCCGCGCCGCGACGTCGCGCGGCAGGTTGGCGGGGCAGCGGTACTGGACCTTGCCGGGCTCGACGTTCTTGAGCCGGTAGTCGTAGATGTTGAACCCGCGCTCGCTGAGCCCGGGCGACGGGTCGTACATCACCTCGACCGGCGTGAGCAGGCCGTCGTCGTGGCCGACCCCCTCGATGAAGCCGACCGCGATGTCGAGCCCGGCGATGTACTCCTCGACCAGGACGCCGTCGGGGTACTGGCGCAGCGCGCTCTTGAGCACCCCGGGCAGGTCCTTGGGGTCCTTGACCACCGAGGATCCGAGCGCGCCGTTGTAGATCCCCTTGCTCGAGCCCTCGTGGTTGGGCTTGACGATCACCGGGAACGCCAGGCCCGCGCCGCGCTCGATCACCTGATCGAAGTTGCGCACCGTGACCATCTGGCCGCGCGCGGTGTCGATGTTCGCGCGCGACACGATCAGCTTGGTGAGCCACTTGTCGAGCGTGACCGCGTTGGTGTACGCGTCGCTGCCGGTGTACGGGATGCCGAGCTCGTCGAACAGCCCCGGGTAGAACGCCTCCCGCATCCGGCCGCCCTGGCCCTCGGCGGTGTTGAAGATGATGTCCGGATCGATCTGCTCGAGGCGCTCGAACAGGTTCGACGCCGGCCCCGAGACCTCGACCTTCTCGACCTCGTGGCCGGCGACCTCGAGCGCCGCCGCGATCGCGCCCACCGTCTCTGCACTGTCGTACTCGGCTTCCTTCTCGGTCTCGCGGACGTCGGTCAGCCGGAGGTTGTACGTGAACGCGATCTTCATCGGATGCTGCCAGGAGTAGCAGAGCGGTGTGACAGCCGAACAGTCAAGCGAAACCCGTGACAGATCCAGCCGCACCGGTGGTGCGCTGGATACGTCATAACTGGGCATGCGGTACCTCGCGTGCACCACGTACCTCGCCGCGGTGTGGGGGCTCGGCCTCACCATGCTCGCGGGCTGCGGCGCAGCGCCGCGGCCGATCGTGCACGCCCCGCCCGGCGTGGCACCGGCGCGCGATCTTTCACGTGACCTGGCGGACGCGCGAGCCGCGGCGCCCGCGCTGACCCCGGACCGCGCGCGCGATGCGTCCGCCCGGGATCCCCGCGTGGTGGATCTCGACATCATCCGGATCACGGCGCGCACGCCCGCGCCCGGTGCGGAACCCGAGCTGACGTCGGTCGCGTCCGCCGACCTGTTCCAGCAGGCCGGCGCGGCGGCCCGGGCCGGCCGGCGGCGCGAGGCGATCGGGCTGTACCGTCAGCTGGCCGCCGAGTTCCCCGAGTCGCAGTACGCCCCGGTCGCGCTGTTCGACATCGCGGCGCTCCACGATGGCGAGGGCGACCTGACGGCGACCCTCACCGCGCTGCAGGAGCTGGTCGCGCGCTACCCGGCCGCGCGCGAGTCGGTCGAGGGCCACCTCTACATGGCGGCGCTCCAGGCCGACCATCAGCAATGGGCGGAGGCCGCGGCCACCCTGGACGCAGTCCTTGCGCGCCCGCACCTCACGTTCGCCGATCGGGTCGAGGCGCTCGCGCGGCAGGGCTACGTCGAGCTCGAGCAGCACCGTTACGACGCGGCCGACACCTCGCTGTCGGCCGCGGTGGCCGAGTGGCGAAAAGCCCCGCCGATCGAGGACCCGTACTACGTCGCGATGGCGCACTACTACCGCGGCGAGGTCATGCACCGGCGGTTCGCCGAGCTCGCCGTGCGCAGCGGCGATGACGAGATGGTCGCCGACCTCGACGCCAAGCGTGCGCTCGCCGCCGAGGCCTACGATCGCTGGCGCGAGGCCCTGCGCTTCCACCAGGCCTACTGGGCGACCGCGGCCGGCTACCAGATGTCGCAGATCTTCGCCGAGCTCTGGCAGGCGCATGTCCGCGCGCCGTACCCCCACCGGATCGAGGTCGCCAGCCGACCCACCTATGTCGCGGACGTCCACACCCGGGTCCGCCCGGACCTGGAAAAGGCGCTGGAGGGCCACCGGATGAACGTCGAGCTCGCGAAGGCGTACGGGGTCGAAACCACCTGGAGCCGGGGCAGCGAGCGGCAAGCCGCGGCAATCATGGAGCTGCTGGCGCGAGATACCCCGGGGAGCTATATTGCGCCCGGGAATTGATCGGCCAAGATCCCCAGCAACCGATCGCGACGGCACTTGACGAGCCTGGGAGCGTCGTCTATACGTGCTGGCCTCCGACCGGCCTTACCCGAGCAATCCTGCTGGCGTAGCTCAACCGGTAGAGCACCTGACTTGTAATCAGGAGGTCGCGGGTTCGAGTCCCACCGCCAGCTCCAAGAAATCCTAGCTTCGCCAAATAGTTGGAGGGATGCCCGAGCGGCCAAAGGGAGCAGACTGTAAATCTGCCGGCTTATGCCTTCGGTGGTTCGAATCCACCTCCCTCCACGATCACAAGGCCACGGACCCGAACGTCGCAACGTCGATCGAACCCAGGGAGACCCCAAGACACCAAGGCAGCGGCCGGAGGCGACCCAGAAGCATGCGGGTGTAGCTCAGTTGGTAGAGCTCCAGCCTTCCAAGCTGGTTGTCGAGGGTTCGAGTCCCTTCGCCCGCTCCAACGCGAGACCGAGGCCATCACGACCGCAAGCAACCACCCTCTTCTACATCTCAGTCGCCCTCGTAGCACAGTGGCAGTGCACTTCCTTGGTAAGGAAGGGGTCGCGAGTTCAATTCTCGCCGAGGGCTCGGCTACGTAACCCAGGGAGATAGCCGTGTCGAAAGAAAAGTTCGTCCGCAACAAGCCGCACGTCAACATCGGAACGATCGGGCACGTCGATCACGGCAAGACGACGTTGACGGCGGCGATCACGAAGGTGCAGGCCGGCAAGGGGCTGGCGAAGTTCACGGCGTTCGACCAGATCGACAAGGCGCCG
>DATAPF010000104.1:0-13267 GCA_036265355.1 Kofleriaceae bacterium | reverse complement strand
CGGGCTGGAGCAGCGCAGCGACAGGCGGATCGCAGGCAGAAAGCGCGCCGGCGCGGTTGAGCGCCAGCCGACTCAGGTGCTTGCACACCCTCCGGACATCGAGCTCCCCATAGCAGGTGACTCGAGCCGCAGCGTAGGGGCAGCTGCAAGACCACACGGCGAGATCGACCACGTACGTGGCGTCCGTTCGACGTCGCTTCACGACAGGGCCAGCAACAGCGCGCGGTAGTCGAGGAAGCGAGAGCGTGACCGAGGCGCACTGGTAGTCGTCGTCGTGTGCCTCGGCGCGTTGATTGCTCCGTGGAAGGTCGATGCGCGGCGGCAGAGCTGGTCGTCGGAGCAGCCAGTTGCGCAGACGTCCCAAGATCGACATGCTTGCCGACACGCACGCTACGCGATCGGTCCGTGCGATGCCACGGGCACTCGCCGGCAGCGCGCTCCCGCACGCAACTCCACGCGGTGCGCATCGCCAGCGTGATTTCTGCCGGGCGCTGCCAATCGCGATCGAGGATCAGCTACCGTCACGGTGGGAAGGCATCGGTGGCGAGCTACGCAGACGAGTCGGGATGGTCGCAGGGATCTCTACCGACCCCCGCTTCACGCCTTCCGTTCTCCGATGCGCCGCAGCTGGCGTTCGGTCGCCACGACGTCTCGTCGATCCGGGCGCACACAGGCCCGGAAGCCACCGCGTCCACTCAGGCCAAGGGCGCCGATGCGTCCGCGACCGGCGACCACGTCGTCCTGGGGCGCAGCGCCGATCTGCACACCGTCTCGCACGAGGCCGCCCACGTCGTTCAGCAGCGGGGCGGCGTTCAGCTGAAGGGAGGCGTCGGTTGCGCCGGCGACGTCTACAAGCGGCATGCCGGTGCGGTCGCGGATCGAGTGGTCGCCGGACAGTCCGCCAAGGACCTCCTGGACCACGGCACGATGGCCGGAGCTCGCGCGGCAACGTCGGCGGGTCAGCGCAAGGAGGGCCCATCTCCGCGATCTATCCAACAAGTTCCCGAGTGCCAACAAGCTATGCATGTTCTGCGCGTTCAAGGCCCAGCTCGACTACGATCTGATGGCCAAGAATCTCGGATTCGAGCGCACAGGCGCGCGCTCACATGGCCAGCCGGTGTACCGCCGCGGCAACGAGTACATCTCGCCGGACGTCGACCGTCACAACGGAGGGATCTGGAAGAAAGCCACCGGCGACGCTACCAACCTGCGCAACAAGACAACGCGCGACGGCACCTTCAACGAAGACCTGACCGAGATGGTAGGACCGTGACGAAGTACGAGATCAACAAGTTCCCTCCTTCGCTATTCAAGCACGCCCGGTTCCTGCGCGAGGACTGGACGGCGTGCACGGATATCGGCCGGCCGACGCCGCGCGGCACGCTGGATAAGCAGGAGTACCTGCGCGTCGAAGGGCTCTACGTTGACGCTGTGGCCGCGCTGGCTCGAGCAGTCGAGCCCGATCTGCTCCAGGTCCATGATGTGGAGTTCTGGGATACCGCGAGCGACCGCCTGGCAAACCTCGGGCTCGCCGACGTGCTCGATGGCTCGGCTGCGCCGGCCGAGGGGGAGCCGGTCGCCGGTGACCGCCTCGACAACATTGTTCGCCGCTGCCTGCGCGAGGTCACCTGGCTCGAGCTGATGATCGCGCCGAAGCTGCTGGTTCACTTCGGATACGACATGCGGATCATCGTCGCCTCGTCGAACCCGCTGGCCGGGGCACTCGAGAAGATCCGGTCCAGCGGCCTGTTCGTGTACGACAGCGACGCACCACTGCCCACGCTCGAAGCGTGGGGCTATGGATAGCTCACCTTGCCGCCGAGCTCGTCCTCGATGTGGGCGCGGATGATGTCCTCGAAGTCCGTTTCCGCCTGGAAGCCGAGCGACCGTGCGCGCTGAGCGAGCACCCGCTCGGGCCATCCCGCGACGATCCGGATCACCAGCTCGTCGGGCACGCGCTTGATGCGCGCGACGGCGGCCGGACCGGCGACGCGGCCAAGGGCCGCGATCTGCTCGCCGACGGTGCAGCTGACGCCGGGCATCGCGAGGTTGATCCGGTTGCCGAGCTGCTGGCGGGTCAGCGCCGCGGCATGCAGCAGGAACCCGACCGCGGACCGCGGGCTGGCATGCGTGTGCCGCACGCTGTCCGACACCGGCAGCATCGCCTCCATGCCGGCGAGCGGCTCGCGGATGATGCCGGAGAAGAACCCCGACGCCGCCTTGTTCGGCTTGCCGGGCCGCACGCAGATGGTGGGCAGGCGGATTCCGATGCCGTCCAGGAACTCGCGGCGGTGGTAGTCGGCGAGCAGCAGCTCGCTGGCCGCCTTCTGCGCGCCGTACGAGGTGAGCGGGGTCAGGTGGAAGTCGTCGGGAATCCCGTCGGGCGGGAACGGCGCGCCGTAGACGGCGATCGACGACGAGAAGACCACCTTGGGCTTGTAGTCCTTCGTCTTGCGGATGGCCTCGAGCAGGCCCCGGGTGCCGTCGAGGTTGACCAGATACCCTTTCTCGAAATCGGTCTCGGCCTCGCCGGACACGACGCCGGCCAGGTGGAAGATGGTGTCCGGCTTCGCCGCGATCAGGTTCTCGGCTGCACCCGGGGCCGTCAGGTCGGCCGCGACGGTCTCCACCGTCCCACCGACTTCGGGCCGCTCGGGGGCGACGAGGTCCACCAGGGTCAGCCGGGTCAGCGGCTCGCCGTGGAGGGCGCCGTCGCGAACGAGTCTCGCGGTCAACTTGCGGCCGATCATTCCGGCCGCTCCCGTGATGAGGATGTGCATGGCGCGATCGATTCGTGAAGGAATGCCGGCCGAGCGCCGACCGCGCCCAGTATATCCATCGCCTTCCGGGGCGAGAAGATCGCGTGGTATCACGCGACATGCTGCGTACACCCGGCCCGACGCTCGAGACCGATCGCCTCGTCCTGCGTCCACCGCAGGCCGAGGACTTTCCGGCGTGGGTGGCGTTCTCCGCCGACGAGGAGACGATGCGCCACCTCGGCGGCACCCAGTCCGCCGCGGCCGCGTGGCGCGGGTTCTGCGCCGCGGCCGGAGCGTGGTCGGTGCGCGGCTTCTCGATGTTCTCGGTGATCGAGAAGGCCACCGGGCGCTGGGTCGGCCGGCTCGGGCCCTGGATGCCCGAAGGCTGGCCCGGGACGGAGGTCGGCTGGGGCCTCGCGCGCGAGGTCTGGGGCCGGGGCTACGCCACGGAGGGCGCGCGCGCGACCATCGACTACGCGTTCGACGTGCTCGGCTGGACCGAGGTGATCCACTGCATCGAGCCCGACAATGCGCCGTCGCGCGCGCTGGTCAAGGCCGCTACCCTGCTTGACGAGTGGAGGATCCGGACGTGACCTCGAGCACGTGAAGGCGATTCGCAACAGATGCGGACGCTCGAGACGTGATCAGCGGCACTGACCATTGGACTGGTAGATTCGGTGAGGCAACAAACCTTTTTGGTAGCGCTTTATGGGGAGCAATGCCGGTAACGATAGTTCACAAGCGTCTCTCGCGGCGACCGGCAGCGTCGGTGCCGCGTGGCTCCCGCCGCGACCATTAGGTCTAACCAACTCACACAAGACAACGAACGCGGTGCGGGACTTGTAGGTGCCACCCGCATGGAGCGAAACAGTGCAGCAGGAACAGGGGGCTTGAAATCTTATTGCCAGCTCTGTTACGAGGGCGGGAATGCGTATCTGTATCATCGCATCGGGTTCCTGCGTGGGGGTGGCAGCCTGGGTTCCAGCGCCACCACCTGTGGGAGATGATGCGTTCGCCGTGAGCGTTGCCCACAGCGCGGCGCAGCAGGACCGCGTGATCGAGCACGGCGACCGCGGCGGCGTCGCGGACGCAAGTGCGCAGAGCCTGTCCCTTGCCTGCCGCGGTCCGGCCGTGCCGATCGCGTTGTCGGCGACGCGGGGATGGTCGTTCGACCGGAGGGTCGACAACACCGCATTCGCCGTGGTCCACGTGTGAGCCGCCTGGCCGGCAGCTCCGCGCTCGACCACCGGCGCGGCGGCGACGTGATATCGCGGCGCTGTTGACCCTGCTCGCTGCGATCGCCGAGTTCGAGGCGATCCGGCCCGAGCACCCGACCCGCCGCAACAAGGAGCACGCCCGAAGCGATTCAAGTAGTACTCGAGATCTGTAACCGACGATCCAGACACACACCGCTGGTAGACGCCAGCACGTGGATGCGGAGTATTCGCAGTATATGTATATCAGCCCACAGCGTTCGAGACCGATAGTCGTCTTACCCGCGCAGGACCCGGTCGCCACCTGGATGCGCACCATCGAGGAGGGGACGGCTCCCCGGCTTTCGGCCTACGGCCGCTCCGACCTCGATAGCATCCTTGGTCATCCGCGAGTCGAACACCGGTTTTCGGCGGAGGAGATCGTGGCGATGAAGGCTGTGGCTGCGGTCCTGCCGTTCCGCGTCAACAGCTATGTCCTGGGACTCATCGACTGGCAGCGTGCGCCGGACGATCCGATCTTCCGCCTGACGTTTCCCTGGCACGACATGCTCGCGCGCGAGCATTGCGACGCCATGGTGAAGCTCCTGGGTCAAGGCGCGAGCCCCGAGCGGCTGCGCCAGGAGGCGTCGCGGATCTATCCGGATCTCAATCCACACCCCGGGCTGCAGGTCCACAACATCCCGGCGCTCGCAAATGGCAAGCGTCTCGATGGATTGCAACACAAGTATCCCGAGACCGTGCTGTTTTTTCCACGCCAGGGCCAGACGTGTCATTCCTATTGCACGTACTGCTTCCGCTGGCCGCAGTTCGTGCATCTCGACGGCCTCAAGTTTGCCAGCGGCGAGGTCCAGGAGCTGATCGACTATCTGAGGCAGCACCCGGAGGTCGAGACCGTCCTGTTCACGGGCGGCGATCCGATGGTCATGACCGCGCCGGTGATCGCCGCCTACCTCGATCCGATCATCGAGGCCCGGCGCAACGGCGAGCTTCCGCATCTGAGCTGTATCCGGATCGGATCGAAGTCGCTCTCGTACTGGCCATTCCGCTTCATCTCGGATCCCGACGCCGGCGAGGTCCTCGAGCTGTTTCGCAGGGTGACTGCCTCCGTCGAGCACGGCGGCGCGGGCCTGCACCTCGCGTTCATGGCGCACTTCAGCCACCCGCACGAGCTCACGCCGATCGCCGGAGAGGCGATCCGGCGGTTGCGCGCCGCCGGAGTCACGATCCGCACGCAGGCTCCCGTGATCCGCGGGGTCAACGACCGGGCCGACGTCTGGGCCGGCATGTGGCGCCGGCAGGTCCAGCTCGGCCTGGTTCCCTACTACATGTTCATCGAGCGCAACACGGGCGCCCGGGGCGCGTTCGAGCTTCCTCTGGCCCGGGCGTACGACATCTACCGGACGGCCACCGCCGCGGTCTCGGGGCTGGCCCGCACCGCGCGAGGGTGCTCGATGTCCACCTCGTCGGGGAAGGTGGCGATCCGGGGCGTCCGCCCGATCCACGGTGAAGACGTGTTCGCCCTGGAGTTCCTGCAGGCGCGCAATCCACAGGCGGTGGGCGTGCCGTTCTACGCCCGGTTCGATCGACACGCGACCTGGCTCGACGAGCTGGAGCCGGCGTCCTTCGAGCGGGGCGATCTGCCGCTCCCGTGGCGCGAGGTGCTGAAGTGGCGGGACATCGAGGCTCGGGGGTCGACCGAGGTGCGCCCGCTGGCTCGCGCGGGGAACTACCGATGAGCCGGGACTCGTCGGTCCGCGCGTCGAAGGAAGGTCAGCCGTCATGATGGCGCTGAGGAAGCGGCAGCCAGTCGCGATTCCGATGAGCGAACCACCGCCGGCCGCATGGGACGAGCTGGTCCCGGACGGTGCGACGGGCGCCGTGTTCGCAAGCCCCCAGTGGCACTACCTGTTCGCCGGTCTCACCGGGGCGACCGAGGAGTGCTTCGTCGCGTTCGAAGGCGCGGGAGACGCGCCGCGAAGCGTCCTCCCGGTCTGGCACTTCGCGAGCCCGACCGCCTACCGGACCGTCGACCCGGGCATCATCGCCGGCGCGACTGCCAGCGACCCGCGGTGGTTTCCGTGCACCGTCATCGAAGGCGCAAGAGGCGGAGACTCGCTCGCCCTCTTGACCCACGATCTGACGAGCTGGTGCGAGCTGGCCGGCGCCGTCGGGCAGCGCTATCCCGGCGCGGTCTGCGTGACGCACGTGGACACCGCGACCGCAGCCGCGATCCTAGAGCGGTTTCCGCACGCTCATGCCGTCCTCGCCGCCCTGCGAAGCGAGATCGCGCTCGATCCGGCCGCGGTTCGCGAACGATCGTGGGAGCGGCAGCTGGCATCGCTGCCGAGCAAGCGCCGGTGCAAGATCCGGGCTGAGCTGCGCGCCCTCCAGGCGGGCGAGCGCACCATCGAGTGGGGGCCGGTGGTCGAGGACGACATCCCGCGGATCGCCGATCTGATGTCGCGCACCGAGAAGAAGAAGGGAAGCGTCCCGTCGGCGCCGCTGGTCGAGCGGTGGATTCGCCAGGTGGCGCGCCGGACCCGAGCCGGGGCAGATCAGCCGGCGCTCATCGAGCCGGTCATGTTCACGTGTCGCCTCCCCGACCGGACCATCATCGGAGGGAACATCGGCATTCGCTATCGAGACACGATCACCATGCGAACCATCGGGTTCGATTACGACGCCGTCGTGGGCGAGCATTCCGAGTACAGCACCATGTCGATCTACACCCCGACGCGGTACGCGGCCGAGCACGGGCTGCGCATGGTCGGCCTGGGCACGACCGCCGAGGAGGCCAAGCTGTCGCGCGGCGCCCGGGCCGAGCTGGAGTGGCTCGTGCTCCTGCGGCCACCGGCCCACTGGGGCCCGGACGACACGCGCGCGATCAACCAGGTCCGGAGCGAGCGCTGGCTCGCGCTCGGCGATCTGCTGCTCGGCCGAGATCTGGCCGCACAGCTCGCGCAGGTGGCGTCGGGGAGCGAGGCGCTCGGACCACCGGCGCTGACCGCGCTCGGCTGATCTCGACGACGCCGTGGACCGCGGCGGCGACCGACGGTTTGCTCCGGTGCCGTGCTATCGTGCGGCCAAGTACCATATCCGGGAGGCTGTCATGCGCTGCGTCCGAGGCGCGCGGTGCTCGTTGATGCGCTCGCGCGGGCGTGGCGCAACGTATGCGCACCTGTGCCGGCTGTCTACCGCGCCGGTCGGGGCGCAGGCGACCCGGCGAGGGTCGCCGGCAGGTCCGAGCACGCGCGCGCGCGTGATGGGCGCCACGCAACGCAAGGTATGCGCGTTATCCCTCGGAGGGCGGCGTGCGTGATCCGCCGAGCGCGGCAGGCCGAGGAAGCACTACACCTGGGCCCGGCGCGCCAAGTATCATCTCCATGTGCGTGTGGTCCTCTCGCGATTCGTGCGGTCGGTGTTCTCGGTCGCCGGTGCAGCCGATCCGGATACCGAGCGCCGGTCCCGGCTGCTGCTGATGATGGCAGCCGCCATGATGGTCCTGCTGGTGCTGTCGTTCGCGACGGTCCCCCTGGTCCGGGGCAACGCGCAGACCTGGCTCGTGATCTCGCCGATCGGCGTGTTCGCCATGGTGGTGACGTTCCTGTTCGCGCGCCGCGGCCGCGCCAATGCGGGCGCACTGGTGCTGAGCGTGTTCGTGTACGGGGCGATCGCGGCGATCGCGTGGACCGAAGGGCCCGGCTGCGTGCGCATGAGCGTGGCGGTGCTCGGCGTGGTGGCGGTCGGCTCGGTGCTCAGCACGCGCCTGACCGCGCTGGTCGGCCTCGGCTTGATCGCGATCATCGGCGGGCTCGGGGTGAGCCGCGCCGCGGGCCTCGATGTCGGCCTCGACGCCGCGCGCGACGTCGTCTACGGCCCGTTCATCCGGCAGTCGATCTCGCTCGGGGTCATGGTGATCGTGCTGCGCAGGAGCTATGACCGGCTCGGCCTCCAGGTCCGCGACGGCGAGCGCGCCCGCCGGGACGCCGTCGAGCGCGCCCGGGCGATCAACTCGTCGCTCGAGGCGCGCGTCGCGGAGCGCACGGCCGTGCTCGAGAACACCCGCGACCAGCTGCGCGGGCTGGCCGACCAGCTCACCGCCGACGTGCGCGGCCACCTCGGGGCGATCCGCCGCCAGCTCGACGAGTTCGCGACCCGGGAGGCGGCGCTCGGGCCCACCGCGCTGCACGACGTCGCCAGGGCGAGCAGCGCCGCGGCGCGGCTGTCGCTGATGACCGAGCGGCTGCACGAGCACGCGAGCGTGGGCACCACCGCGCTGCGTCCGGCGTGGATCGCGATGGACGCGCTGATCCGCGAGGTGATCGACGAATACGACCGCGCGGCGGGTCCCGGCGTCGAATGGCAGGTCGAGGCGTTGCCGCCTGCGTGGGGCGATCCGGCGCTGGTCCGCACCGTGGTCGAGAACCTGGTCGACAACGCGGTCAAGTTCAGCCGGAAGCGCAGCCCTCCGCGCATCGCGATCGGCCACGACCCCGCGCGCGGCTACTTCGTGCGCGACAACGGCGTCGGGTTCGACCCGGACCGGGCGGGCAACCTGTTCTCACCGTTCCACCGCCTGCATCACGAGGATGAGTTCGAAGGCCATGGCCTCGGGCTGGCCAATGTGCGGCGCATCCTCCATCACAGCGGCGGCGAGATCACCGCCGAGGGCGCGCTCGATGGCGGCGCGACGTTCTACTTCTGGCTCGCGCCGCGGAGCAGCGAGAGCCCATGACGGAGCGCCTGTTCCGCGGCTTGCTGGTTCATCCGATCGACGACCCGGACCAGGCGCGGCGCGCGCAGCTGATCGCGACCGCGACGGCGGTCACCGCGCTCTACCTGGCCGGTGTCACCGCGCTCTACGAGATCGGCGGACACCGCACCGCGATGCTGATCGCGCTGAGCGTCGCCGCGCTGGCCGCGCTGACCCATGCGCTCGCCAGGACCGGCCGCCTGCCCGCCACGGAGCTCGCGACCGCGGCGCTGGCAGCGTACGGCGCGCTCGCGCTGCTCGCCCTGCAGGGCACGTACTCCGCCCGGCTCGGCGCGCTCCACATCGTGGTGGCGTTTCTCGGCCTGGTGGCGCGGCCCTGGATGGCGGCGGCGCAGGTGGTGTTCCAGATCGCGATCCTCGCGATCGTCACGGCGGCCGGTCTCGCGATCCCGCTGGCGCCGCCGACCACCCCGGTCTGGGTCGAGGTCGTCGTGCAGCTGCTGCTGATCACCGTCCTGATGATGACCTTCACCCACGGCTATCAGCGCCTGCTGGCCGCGCTGATCCAGAGCACGGCCAGGCTCGAGGCCTCGCACGCCGAGCTGATCGGCGCCAGCGCCCGGCTCGAGCGCCTGGTCAGCGAGCGCGCGATCGAGCTCGAGCGCGCCAGTCGTGATCTCGAGACGTTCGCCACCACGATCTCGCACGACCTCCAGGCGCCGCTGCGCCACGTCCGCCAGTACCTCGCGCTGTTCATCGAGGATGCCGCCGCGCTCGGCGACGACCGGCTCGCGCCGGTCATCGCAGCGCGCCAGTCGGCGGTCGAGCTGACGGCGAAGATCGAGGCGATCCTGTCGGCCCATCGCCGCGCGTCCGCCGGGAGGGGCTGACGCAGCTCAGCGCGGTGGCTCGACGACGCGTCCGGCGACCACGGTCAGCCGGATCTTGCCGGCCAGCAGGCGCGCCGGGTCCTGCTCACCGGCGTCGAGCGGATCGACGTCCATCGCGGTGAGATCGGCCCACCGCCCCGCCGCCAGCACGCCGGTCTGGTCCTCGGTGAACGCCGCGTAGGCGGCCCAGGTGGTGTAGCCGCGCAGCGCCTCCTCGGGGGTCATGCGTTGCTCGGGGTGCCAGCCGCCGTCCGGCTTGCCGGCGCGGTCCTGCCGCGTGATCGCGGAGTGCAGGCCGTAAAAGACATGGTAATCGGTACCCGGCAGGTCGGAGCTGAACACCAGGTGCGCGCCGGACCGGCGCAGGGTCCGCCACGCGTACGCCCCCTTCACGCGGTCCGCGCCGAGGCGATCCTCGGCCCACGCCATGTCCTCCACCGCGTGCGACGGCTGCATCGACGCGAGGACGCCCGAGCTCGCGAACCGCGGCACGTCGAGGGCGTCGAGCACCTGCGCGTGCTCGATCCGGTGCCGCCGGCTCCGTGCGGACGGCGCGTCCTTCATGGTGGCGTCCATGAAGTCGAGCGCCTCGCGGTTGGCGGCGTCGCCGATCGCGTGGATGGCGACCTGGAACCCGGCCTTCATCAGCGCCGCGGTGAGCCTCGGATCGAACGCGGCCTCCGGCGTCGCGACGCCGCGCTCCCCGGGGCGGTCGGTGTACGGCGCCAGCAGGCGCGCACCGCGCGACCCGAGCGCGCCATCGAAGAACACCTTCACGCCGAGCGTCGTCAGCATCCGCTCGGCGGCCGGCGTGTCGGGCCCGCGCGCGAGCCAGCGCTCGAGCAGCGGGTGGTCGCGGCCCGACAGCATCGCGTACACGCGCACCGGCAGGCGCCGGGTCGCCGCGAGGTGCTCGAACGCGGCCATCAGCTCGCTGTCCGCGCCCGCCTCGTGCACCGCGACGTAGCCCGCCTGGGCCATCGCGTCCAGCCCCTCGAGCACGAGGGCCTCGACCTGCGCCGGGGTCGGCGGCGGAATGGCGGACTCGAGCAGCCCGACCGCGGCATTGAGCAGGACCCCGCTCGGCGCTCCCGATGCGTCCTTCTTGATCTCGCCGCCTGCCGGCACGGACGTCGCGGGAGTGATCCCCGCGCGCTCGAAGGCGAGTCGATTGCCCCAGACCGCATAGCCGTGCAGGCCGCGCAGGTAGACCGGGTGATCCGGCACCCGCTCCGACAGAAGGCTCAGGGTCGGGTAGCGGTTGGACCACGCGCCGTCGTCCCAGCCATAGCCGAGGATCCACTGGCCCTTGGGCGTGACGGCCGCGCGCGCGGCCACCCGCTCGACCGCCTCCGCCTCGGTGGCGACGCCGACCAGGTTCACCCGCTCGATCATCCGGCCGAGCTCGAGGACGTGGACATGGGAGTCGACGAGGCCGGGCAGCAGCGTGGCGCCATGGAGGTCGAGGACGCGGCTGCTGGGTCCGCGCCACTGCCCGGCCGCGTCGTTCGACCCGACGAACAGGATGCGGCCGCTGCCGATCGCCACCGCCTGCGCGTCCGGCGTCCAGCCGGCCGGCCCATGCGGAGCGGTGGCGGCCGGCGTGCCGTCGGCGGCGGGTTCGGGCCACGCGAGCGTGTAGACCCGCGCATTCACGAGGATCAGGTCGGCGCGCGGGGCCGTGGGACAGCCCGAGCACGCGGTGGACGACCCGCCGGCAACCAGCAGCAGAACCACGGCGGCCGGCACCGGCGCGAGCCGCCTGGCGCAGGGGATGTGCGCGGCGGCCTCCGGGACGAGCAAGGTGGGTTGTAATTTCACGCGCGCATCATCCGCTGGAATGCCACCGCCGGGACAGGAACGCGCCGGGATCGGGATCTCGAGGTCTTGCGAACCGATGGTGGTGGCCGCGGTGCAGTTTTCGGCCGGATTTGGCGGCAATTCCGGCCGCGCCGCCGGGAGTGCTCTGTTCCGCCGATCGCGCCTGCCTCACAAATGGGACACGCATGGGTGGTCGGGGCTCGCCGGGTGGACCTGAACGGCCGTGCGGCGGATGGCGATCTCCAGCGCGGTCGCCCGAGCGCCGAAACCCTCGCTGGCGGGTCCTGCGCGCAGAATCTGCGGGTGGCCTGGTGGCCTGACCGTGGTGGCCTGGTGGCCTGACCATGCACCGCACTCCGCATCGTTCGGCGACACCCCCATGTCGGGATTGGCGCTGCCGAGAAACTCGCGATGACCCCCAGCCGCAATTTCTGCCCATTGATCGGTTGCGCGGTGCTGTGCTACCAGCGGACTTGAAATCTCTAGCCGACCGGGATCTGGGGAACCCGGCGGTCATGGCTGCGCACTGGTGGCGCCTTGCCCGAGGAAATCGACACGATGGCGGAGACCGTGGAGTCACAACCAACGATCGTTGCCGACGCCGTCATCGGGCGGGCGATCGGGAATTACGTCGTGCGGCGCCTGCTCGGTCAGGGCGGCATGGGTTCGGTGTACTTCGCCGAGCATCCGACGATCGGCAAGCGGGTCGCGCTCAAGGTGCTGCACGCCGAGTTCTCCGTGCAACCGGAGATCGTCAATCGATTTTTCAACGAGGCCAAGTCGGTCAACGACATCCAGCATCCGAACATTGTCGACATCATCGACTTCGGAACCCTCCCGCCGGTATCGCCGAATGATCCGCCCTTTGTGTATTTCTTCATGGAATACATCGATGGCACGAGTGTCACCGAGCTGCTCGCGCGTGAAGGTCCGTTGCCCCCGGCGCGCGCCCAGGCGATCGCGCTGCAGATCGCCGATGCGCTGGCGGCATCGCATCACAAGGGGATCGTCCACCGCGACCTCAAGTCGGACAACGTGATGCTGATCCGTCGTGGGCAGCAGGACTTCGTCAAGCTCCTGGACTTTGGCATCGCCAAGATGACGGGGAATGCGACGGCCTCGCAGCGCACGCGCACCGGCATCGTGATGGGCACTCCGCAGTACATGTCCCCCGAGCAGTGCGAGGGCCGCAGCTCCATCGATCACCGGACCGACATCTATGCGCTCGGCATCCTGCTGTACCAGATGCTGACCGGGAGGGTGCCGTTCGTCGGCGCCAACTTCGGCGAGGTGCTGGTCCAGCAGATGGCCATTCCCCCACTGGCGCCGTCGCTGATGGCCCCGCAGCTCTCGCCGCACCTCGAGCAGGTCGTGCTCAAGGCGCTCGAGAAGCGGCCGGAGCATCGCTACGCGCAGATGGACGACATGGTCCTCGCGCTCCGCGATCCGGTGCAGTATGTCGAGGCCCAGGGGCCGGGATTCCTGGTCTCGCCGGTGCTGCGCGACCCGGCGCTGACCGGCTCGCGAGCGGCGATGGCCATGTTCGCCACCGGCGCGGGGGTTTCGTCGACAACGCTCGGCGGAGCTGCGGCGCAGACGGCGAATCTCCAGGCGAGGCCGCGGTCCGGCCGCGCGCTCAAGCTCGGGCTCGCCGGCGGGGTCGCCGCGGTAGTCGCCGTCGCGATCGCGATGGGCGTGCGGCACGCTCCGCCGGAGATGCCGCCCGGCGGCACCGTCGCGCAATCACCCGTTGCGACGCCGCAGGGTTCAGCGCCGTCCGCTGCACCGCAAGCGACGCCGTCCTCGCCGGTCGCAGTCGCGCCGCAACCGCCCTCCGCCGCGCCCCAAACGCCGCCGCCGGCGCCCGGT
>DATAPF010000103.1:0-20833 GCA_036265355.1 Kofleriaceae bacterium | reverse complement strand
GCGAAGTTCGGCGCCGGCAAGCCGATCGAGATCCGGATCGACTCGCTCGGCGCCGCCGCGCGGCTGACCGTGACCGACCACGGCATCGGCATCGACCCGGCGCGCCGGCCCTACGTGTTCGATCGGTTCGAGCGCGCGGTCCCGTCGTCGCGCTACGGCGGGCTCGGCCTGGGGCTGTACATCGCCCGGTCGATCGTCGTCGCCCACGGTGGCACGATCACCGTCGACAGCGAGCTCGGTGTCGGCTCGACGTTCACCGTGACCCTGCCGTGCGCGCCGGCCGCGAGCGGCTGACCCGCTGACCCGCGACGGCGCTACTCCTCGTGCTCGACCGCGGGCAGCTTGTTCGGCCTGGCCTTGCCGGTGTCGTCGAACGTCACCATGCCGAACGGCCGCATGTTGCGGTTCTCGACCTTGAACACGAACAGCCGGCGCTTGGGGCGGTGCACGAGGTAGAGATACTGGGCCTCGAAGCACAGCGCGTTGGTCGCGGGATCGCAGGTCGCGACGATGCCGTCGAACTTGCCGCCGAACACGCCGATCGGATCGGCGCACCGCTCGTTCTTGTCGAGCGCGACCCAGCCCTCGGGACATTCGTCGATGAACTGGGTGACGAAGCGGTCGAGGTCGCCCTTGAGGCTGGCGATGCGGCGCAGCAGGACGCGGCCGAGCTGCTGGGGTTCACTGTTGAGGTCGTTCCACACACCTTTCCACGTCCCGTCCGGGGACGTGTACGCGACGATCGCTCGAGTGCTCACGGGCCCGACAATACACGCTCCACGGGTTCGTATCGCAGGCACGACACTTGTCATCACCCGTTGACGAAGCGTGCATCCTGTGTCCCTCCGCGCGGCGAGCGAGCGCATGTGCACGGCGCACGCCCGCGTCGATCGAGATCCGGGCGCACCGGCGGCGGCACTCGCGTTGCACCCATGCATGGCATCCCATGAACCGGAGGCATTCGATGAGGAAGACGATCTGGATCGCAATCGCGTCGGCGGCGCTGTTCGCCGGGGCATGCAAGAAGAAGGATGAGTCGGCCAAGGAGATGGACCGCGCGGCGAGCACGGCGTCGAAGGCGCAGGAGAACGTCAACGATCAGACCAAGGACGTCCAGGGTGCCCAGAAGGACCTGAACAAGGACATGTCCAAGGACCAGACGGACGTCAACAAGCAGCAGGGCGATCTCAACTCGGCGAAGGCGGATCTCGCCTCGGCGCGCGACCAGTACCGCGACGCCGCCAAGCAGCGGCTGGCCAAGCTCGACGACGACATCCATCAGCTCGAGGCGCGGACCGACGCGACCGCCAAGGACGCCGCCGCCAAGCTGCGCGCGGAGCGCGACGCGCTGTCGACCAAGGTCGACGCGATCGGGAACCAGGCCCAGGGCAACTGGGACGCGTTCAAGAAGGACGTCGACGACGGGTTCGACAAGGCCGAGAAGGACGCGCGCGACGCGCTCGACAAGACCAACAAGTAATCGAACAAGGGAGTCGATCGACGGGCGCAGCCGGTGCGGCCTGCGTATAGTGCGCGGGTGAACGTCGCCGAGCTGCGCTACACCGATCGGTTCGTCCGCGAGCTGCCGGGCGATCCGCGCGAGGACAACCGGATCCGCGAGGTCCGGGCGTGTTACACGCGGGTCGCACCGACGGCGGTGGCGCGGCCCGAGCTGATCGCGCTGGTCCCCGAGGTCGCCGCGCTGATCGGGCTCGATCCGCGCGCGACCCCGGAGCTGGTCGAGGTGCTGGCCGGCAACCGCGTGGTGCCGGGCATGGCGCCGTACGCGGCCTGCTACGGCGGCCACCAGTTCGGGACCTGGGCCGGCCAGCTCGGCGACGGCCGTGCGATCACGCTGGGCGAGGTCGCCGGCCGCGGCGAGCCCGGCGCGAGCTGGCCCGAAGGCCAGGCCGGCGGCGCGGCGATCTGGGAGCTCCAGCTCAAGGGCGCCGGGCCGACGCCGTACTCGCGGCGGGCCGACGGGCGCGCGGTGCTGCGCTCGTCGCTGCGCGAGCTGGTGTGCAGCGAGGCGATGCACCACCTCGGGGTGCCGACCACGCGCGCGCTGTCGCTGGTGACCACCGGCGAGCCCGTCATGCGCGACCTGCTGTACGACGGGCACCCGGCCGACGAGCCCGGCGCGGTGGTGTGCCGGGTCGCGCCGTCGTTCCTGCGGTTCGGCAGCTACGAGATCCACGCAGCGCGCGGCGACCACGACACGCTGCGCCGGCTGGTGCGGTTCACGCTCGAGCGGTTCTACCCGGCGTACGCGGCGGGCGACCGGCTCGACGTCGCCGGCTGGTTCGCCGAGGTCGCGCAGCGCACCGCGTGGCTGATCTCGGAGTGGCTGCGGGTCGGCTTCGTCCACGGCGTGATGAACACCGACAACATGTCGATCCTCGGGCTGACCATCGACTACGGCCCGTACGGCTGGATCGAGCCGTTCGATCCGGACTGGACGCCGAACATCACCGACGCGTCGGGCAAGCGCTACCGGTTCGGCAACCAGCCCGCGGTCGCGCGCTGGAACCTCGCGCAGCTCGCCGGCGCGCTGGCGCCGCTGGTCGACGATCTGGATCCGCTGCGCCGCACGGTCGAGCGGTTCGCCGGCGCGCTGGCGTCGCTGCACCGCCACAGCTCGCTGCGCAAGCTCGGCTTGACCGGCCGCGGCGACACCGCGACCGACGACGACGACCTGCTCGCCACGCTCGGCGCGCTGCTGGTCGAGATCGAGACCGACATGACGCTGTGGTTCCGCGCGCTGGCCAGCGCGCCGGTGTCCGATCCCGAGGCCGCGATCGCGGCGCTGGGGGAGGCGTACTACGCGCCCGGCGCGATCACCGCGGTGCAGCACGCGGCGATCCGCGGCTGGCTCGGCCGTTACGCGGCGCGGCTCACCGTCGAGGGCATCGACGCGGGCGAGCGGCGGCGCCGGATGGAGGCGATCAACCCGCGCTACGTGCCGCGCAACTACCTCGTGCAGGAGGTGATCGAGGCGACCGAGCGCGGCGATCGCGCGGCGCTGCCCGAGCTGCTCGACGTGCTGCGCCGGCCGTACGACGACCAGCCCGGCCGCGAGCGGTTCGCCCGGAAACGCCCGGACTGGGCGCGCAACCGGCCGGGCTGCTCGATGCTGTCCTGCAGCTCGTGACCACCACCCAGGATCGGCGAGCAGCTCGCCCGGAGCCAGAAGAAGTAGCGGCTGCGACGTCGCTGCGACCGGCGCGACCGGCGCGACCGGCCGTCGCGATGCGCGGCGCGCGCGCTGCGAGCGTAAACGCGAACGCGGCGCTGGCGCGCGGGTGGCAAGACTCGGCATCATGGCGGCGATGAACAAGCCTGTCTTGCTCGCCGTCGCGCTCGCCGCCGGGTGTGGATCGCACCCGGGGCAGCCCCAGGCCGGAGCCGCCGCCGGGCAGCACGGCGTCTACGTCGAGGACCTCGACCGCTCGGCAGATCCGTGCACCGACTTCTTCGCGTTCTCCAACGGGACCTGGCGCAAGCAGAACCCGATCCCGGCGTCGATGACGCGGTGGAGCCGGCGCTGGAAGGCGGGCGAGGATGCCAAGGACCGGCTCAAGGAGATCCTCGACGAGGTGTCGGCGAAGCGCGACTGGCCCAAGGCCGGCGTCGAGCAGCTGATCGGCGACTTCTACGGCGGCTGCATGGACCAGGCGCGGATCGACGCGCGCGGCGCCGAGCCGATCAAGCCGCTGCTCGCCGAGATCGACCAGCTGCGCGAGCCCGCCGACATCGGCCGGATGGTCGCCAAGCTGCACGCGATGGCGATCTTCGTGCCGTTCGGGCTGTTCGGCAACTCGGACCTCCACACGCCGAGCAACGTGATCGCCTGGGCGACCGCCAGCGGCCTCGGGTTGCCCGATCGCGACTACTACGTCAAGACCGAGCCCCGGTTCATCGAGGCGCGCGAGAAGTACCTTGCGCACGTCGCGGCGATGTTCAAGCTCGCCGGGCGCGACGACGCCGCGGCGCGCCGCGCGGCGGACACCGTGATGGCGGTCGAGCTCGGGCTCGCCCGGGCCTCGCTCGACAACGTCGCGCTGCGCGATCCGACCGCGACCGACCACGCGATGCCGGTGGGCCAGCTCCAGGCGCTGACCCCGAGCTTCGACTGGAAGGCGTACTTCGCGTCGGCCGGGATCCACCCGGCGGGCCTCAACGTCACCGAGCCGGCGTTCTTCACCGAGCTCGAGCGCCAGCTCGAGGCGACGCCGGTCGCCGACTGGAAGACCTACCTGGCGTGGCACGTGATCAACGCGGCGGCGCCGTCGCTGTCGCAGGCGTTCGTCGACGAGGACTACGCGTTCAATAGCAAGTACCTCGCCGGCACCCAGGAGATCAAGCCGCGCTGGAAGCGCTGCGTCGAGGCCACCGATCAGCTGCTCGGCGAGGCGCTCGGCAAGAAGTACACCGACAAGTACTTCCCGCCGGCCGCCAAGGCGCGGATGCAGCAGCTGGTCGCAAACCTGCTCGCGGCGATGCACGACACGATCGAGCAGCTCGACTGGATGAGCGCCGCGACCAAGCAGCGCGCGCTCGAGAAGCTAGCGACGTTCAACCCCAAGATCGGCTATCCCGACAAGTGGAAGGACTACTCGAGCATCCCGGTCCGCCGCGACCAGTTCTGGGACAGCGCGCTGGCGGCGCGGCAGTGGAACGTCGCGGACAACCGCGCGACGATCGACAAGCCGGTCGACCGCGGCCGCTGGGGGATGACGCCGCCGACCTCGGACGCGTACTACAACCCGTCGCTCAACGAGATCGTGTTCCCGGCCGGCATCCTGCAGCCGCCGGCGTTCTCGCTCGACGCGGTCGACGCGGTCAACTACGGCGCGATCGGCGTGGTGATCGGCCACGAGATCAGCCACGGGTTTGACGATCAGGGCGCGCAGTTCGACGCCCAGGGCCGGCTCGACAACTGGTGGACCCAGGACGACCTCGACAAGTTCCGCGTCCGCGGCCAGTGCGTGGCCGACCAGTTCGAGCACTACTTCATCGAGCCGGGCATCCACCACAACGGCAAGCTCGTGCTCGGCGAGAGCATCGGCGACCTCGGCGGCGCCAACATCGCGTACCGCGCGTTCCAGAAGGCCAAGCAGCAGAACCCGGCGCCGGTGCTCGACGGCTTCACACCGGATCAGCAGTTCTTCCTCGCGTGGGGCCAGTTCCGCGCCGACGCGATCCGGCCCGAGACCCAGCGGCTGATGGTGCAGGGCGATCCGCACCCGATCGCGCAGTACCGGGTGGTCGGCCCGCTGTCCAACATGACCGAGTTCGCCACCGCGTTCTCGTGCAAGCCCGACGCGGCGATGGTGCGGCCGGCCGCGGATCGTTGCGTGGTGTGGGGCAAGTGACGGCGGCAGCGCTCAGCTGAGCACGCTGGCCAGCCAGTCGGAGTGCAGGCTCCAGTTGAAGAACCCGGCGAGGCCGAGGATCTCGCCGATGCCTGCGAACACGATGCCGACGATCAACAGCCAGCGCTTGCGGGTCAGCGCGGTGACGCCGAACATCGCGATCGCGACCGACATCAGGGCCTCGGCGGCGTCGAACTGATCGTCGTGGCGGTTGAACTCGTCGTACTGCTTCTGGGACCCCTCGGCCTTGCGCTTGAGGTCCTCCTTCTCGGCCTGGTACTTCTTGTCCTGGGCGGTGTACTCGGCGATGCGCTTGTCGAACATCGCGCGCAGCTCCGGCGTGGGGTTCGGCGTGGCTTCGCGCATGATCTCGAGCTGCTCGCGCGCGGCGATCGCGAAGTTCTGCTTGACGCCCTTGGCCTGGTAGTCCGCCCACTGGTCGACGCTGTTGGCCTGGGCCTGCTGCATGTTCTGGACGATGTTGCCGTCCTTGACGTTGTTGAGTGCCATCAGCGTTGCCGTGGCCGCGACCAGCGCGGCGATCACGGTGTTGAGTCGCGACTCCCGCGCCTTCTCCAGCGCCTCGCTGATCTTCTCGTCGATTTCACCCATGGCCGCATGCTAGCGCGCCGGCGCTGCGGCCAAGCGGTCGATGCCCGGGCGGGTGAGATCGGTTGTCGGGGCAGCTTGCCCCGATTCCAGGATCACTTCTTCGCGGTGGCGTCGAGCAGCTGCTGGAGGTCCTTCTTCCAGAACGTCGCCCAGGTGTGCGTGCCGTGGCCGTGGGTCTGCTCCGACGCCGGGATCAGGACGAACCGGCCGTGCTTGACCCGCTTGATCGCCTGCTCGGCGATGCCGAGCTCGGGCGGGTTGATGAAGTCGTCGGCGCTGTTCACGAACAGGACCTGGGCCGTGATCTTCTCGAGGTCCGCCGACGGGTCGTAGTCGCGCGACGAGTCGACCGCGTAGAGCACGTCGTTGGCGTCGTGGGTCGCGACGAAGTCCGCCTCGGCCTTCTCGACCGCCTGGTCGGCGGCGTCGCGAGTCGCCAGCCGCTTCTGGTCGGGGATCGGCGTCGAGCCGGCGAGCGTCAACAGGTGGCTGGCGTCGAGCAGCGCGCCGCGCGGCTGCTGGGTGTACTCGCCGCCGTTCCACGCCGGATCCTGCTTGATCGCGTCGGTCACCATCTTGCGCCACTCGCGGTTGCGGCCGGCGATCTGGGTCGGCAGGCAGGCCAGCGGCATGATCGCGTCCATCGCGTCGGGCCAGCTCTCCGCCCACATCCACGCGTGCATGCAGCCCATCGAGGTGCCCATCACCAGCCGCAGATGATCGACGTGGAGTCCGTCGACGACCAGCGCGTGCTCGGCCTCGACCATGTCGTGGTAGCCGTAGTGCGGGAATTTGGCGTGCGGGCCTTCGGACGGCCTGGACGAGTCGCCGTGGCCGATGTCGTCGGGCAGGATCACGTAGGTCCGGGTCAGGTCGAACGGCTGGCCGGGGCCGAACAGCTCGTCGGCGAACTGCTTGCGCGCGAACTGCTGGCCGGAGCCGGTCGTGCCGTGCAGGACGATCACGGCGTTGGTCACGTGGCCCGCGGCATCGCGCCTGGGGGTGCCCAGCGTCATGTAATGGATCCGCAGCTCGGGCAGCTTCTCGCCGCTGGTGAATGCGAAGTCCTTGATCTTGAAATCGCCTGCGACCGGCGTCACACCGCCGATCGGTCTGGGCGTGGCAGCCGCGGCGGCGGCGGTCGCCGGTGCCGGGGCGGCGGGCGGTGCCGCGGGCGGCGGTGACGGCCGCGGTTCGTCGTGCGTGTTTCGACATGCCACGAGCAAGGCGAGGACGGCCAGGCGCTTCATGGCCCGGAAGCTAGCCGAATCACTGAGGCGCTGGCTACGCCCGATCTCTCCGGCTACGTGACGCGGGCCGTCATCCTTCCCTGACTGAAATGCCATTGTTGCAACGCCGGGTTCAAAAGTTTGTCATGAATACGGCCACGTTGCTGCCCGTTGCGTATACCGAAAGGGACGCATGATTCGCACCGCCGAGGACGGAGAAGCGTACGATCGGACCGTGATCGAACCGCACGACCCGCTCATCGGGACGGTCCTCGATCAGCGGTTCCGGATCGAGCACCAGCTGGCGGCGGGGGGGTTCGGCGCGATCTACCGCGCGACCGATGTGCTGTCCGAGGCGCAGGTCGCGCTCAAGGTGCTGCTGCCCCGGTTCACGCGCGACCCGATGGTCGTCGCCCGGTTCCGGCGCGAGGGCCAGACCCTGGCCAGCCTGCGCGATCCGCACACGATCACGGCCTACGAGCTCGGCGAGGCGCCCGACGGCACGCTGTACATCGTGATGGAGCTGCTGCAAGGCGAGAGCCTGTACACGCGGTTTCGCGACACCGGCCCGATGCCGTGGCGCCGCGTGCTCCACATCGCGGCCGGCGTGTGCAGCTCGCTCGCCGAGGCCCACGCGCTCGGCGTCGTCCACCGCGATCTCAAGCCGGCGAACATCCACCTGGAGTTCCGCGACGGCGATCCGGACTTCGTCAAGGTGCTCGACTTCGGCATCGCCAAGATCGTCCAGGGCACCGACCTCGAGCACACCCAGCTGACCCAGGCCGGACAGATGATCGGCACGGTCGACTACATGTCGCCCGAGCAGATGGTCGGCGGTGAGCTGACGCCGGCGAGCGACATCTACACGCTCGGCGTCGTGATCTACGAGATGATCGCCGGGCGGACGCCGTTCGCGGACGCCCAGACCGCGACCGCGATCCTCGCGGCGGTGCTGACCCGGGCGCCGGACCCGCTGTCGACCCACGCCCGGATCCCGGTCCTGCTCGATCGGGTCGTCGCGCGCTGCCTGGAGCGCGATCCGCAGAGCCGGTTCCCCGATGTCAGCGATGTGCTGGAGGCGCTCGCCGAGGTCGCGATCAGCGGCGGCGCGCGCCAGACGCCCGCGGTGCCGGTCAACGACTTCGCGCAGACGGTGCTCACCACCGAGTCGACCCGGATCGACGTGCGGTTCAACGAGTCGTCGCAGCCGGTGCTCGACGCGCGCGGCCCGCGCCGCCGGCTGCCCGATGGCGCGCCCGAGGGGCACGGCGGTCACGGCGGTCACGGCGGTCACGGCGGTCCCGAACCCGGGGCGTACCCCGGTGGTGGCGCGCGCAGCGACGGCCGCGGCCCGGCCCCGGTGGCCGGCCGCCCGCGCCAGGTGACCCCGGCGCCCCCGACGGTGGTCGGCAGCGTCAAGGGCTCGCATCACGCGATCGACGTGCGCGGGATGTCGCCGCTGCACGGCACGCCGCAAGCGGTCGAGGTGCGCGGCTTGCCGTCGCGCGGCGCGCCACACGCGGTCGAGGTGCACGGTTTGCCGTCGCGCGGCGCGCAGGCGGGCGAGCTGCCGCCGTGGTCGCCGCAGGCGATCGCCACGCCGCTCCGCGGCGGGTCGCTGCCGCCGCTGCCGTCGCCGGTCCCCGCGGTCGCCAGCGGCTCGGTGCCTCCGGGGATGGGCTTGACCCCGCCGGCGTCGCCCCCGGCGCAGGGCACGCCGCGCGCGGCACAGGCCTCGGTGCCCGTCCTGCCCGGCTCGGCGATGTTCCCGGCGGTGGTCCCGCCTCCCATGTCGCCGCCGAAGCCGTTCTTCCCGATCGAGCCCACCGTCGGCGCGCCGCGCTACTCCGCGACGTTCACCGCGGCGAGCGGCTACGACATGGCCGCGGCCGCGAGCTACGACAAGCTGGTCCGCCGCATCATCTGGGCCGCGGTGATCATCGCGGTGCTCGCCGCGGTCGTGATCGCGATGCACTGACCGGCGATCGGCGCGGTCAGCGGTGTCAGGCGAGCCAGTCGAGCAGCGCGGCGCTGCGATCGTCGTTCAGGTCGACCCCGGGCGGCGCGCCGGCTGCCTCCGGGCCGTGCCAGTCCGAGCCGCCGGTGCAGGTCGCGCCGAGCTCGTCGGCCAGGGCGATCCAGCGCGCGCGCTCGCGCGGATCGTAGGGGCCGTAGAACGCCTCGATCCCGGTCAGACCGTCGGCCCGGTGGCGCCGGAGGTAGTGCGCGCTGCGCTGGTCGTACAGGTGCGGGTGGGCGAGCGCCATCGCGGCGCCGGCCGCCCGGCCGATCGCCAGGGCCTCGCTCAGCGCGAGCGCGCGGTGCGGGACGTCGACCGGCCCGCCGTCGTAGAGGTGGCGGGCGAACGCGTCGGCGACCGAGCTCGCCGCGCCGGCCGCGACCATCGCGCGTGCGAGGTCGGGGCGGCCGATCGAGCGCCGCGCGGCGCCCGCGAGCAGCGGCTCGACGTCGATCGCGATGCCGCGCCGGGCGAGCCGCGCCGCCATCACGCGCAGCCGGTTGCGGCGGGCCTCGCGCACCGCCGCGAGCCGGTCCTCCAGCACCGACCACGCGCCGCCGCGGTCGAACGCCAGGACGTGGACGGTCCGGCCGCCGTCGTCGCACGTCAGCTCGACCCCGCGGATCGCCCGGGCGTCCGCGACGGTGACTCCCGAGCCGGCACAGGTGTCGTGATCGGTCAGCGCGAACACGGCGACCCGGCGCTCGGCGGCGCGCGTCGCGACCCGCTCCGGGGGCTCGGTGCCGTCGGAGCAAGTCGAATGACAGTGCAGCTCGAATCGCACCGCCGGTGTATACCTCGGGTCATGGCCGAGAGCTTCGTTGCGCTGCGCGATCGCAGGGAGCAGGTGATCTCCCGACTGTCGGACGGCTACGCGCGCGATCTGATCGACGTCGACGAGCTGGAGCGCCGGCTCGACCTGGCGCACGGCGCGCGCAGCGTGGCCGAGCTCGATCCGCTGGTCGCCGACCTCGGCGATCCGGCGCCGGCGGCGTCGACCGCGCTGGTGCTCGCCGGTCCGACCGCGATCGACGACCCCGGGCGCGCCGACACCCGGCGGCTGCGCGTGATCATGAGCGCGATCGAGCGCCGCGGCCGGTGGACGGTGCCGCGCTCGCTCGACCTGCGCGTGCTGTGGGCCAACGCCGAGCTCGACTTCCGTGAGGCGTCGCTCGGCCCCGGGATCACGACGATCCATGTCCGGGTGTTCATGGGCAATCTGGAGGTCGTGCTGCCGCCCGGCCTCGCGATCGAGGTCGACGTGTCGTCGTTTGCCAGCGCGGTCACCGAGCGCCATCGCGTGCCGCCGGACACCGATCCGGGGCGGCCGCAGATCCGGATCGTGGGCACCGCCTGGTTCGGCAATCTCGATATCACGACGCGCTTGCCGGGCGAGTCCGCGCGCGATGCTTACCGGCGGGAGCGGAGGGCGCGCAAGGAGCTGCGGCGATCGGAGCGCGACGCGCGCAGGGCACTGCCGCCGGGCAGCGGCTCGTGACGCCGGTCGTCACCGCGGTGCGGCGTCGATCTCGGCTCGGCTCGGCCCTCGGCTGAGCCCTGGCAACCGCCGGCAGCTCTTGGCCGGGGCCGCCGATCGTGCGATCCTGCGGGGTTGGACTGCGCGGGATCGCTGCACAACTCTGCTAAGCTCTGGCGCAATGGCAATTCCGGGCGCCGCGCCGGCTCGCCTCGGTCGCTACGAGCTGCTAGCGCGTCTGGCGGCCGGCGGCATGGGCGAGATCTTTCTCGCGCGGCTGGAAGGCGCCGCTGGGTTCGAAAAGCTGTTTGTGCTCAAACGGATCTTGCCGCACCTGGCGGACGATCCGCGGTTCCGCGCGATGCTGATCGCCGAGGCCCGGATCGCATCGATGATGGCGCACGCCAACATCTGCCAGGTCTACGAGCTCGGCGAGACCGACGGCCAGCTCTACATCGTCATGGAGTACCTGGAGGGCATCACGCTGCTCCCGCTGCTCCGCAAGCTGTCGAAGGAGAGCGGCGCGCTCGACTGGGGCTTCGTGGCCGGCGTGATCCAGCAGGCGACCGACGCGCTGCACTATGCGCACGAGCTGCGCGAGCGCGGCGGAGACACGCTCGGCATCGTCCACCGCGACGTCACACCGACCAACCTGTTCCTCACCGACACCGGCGTGGTCAAGGTCCTCGATTTCGGGATCGCCAAGGTCAAGGACATCTCGGCCAACACCCAGGCCGGCACGGTGAAGGGCAAGTACGCCTACATGGCGCCCGAGCAGCTGCGCGGGGCGGCCGTCGACCGCCGCGCCGACGTGTTCGCGCTCGGCGTCGTGGTCTACGAGATGCTGGCGCTGCGCCGGCTGTTCCAGCGCAAGACCGACTACCTGACGTTCCGCGCGGTCCTCGAGCAGCCGATCATGGACATCCGGCGCTACCGGCCGGACTGCCCCGATGCGCTGGCCGCCGCGCTGACCCGCGCGCTCGACCGCGATCCGGCGTCGCGGTTCGAGACCGCGCGCCAGTTCGGCACCGCCATCGTCGACGCGGTGACGTCGCTGCGGCGGCCTTGGACCCAGGGCGAGATCAGCGACTTCGTGCGCGCCAACTTCGCCGCCGAGATCGCGCAGCGCAGCGCGCAGATCGCCAGCGCGGTGCGGGTGGGCGCCGATCGCCACGCGATGCCGCTGATCTCGCGGCCCGACGAGGACACCACCGAGGTCGAGGACGCCACCGAGGAGTTCGGCGGGATCAGCTCCGAGATCTCCGAGACGCCGGTCGACGTCCGCCACCTGCGCCGGCCGAGCGCCGAGCAGATGGCGATCGACGAGCCCAGCCCGCCGCCGCCCACGCTCGGCGCGCTGCGCGCGGTGCCGGCGCCCGTCCACGCGCCGCAGCCGCCGATCGTGGTGGTCAACCGGCGCAGCGTGGTGTGGCCGCTGATCGCGTTCGCGATGGTCGCGGTCACCGGCGGCGCGCTGTTCCTGGTGTGGCGCCAGATGCAGGCCCCGGGGACCACGCTGGTGATCGACCATGACCGCAACACGCGGGTCGACAAGGCCGGGTCGGACCTCGTCGAGGTCGGGCCTCGTCAGCCGCCGTCGAGCACCGCGTTGGCCGAGCTGACGATCGGCGCGCCGGGAGACCACGGCGGCGGGGCGGAGCCGCCGCTCGAGGCGCGCCGTGACCCACCCCCCCGGCCGCCGGCCGACCGCCGCCGCCAGGCCGGCGATCCGTACCAGGACCTGGTCAAGGCCAGGAAGCCCGAGGCCGACCGCTGCACCACGCACGACAAGCTGCCGCCCGGCACCTCGATGCAGATCGTGATCGGTCCGGACGGCCACCCCAGAAGCGTCACGCTCGCACCCCCCGCGGTCGACGCCACGCCGCTCGGCGCATGCATCAAGAAGGTATTTCGCAGTGTGACGTTCCCGCGCGCCGATCACGACTTCACCCTCAACGTCGGGCTGCTTCCCGGCTAGGACCGGTCCCTGTGCTCGTCGGTGCCGCGCCGGCCACCGGACGCGGCGCCCGCACATGACGCACCGCGCGCGACCGGTCACGGCGCCACGCCAGAGCGTGACTCGCGCAGGCTCCGGCGCTGCGAATGCTTGACCCCTGTCGCGCCGTGGGCGGAGACTCGGCCGCGAATTCAGGAGCAACGCTTTGCCCGGGGTGTACGTCCCGGACTGACACAAAGGAGAACCGTGATGATGCTACGGGTCCCATCTCCGCGCTGGCCGTGGCTCGCAGCCATGGCCGCGCTCGCCGTCGCCGGTTGCGACAGCACCTCGTCCTCGGGCGGGCCGGTGCCGCCGTCGCAGCCCCTGCCAGCGATCAAGATGCTGTCGAACCGCGCCGACATGATCAGCGGCGGCGACGCGCTGGTCGAGATCGTGTTTCCGCCCGTTGCGCCGTCCAGCACAACGACTGTGACGGCGTCGCCGTTCCACGTCACAGTGGGGCCGCCGGGGAAGCCGGAGATGGCCCAGGACGTGACCGGCCAGTTCGCGGCGCGCGCCGATGGCCGCATCATCGGCCTGGTCACCGGGCTCGCGGAGGGCCCCAACGTCCTGTCGGTCGGTCTCGGGACCGGCCACGGCGTGTTCCTGAAGATCATCAACCACAACATCGGCGGCCCGATCTTCTCGGGTCCGCACGTCACGCCGTTCACCTGCGCGACGCCGACCGGCGCGGTCACGTCCGACGGTACGCAGACCGCCCCGAGCGGCCTGTCGGGCACCGCGAGCACCGACGGCAATTGCAACATCCCCAGCGAGGCGCGCCTGTTCTACCGGAGCAGTGCAGCGTGCACCCCGGCGGTGGCCCCGCAGTTGAACCCCGATCCGGTCCCCGGGACGGCCCCGCCGGGCACGTGCTTCAAGCCCTACAACCCCGCCTCGCCGCCGGCGGATCTGGCGATGACGACCACCGACACCGGCATGATGGTGCCGTTCATCGTCCGGATCGAGCGCGGCACGCTCAACCGCGGGATCTACGACATCGCCGTGCTGTTCGACCCCACCAAGGACGACGTCAAGACCGGCTGGAAGCCGACCGCGCCGCAGGCAGGATGGAACGGCAAGGTGCTCTATTCGTTCGGGGCGTCGAGCGGTCACCCGCGCGTGCAGCTTCACTCGGAGGTGGCATGGGCGGACGCCGCGGTCACGACCAACGACGCCGCGCTGGGCAAGGGCTTCCTGGTCGCGGTCAACAGCATGACCGACTCGCTGTACAACGATAACCGGGTGCTGATGACCGAGACTTTGATGATGATGAAGGAGAAGATCATCGACACCTACGGCGAGGTCAAGTACGTGATGGGCAACGGCTGCTCGGGCGGATCGATCAACCAGCTGACCGCCGCGTCGATCTTCCCCGGGCTGCTCGACGGCATCCAGCCGACCTGCACCTTTCCCGATTCGGAGACCACGGCGATCGAGGTGTCCGACTGCGCGCTGCTCGTGAACTTCTATAACTCTGCAGCCTGGACGGCGCGGCTCACCGCCGAGAGCATCACCGACCCGGCGCAGATCAACCTCATCAAGGCGGCGGTCAATGGCCACCTGGATCAGCTTGGATGTCATGCCTGGGTCAACAGCTTTGCCAACCTCGGCCATCCAGGGCTCTACGCCCCGCTCACCGTGGATAACACCACTGGCAAGCCCAATCCGCCGGGCGCTCAGACCAACAACTGCGCGCTGCCCAACTCGATGGTGTACGACCCGGTCACCAACCCGACGGGCCTGCGCTGCACCGCGCAGGACAACGCGGCCGCGATCTTCGGCACGGTGGACGGCGTGGTGAAGGACACCAAGCGCGGGCAGACCACCGTGGACAACACCGGCGTCCAGTACGGCCTCAAGGCGTTCCTGGCCGGCAAGATCAGCGCCGAGATGTTCGTCGTCCTGAACGAGAACGTCGGCGGGGTCGACGCCGACGACAACTTCACGACGTCGGCGGCGGGCGCCCAGGTGCCGTTCGCGCGCAGCGTGGCCGACGCCGGTGCGCTGGCGACCGCCTACCGCGCAGGGATCGTCGGCGACGGCGCGCACTGGGCACAGACGCCGATCCTCGACATCCGCAGCTGGGACGATCAGCAGATCCACCACGTGTGGCGCAGCTTCGCGCTGCGCGCCCGGCTCGACGCCGCCAACGGCAATCACGCCAACCACGTCATGTGGCGCATCCCTCGTCCCTTCCTCGTGGCGCCGCAGTCGCCGGACCCGGCGATCGCCGGCCTGACCCTGCAGTCGTTCGCGATGATGGATAAATGGCTCACGGCGATGAAGGCCGACTCGACCTCGACGACGATGCCGGCCCGGATCGCCGCGGCGCGGCCGGTGGCCGCCTTCGACTTCTGCGCCAAGCCGATCGACGGCACGCACAGCAGCGAGGTGACCGACTTCGCGATCTGCGACGCCGACCCGGCGCTGGTCCCGCACAGCTCGCCGCGCCAGATCGCCGGCGGCCCGGTCGCCGAGAACGTCCTCAAGTGCCAGCTGCGGCCGCTCAACCGCGCCGACTACAACCCGGCCGGGCTGACCGACGACCAGTTCAACCGGCTCAAGGCGGTGTTCCCCGACGGCGTGTGCGACTTCACCAAACCCGGCGTCGGCCAGCAGCCGGCGGTCGGCCCGCTCGACTTCTCCGCCGGCCCGGGCGGCGTGCCGTTCGCCGATCCGCCGCAGCAGCAGCCGTTCTGACCAGGACTGTGTAGCGCGTAGGCTCCACGCTCGCGACCGGATTGGTCTCGATCCACTCCTGCTTCATGCACCGAACGTCACTGGTTCAAGCGTAGTCCTGTCCTGTCGCGATATGCTGCACCTTGTCTTCCGATATGGGACTCGCGTTGCAGCTTTCCAGCTAGGCTGCGCATCCTGCCTCTACTGGTCGTGCAGCAGTCTCTTGCAATTGCAATGACACCGTAGTTGCTGCGGCTATAAATAACTTTCAGGGTAGCCTCCTTAAACGTCGGGAAATTTACCGATCCCGACGCGTTGCAGTAAGCTTCGCAACCATGGGGGGTAGGGATGGGTTGTGTTTGACGCGCGCCGATGTGGAAGCTGTGCGCGTCGCCGCCGAGCTGGCGATCCAGAAGGATCTCGACTGTTTCGTCTCGACGGCGGAGGCCAAGATGGAGGTTCCATCGAAGGCGAAGCCTTTCATCAAGGCCGAAGTCATCGCGGTCGACGCCAAGACCACCGTCGAGAACATGGCGAGTTCGGGCGTCGCGGTGGGAGCCACGCGCAGCCCATGAGCTTTCTGCCCACCGATCGCGTGATGCTCCAGGCTCTCCGTGCCTCGAAAATTCGCGGCGTACAGCTAGCGATCGTCGTCGACAACAAAGATGGGGAGGGCAACCCCGGCTATCGCGTCAAGCTCAAGTTCCCTTGGCTCAACGAGCAGGAGTCGACGTTTTGGGCCCGGATCGCCGTCCCGATGGCGGGCCCGGGCCGAGGCACGTACGTGCTCCCCGAGATCGATGATCAAGTGCTCGTGGTGTTCGAGCACGGCGACATCAACCGGCCGATCGTCGTCGGTTCATTGTGGAGCAGGAAGCAGGAGCCGGTCGAGGTCCACCAGTCCGGCAAGAACAACACCAAGCTGATCAAATCGCGTGCCGGCCACCGCATCATCTTCGACGACAAGGAAGGCGCCGAGAAGATCATCCTCGTCGACAAGACGGGAAAGAACAAAATCATCATCGACTCGGCCAGCAAGCTCGTCAAGATCGAATCCGACGGTGATATCGAGATCAAGGCAAAGACCAACGCGATCCTTCACGCCAACGCGCTCAAGATCGGCACCTCCCAGGGTGTGACCGGCAAGGCCGCATCGCTGTTGACCCATTCGCAGGGCAGCTTCAGCGTCAAGGCAACCACCAGCATCACGATCGGCGGCGGCACGACGACGATCAACGTCACCAACGCCGCGGCGACCCGCGTGTCGGGCTCCGGCTCAGGCGAGCTGGGCGGGATCGCAGACCAGAAGCCGGCCGGCAACAAGGCCAGCGGCGGGACCAGCGGCGCGAACGGCGCTGGCCAGGCCGCCGGTGCCGCTCGGCCACCGGCGTCGACGGGGGCCGCCAAGTCGCCTGCCGCGGCCAAGCCCAAGAGTCCCGACGACCTCATGGACCCGAGGGACATCTTCGCCTTCATCGCGATCTCGCTGGTCGACAAGACCACCGGGGATCCGATCCCGCACCGCCGGTTCCGGATGCGCTCGGGACCCGACGGCACCATCACCGGGCAACTCGACGACCGTGGCAAGACACGGCAGGACACGCTCCTCGCAGACGAGATGGACGTGGAGTGTCCATTCGTGGCGGCGGCACCCGAGACCGTTCACATCGTGAAACAAGGCGAGCACACATCCGGGATCGCCGAAGCCAACGGGTTCGATGACTACAAGGTCGTGTGGGAGGCCGTCGCGAACAAGTCGCTCGCAGCGAAGCGCAAGCACCCTCACATCCTGCTGCTCGGCGACGAGCTCGTGATTCCGGAGCGCACCAGCACCCCGCAGAAGCTCGCCACCGGCCAAGAGCACGTCATCACCCTCGAGCGATCGCCGCTGCGTCTCGAGGTCGTGTTGCAGGACAGCTTCAAGCATCCGATCGCCAGCACCGACGTCGTGTTCGACGGCACGCATGTCACGACCGACGGCGACGGGTTATTCACCATCGATCTCGACAAGCAGGCGCGCGGCGGCACGCTGAGCCTGCCGAGCCGGGACCTGCAGCTCCTGATCGGTCACCTCGATCCGATCGACACCGACACCGACACCGGCTGGCGGGCACGGCTGGTGAATCTGGGCTTCATGTGGGACGACGACGGAGGGCCGGAGGAGGACCGCGTGGCGATCGAAGACTTCCAGGCGGATCAGAAGCTGAAGGTGACCGGCGTGATGGACGACGCGACGCGAGCGAAGCTCGAGAAAGCGCATGGCTGCTGAATGCCGCCGTTCGATGACGATCCAGCGCTGTTCGCGGTGCTGCCGAGCTTCGCATCGCCCCACAAGACCGTGGAGCTCCCGATCTACGTGGCGCCCACCGCCGAGCACGAGCGCAACCACGTGCGCCTGGCGCTCGTGCCGATCGCGTGCTGGCGCTGCAACCAGGGGAACTTCGCGTTCGACTCCTCGTTCATCGACCCCTCGTTCAAGCAGGGGATCGGTGATCTGCCGGCGCTGATCAAGGCCAACCCGGACTCGCGCGCGGCGCTGTTCGGCCACGCCGACCCGGTCGGCGATGACCAGTACAATAGCTATCTAAGCGGCCGCCGCGTGAAGGCGATGTTCGCGCTGCTCACCCGGCAGCCCGCGCTGTGGGAGGCCCTGTACTCCCATCATCCCGCCGGCGATGCCTGGGGCGACCGTGCGATCCAGGCGATGCTCGGGGCGCTCACCGATGACGCGAGTGCGCCGTACTACACCGGCCCGGTGGACGGCATCACGAGCGCGGCATACAAGGACGCGCTACATCACTTTCAGGACGACAAGGGAGTGAAGCGCAGCGATGCCGCGAACGAAGCGACGCGCCAGGTGCTGTTTCCGCTCTACATGGCGCACCTGTGCGGCGACTTCGACATGAAGCCCGAAGCGTTCCTGTTCGACGCCAAGGAGAAAGACGGACGCGGCGCATATCAGCGGTGCAGCGAGTTCAACCCGGTCATGCTGCTGCCTGCCGCCGAGGAAAACAAGCCGACTGCCGAGCGCAACGCCGATAACGCAGTGAACCGCCGCGTGGTCCTGTTCCTGTTCCGCGGCGATGTCGACATCAAGCCGGACGACTGGCCCTGCCCCGGCGCCGGCGAGGGACCGGCCAGGTGCCACAAGCAGTTCTGGCCGGACGGCGACAAGCGGCGCGCGATCGGCAAGAACCGCCGAGACTATGCGAAATCGGGCGACACCATGGCGTGTCGATTCTACGATCGCTTCGCGCGGCGCTCGCCCTGCGAGGGCCGGCCGGTCGTGGTTCCGCCGGCGTTCTCGATCGCGATGACCGTGGACGCGACGTGCTTCGCGCCGGAGGTCGAGACGCTCACGGTCTCGTGGCAGATCACGGGTCCCCTCGACAAGGTCTATGCAGTGCGCTTTGTCGTCGCGACCAAGCGCGCCCCCGATGCCGTCATCTTCGAGCGGCTGCTCGACGCACCGTACCAGGCCAGCGGTTCGTTCCCGTGGAACGGTGAAGTGACCGACGAGGCGTTCGACAAGTTCGTGAGCCTCAAGGACTCGCCGTACCTCCTCAAACTCGTCCTGGAGACCAAGGGCGGAGCCAGAAAGCTGTCCAGCGAGACCAAGGAGGTACAGATCGTCCTCCACTCGATCACGATCCACGTCGATGGCGCGCCCACGGTAGCGAGCGTCTCCGCGCAGCTCGAGCCGGTGATCAAGGCGCTGAAATCCGATCTCGAGAGCAACGGCGGAAAAGCCAAGATCGTCCTTGATTCACCGGTCTTCAAGGTTTCAAGCTCGGAGATGGATGATGACTCCTCGTTCAAGAGGTACCAGGCGCTGTGGGCTGATGGAGCCAAGGTGCCCGTGTTTGCGCGTGTGTTCGTGAAAGCGAAGGATGGCTCGAACAAGCGATCGCCGCATGCGCTGAATGCGACGAAGATCCTGTGGGATGTGGCGCTCGACAATGACGCCGCGTTCGATGCCAGCCTCGACGCGAACGGCATCGGGGGCAGCGAGAAACAGTTCATCAAGAAGGTCAGCGCCCACGAGAAGAACGACACCCGTCCCAAGGGCCAGACGGCACACGAGCACTTCGGCGGTCGCCGCGCCAAGCCGGTGTCGGACATGTGGGGAGCCATCGTCTGGGGAGCGGATGCACCGGCGGTGCGGAAGTGGGCACGGCTCACGACGTGCGCGGCGCAGGCAGGCGTGGACTACGACGCCGGCATCCACCTGCTCGCCGGACGCATGGCGGGCGACGTTCATCACGTCCGCGCCCTCGTCGCGCTCGATGGTTCGCTCGATACGGAAGACGACGCCAAGCTCGACGCGGCGCCGGCGCAACAGCGATCGAACCGACTGACCATGGCCTTGTGGCGGCGGGTCGCCATCGTGCGCCGGCTGAAGTCAGGGGCATCGACGACCGATATCGATCCAGCCGCGCTTCACAAGGAGTACGCGAAAGCGAATATCGACATCAGCGTGAAGCCCGGTGTCCCCATCGAGGAGATCTCGGCGCTGTGGAAAACAACGTATGTCCAGGTCGTCGCGGATCTCGCGAAGACGTCGTTTTTCTACAAGGATGCATGCCTCGACGACCCCGATGGATGGCCGGTTAAATACCGCGACTACGATGACTATGACGATGTACGCACCAAGGCGGCCAAAAAGTTCTCACCGGGCAGTATTCCCCGGCGCGTGCGCGCGATGCTCGGACCGCGCAACGAAGACGACTATCGTAAGGAGTGTGACAAGAACGCGTTCGAGATCTATTCTGAGGTCGCCAAGCGTGCCTTCCCGCTCCCCGAAGGCGGAATGACGGTCTTCAAGTTCGCCAGGGACGGAGAACACAATCAATGGAATGGCTCGTTCACTGCGGGCGTAGCTCCAGCGATCGCAGGCTATTCGGGGCCCACGAAGAGCGCGTTCTTTCAGTTCACGTCGGGCTCGGACGACAAGACCTTCATTCATGAGGTCGGCCACACGATCTTCCTCGCACACGCACCGGGTCACTTCGACCCGCCGAACCAGCCTGACGGATTTCAGCAGGACGCGCACGACAAGGCCGTTCACTGTATCATGTCGTACGCTACGGATAAGAAGAATCTCTGCGGTCTCTGCCTCCTCCAGCTGCGAGGATGGGACGTGTTCAACAAGGTGCACCAAGATGGGACGATCACGTGAGCTCCTCGCCGCGGGTGTGTTCGCAGCCGCGTGTGCGCGCAACCCGCTGCCAGCGCAGGGATCCGACAGGAAGGAGGCGACCATGACCAACCCGGCAACCACGCTGCATGCGCAAGGCAGTTCGCAGCCGGTGATCGCGCTCGGCACGTTCGATGATGGCGCACGGACGGAGATGTACGTGCTCGCGCTCGACGCCGCGCGACAGGCCTCCACGATCGAGTTCTACGAGACGCCGGGTAGCCCCGATGGTGCGAAGCTGC
>DATAPF010000102.1:0-14884 GCA_036265355.1 Kofleriaceae bacterium | reverse complement strand
CGGCAAGGCCCCGGTGGTCCCGGTCGAGTTCTAGGAGGCCGCATGCAGACCCAGCTGTTCATCGGCGGCGAGTTCGTCGACGGCCTCGCCGGCGGCACGATCGAGGTCCTGAACCCGTTCGACGGCGAGAAGCTGGCCGACGTCGCCGAGGCCCGCGCCGAGGACGTCGATCGCGCGGTCGACGCGGCCGCGCGCGCGTTCCCGGCGTGGAGCCGGACCGCGCCGAGCGAGCGCGGCCGCCTGCTGTTCCAGCTGGCCAGCGCGATCGAGGCCAGCGCGGCGCGGCTCGCCGAGCTCGAGTCGCGCGACACCGGCCACCCGATCCGCGACACGACCTACCTCGACGTGCCGCGCACGGCCCTCGGGTTCCGCTACTTCGCCGGCATGGCCGACAAGATCGAGGGCTCGGTGATCCCGGTCGACCCCGGGTTCCTCAACTACGTCGAGCGCGAGCCGCTCGGCGTGGTCGGTCAGATCGTGCCGTGGAACTTCCCGCTGATGTTCACCAGCTGGAAGCTCGGGCCCGCGCTCGCCGCCGGCAACACCGTGGTGCTCAAGCCGGCCGAGCTCACCCCGCTGAGCTCGCTCGCGGTCGCCGAGCTGGTCCAGGGCGTCGGGTTCCCGCCCGGGGTGGTCAACATCATCCCGGGCTACGGCGCCACCGCCGGCCAGCGGCTCGCCGAGCACGACCGGGTCGCCAAGCTGTCATTCACCGGCTCGACCGCGACCGGCCGCAAGCTGGTCGCGGCGTCGGCCGGTAACCTCAAGAAGCTCCAGCTCGAGCTCGGCGGCAAGGGCCCCAACATCGTGTTCGACGACGCCGAGCTCGACGCCGCGGTCGCCGGCAGCGCGTTCGCGCTGTTCCACAACCAGGGTCAGGCCTGCATCGCCGGCACGCGGATCCTGCTCCACGCCGCGATCGCCGACCGCTTCCTCGACGCGTTCCTCGCGCTCGCCAGGACGATCCGGCTCGGCGATCCGCTCGACATGCGGACCGAGATGGGCCCGCTGACCAGCCGGGTCCACCAGGAGCGCGTGCTCAACTACTGCGAGATCGCGCGCCGCGAGGGCGGCGAGTTCCTGATCGGCGGCAAGCCGCCGAGCGATCCGGCGCTCGCCCGCGGCTGCTTCGTCGAGCCGACCCTCGTGCGCGCCGCGCCGCACCACACGGTGTGCCGCGACGAGGTGTTCGGCCCGTTCGCCACGGTCACGACGTTCAGCGACGAGGACGAGGCGATCCGGATCGCCAACGACACCCGCTACGGCCTGGGCGCGGGGCTGTGGACCCGCGACGTCAAGCGCGCCCACCGGGTCGCCAAGGCGATCCGCACCGGCATGGTCTGGGTCAACTGCTACAAGCGCGTCCACCCCGGCTCGCCGTTCGGCGGGGTCGGCGAGTCCGGCTACGGCCGCGAGATGGGCTTCGAGGTCATGCGCGAGTACACCCAGTCCAAGTCGGTGTGGATCAACGTCGACGCCAAGATCCCGCCGTTCTATCCCCGGTGACGGCCCCGGTGATGCGGTGACACCCGGCGACCCGACGGTGTGGCGCCGCCACCCCCACGCGCCGCCGCCCGGCACCGAGCTCGGCCCGGCCGGCGCGATCCCGGATGGACAGGGTCGCGAGTTCGCGTTCGGCCCCGAGGCCGATGCGTTCCGCATGTTCGTCGTGCGCCGCGGCGGCGAGGTGTTCGGCTACCTCAACGTCTGCCCGCACTTCAGCCTGCGGCTCAACTACCGCCCGGATCAGTTCACCACGCGCGACGGCGAGATCCTGTGCAGCATGCACTTCGCGCTGTTCCGTATGGAGGACGGCGTGTGCATCGAGGGCGCCTGCCCGGGCCGGGCGCTCGACCCGGTCCCCGTCGAGGTCACCCCCGGCGGCACGCTGCGGATCGCCAGCGGAAGAGGTGTCGACGAAGCTGGAAGCGTCTTGCGAATGCGTTGACGTTGACCTTGACGTTGACCTTGACGTTGTCGCGAAGACGTTGACCTGAACGGCGACACGTCAAGCTCAACGATGGCGGTCAACGTCGATGTCAAACCGTCAACGTCAACCACTGCTTGCGCCCGATTCCCTCTTCCTTCGAACTGCTGGATAGATCGCGGCCCGCTGACCGCGCGCGACGCCAGACCGCTCTGACGTCGCAGATTCTGTGCTTCGCACCGGGCGCAGAAACGGTACACTGGGACGCCGTCGTGAATTGCACCGACGCGAACACCCTGGGGGCGTGGCTGGCCGGCACGCTGCCGGAGGCCCAGCGCGCGGCGATCGCCGACCACGCGGCCGTGTGCGATCGCTGCCACGCGCTGGTCCAGGGGCTCGCGGCGACCCGGCCGTCGGGCGCGGGCGCCGCGCTGGCCAGCCTCGCCAGCCAGGTGACCGGCACGCGGGAGCCAGCGCACGAGCCGTCCGAGACAACCCCGACCCTGCCCGCGCACCCCAGTACGAGATCCTCGGAGTTCACCGGCACCGACCGGTTCGAGGTCGTGCGGCGGATCGGCGCCGGCGCGATGGGCGTGGTCTACGAGGTGTGGGATCGCGAGCGCCGGGCGCGGTTCGCGCTCAAGACTCTGCCCCGGCTGTCGTGGGACCGGCTGTCGCTGTTCAAGAACGAGTTCCGCGTGCTGCGCGGGCTGTCGCACCGGAACCTCGTCACGCTCGGCGAGCTGGTCAAGGACGGCGAGCACTGGTTCTTCACCATGGAGCTGGTCGACGGCGCGCCGTTCCTGTCGTGGGTATGCCCGACCGGCCGCGCGCCGACCCACCCCGACGCGCCGGGCTCCGGGCTGCCGGCGGCGGGGTTTGGGTGCAGCGCGTTCGACGAGCCCCGCCTGCGCGACGGCCTGCGCCAGCTCGCGGCGGCGCTCCACGCGCTGCACGGCCGCGGCAAGGTCCACCGCGACATCAAGCCGTCGAACGTGCTGGTGACCCGCGACGGGCGGATCGTCGTGCTCGACTTCGGCCTGGTGCGCGACGTGCGCGGCCGCGAGCACGACGACGGCTGCCTGGTCGGCACGCCGGCGTACATGGCGCCGGAGCAGACCAGCCACGCGCGGGTCGGCCCGGAGGTCGACTGGTACGCGGTCGGCGTGATGCTGTACGCGGCGCTGACCGGCCGGCTGCCGTTCGCCGGCGCGGTCCACGACGTGCTGACCGCGAAGGCCGAGCGGCTGCCGGTGCGCCCGGCGCAGCTCGTCGACGGCTTGCCGGACGACCTCGAGGCGCTGTGCATGCGGCTGCTCGCGATCGATCCGGGGCAGCGCGCCGGCCACCCCGACGTCGTGCGCGTGGTCGGCCGCACGAGGACCCCGTGGTCCGGCAGCGACGCCGCGATCGAGATCCCGGGCGCGCTCGGGTCGTCCGGGAACACCGCGGTCGGGGGCACCGCGGGCGGGGGCAGCGCGGTCGGCGAGGCGTTCGTCGGGCGAGATGCCGAGGTCGCGGCGCTCGACGCGGCGCTCGACGCCGCCGGGCCGGTGGTGGTCCAGGTCCGCGGCGAGTCCGGCGTCGGCAAGACCACGCTGCTCGACCAGTGGCTCGCGCGCGCCGAGCGCGGCGGCGCGGTCGTGCTGGCGGGGCGGTGCTGCGAGCGCGAGTCGGTGCCCTACAAGGCGATCGACGGCGTGATCGAGGCGCTGGCGCGCTGGCTGTCCGGCAAGACCGACGACGCGCTCCGGGAGCTGGCGCCGCCGCGCGCGGGCCTGCTCGCCCGGGTGTTCCCGGCGCTCACCCAGCTCGCCGGCGAGCTGCCTGTCGGGCCGTCCGTCCCGCCGGATGCCGGGCCCGGTGACCCACCGGCCGCGATCGCGCCCGGCGACGAGCGGCGCGACCTGTTCGACGCGCTGCGCGCGCTGCTCGGCCGGATCGCGCGGCAGCACCGGCTGGTCGTCGCGATCGACGACCTGCAGTGGGCCGACGCCGACAGCATCGCGCTGCTCACCGCGCTGCTGCGGCCGCCGGGCGCGCCGCCGCTCGTGCTGGTGATCGCCGAGCGCGGCGACCAGCCGACCCGGTTCGCGCCGCCGTGCCCGCTGCGCACGCTCGAGGTCGGGCCGCTGTTGCCCGCCGCGGCCGCGGCGCTCGCGCAGGCCCTGCTGCCCGCGGCGCCGCCCGCCACCGCGGCGGCGATCGCGAGCGAGGCCGGCGGCCATCCGCTGTTCGTGATGGAGCTGGCGCTCGCGCGGCGCCGCCGCGACGCCGCCGCGATCACCCGGCTCGAGGATGCGCTCGCGCGCCGGATCGGGGCGCTCGACGCCGAGGCGCGCGCGGTCGTCGCGGCGGTCGGCGTCGCCGGCGCGCCGCTGTCGCAGGCCGTGCTCGCCGAGGCGACCGGCGTCGCGCCCGGCCCGCTCGCCGCGGTGCTGGTCCGGCTGCGCGACGATCACCTGGTCCGCACCGGCGGGCTCGGCACCGACGATCTGATCGACGCCTACCACAGCCGGGTCCGCGCCGCGGCGGTGCAGCAGCTCGACCCCGGCCAGGGGCGCGACGTCCACGCCCGGCTCGCGGCGGCGCTCGAGCGCCGGCCCCGCGTCGACCCCGAGCTGCTGTACCGGCACTGGCTCGAGGCCGACGATCGCGCCCGCGCCCGGCGCTACGCGATCGAGGCGGCGGACGCCGCGGCGGCGGCGCTGGCGTTCGACCACGCGGCGCGCCTGTACCGCGCGGCGCTCGATCTCGGCGACGGCGACGGCCTCGCGCTACGCAACAAGCTCGGCGCCGCGCTGGTCGACGCCGGCCGCGGCGCCGAGGCCGCGCGCGTGTTCCAGGACGCGGCCGCCGGCGCCCCCGAGCGCGACGCGCTCGACCTCCGCCACCGCGCCGCCGAGCAGCTGCTGCGCTCGGGCCACGTCGACGCCGGCAGCGAGGCGCTGCGCGACGTGCTGGCCTCGGCCGGGCTGCGGCTGCACGCCACCGCCCGCGGCGCGATCCCGGCGCTGCTCGCGATCCGCGCCCGCCTGCGCCTGCGCGGCCTCGCGCTGCGCCGCGGCGGTGACCGCGACCCGGCGGCGCTCGCCCGGGTCGATGCCTGCTGGTCGGCCGCCGTCGGGCTGCTGATGATCGACTCGGTGCGCGCCACGGTGTTCCAGAGCCGGATGCTGCTCCACGCGCTCGACGCCGGCGATCCGTACCGCGCGTCGCTCGCCCTGGCGCTGGAGGCCGGCCTCACCGGGAGCCGGGGCGCGCACACCGCACCGCGGGTCGCCGCGATCTTCGAGCAGGCGCGCGCGCTGGCCGACGAGTGCGCCGCGCCGCACGCCCACGGCTTCCTCGCCGGCGCCGCCGGGATGGCCGCCGTGCTCCAGGGCCGGTTCGCCGACGGCCTGGCCGCGTCCGACCAGGCCGAGCATATCCTGCGCACCTGCCCCGGCACGACCTGGGAGCGCGACACCGTCGCGGTCCAGAAGTCGTGGGCGCAGATCTACCTCGGCCGGTTCGCCGCGCTCGCGGCGCGCGTCCCCGACACGATCCGCGAGGCCGAGGATCGCGACGACCGCTACCTCGCGACCGCGCTGCGCACCGGCACGCTGGTCTGGCTGCCGCTGGTCCGCGGCGACGTCGCGGGCGCCCGCGACGCGCTCGACGAGGCGATCCGCCGGTGGTCCGAGCGCGGCTTCCTGCACCAGCACTGGGACGACCTGCTCGGGCGCGCCGAGCTCGATCTCCACACCGGCGACGCCGCGGCCACGCTGGACCGCCTGCGCCGCGGCTGGCCGTCGCTGCGCAAGGCGTTCGTCCTCGAGATCCAGATCTGCCGCGGCGAGGTCCACTTCGTCCGCGGCCGCGCCCACCTGCGCCGCGCCTGCCAGCGCGGGGCCACCACCGCCGACGGCCGCCGGCTGCTGACCGCCGCCGCCCGCGACGCCGCCCGGCTGCACCGCGAGCGCGTGGCGTGGCTCGGCGCGCTCGGCGATCTGGTGTCGGCGGGCATCGCGGCGGCACGCGGCGAGACCGACGCGGCGGCCGCGCTGCTGCGCCGCTCGCTGCGCGGGTGCGACGCCGCCGGCCTGGCCCTCCACGCCGCCGTCGCCCGGCGCCGGCTCGCCGACCTGATCGGCGGCGCCGAAGCGCAGGCGCTGCGCGCCGCGGCCCGGGCCTACGCCGAGCGCGAGCAGATCACGGCGATCGACGCGGTGACCGAGCACCTGGCGCCCGGGTTCACCGGCGGGTGAAGCGACCCGGGCGGGCCGGAGCGCTCAGGGCGCTTCGCGCCGCGCGACATGGAGGCTCGTGGTCAGCTCGCCTCGGGCGGCCGGCGGCACAGCACGAAGTAGTGGTCGAGCGGCCGCTCGCGCTTGAACGCGGCGCCGATCGACACGTCGCGCGACACGCGGCGCATGAAGTCGCGGGTCTGGTGGTAGACGAAGCGCTGGAGCCGCCAGTTGTTGGGCACGATGCGGGGCCAGCCCTCGGCGACATCGCCGTCGGGGATCTGGTAGTAGTCGACGACGATCCCGCCGCGCGCCGTCCACTGCGGGCGGCCGGAGGTCGGCACCGCGACGAAGAAGCCCGGGCCGATCCACCGGCGCGACGGGCCCTCGTTGTAGCCGAACAGCCGGGTGTCGAGCGGGCCATGGCCGTTGCCGTCGCCGGCAGCCGGCGCGGGCCGGCAGAACCGCTTCTGGAACCGCCTGTACCTGGCGGCGACCGGCAGCGTGTTGAGACCCTCGTGGATGACCTCCTGGCGCGGACCGGCGGTCCCGACGAAGTGCGCGATGTCGATCGGCGGAGCGTGCGCCGCCTTCTCGTACAGCGTGCGCTGGTGATCGCGGTCGAGCCGGCCGACCTCTTCCCAGCGCGGCGCGGGGTCGAGGCCGTCGAGGTAGGCGGCGATGGCGTCGATTCCGGTGGGGTCGTCGTCGATCAGGTCGAGCAGGCCGGGCATCGGCCGCGAGCCTAGCGCATCCCGCGGGCCGTGCGGGTAAGCTCATGCGGTGGACTACACCGCGTTGCGCGTGGCGCTGGACACCCTGATCACGGACAACGAGCGCGCCCGGCAGGGGATCGCGGAGCTCCAGCAGCAGATCGAGACGCTGATCGAGATCATGGTGCGGGCCGGGACGCTGCAGCCCGGGCACGCCGAGCTGATCGCCAAGCTGCGGCGGCGGGTCGAGCTGTCGCGCAGGACGCCGGTCGAGCTGTCGTCGATCGAGGACAAGTACGAGGTCACCGGCGAGCCGATCGACTGCGAGAGCCGGCTGCCGCTGTGCCAGGCCCGGTGCTGCAGCTTCGGGGTCACGCTGTCGCGCCAGGACATCGAAGGGGGGCAGCTGGCGTGGGAGATCGATCACCCGTACCGGCTGGCGCGCGGGCCCGACGGTTACTGCACGCACCTCGGCCGCGACGACGCGCGCTGCCAGCGCTACGAGCACCGCCCCGCGACCTGCCGCACCTACTCGTGCCGGACCGACCAGCGGGTCTGGCTCGACTTCGAGGCCCGGATCCCGGCGCCGATGCCCATCGCGCTGATCCCGCTGCACCGGCTCACCGCGCGCCGCGACGGTTAGCTCCCGCACCAACGCACGCGGAGGACAGGAGTGCAGCGAGCGCGTAGTAGGGTGCAGCACGTAGTAGGGTGCAGCGCGTAATAGTTGACAGCCACCAGCGGCGTGGCGGACCTTCGGCCGTAGTGCCACTCCAGCGCCGCCTGTACCGGATCGACGCGCTCGCCATCGCGCTCAGCACGGTCATCGGCATCGGGGTGTTCCGCAACACCGGAATGGTTCTGCGCGGGGCCGGCGGGTTCACCGGTGCGACCCTGCTGTGGCTGGTGTCCGGAGTGCTGGTGCTCGGTGGTGCGGTGCTGTATGCCGATCTCAGTGGCCGTGTGCCGGAGGCCGGTGGGCCCTACGCCTACGTCCGGGTGGCGTTCGGCGGCAAGGCAGCGTTCGCATACGGCTGGATGAACGCCGGCGTCGCGATCCCGGCGCGCCAGGCGTCTACCGCGGCGATCACCGGCGAGCTGCTGGCGAAGTGGATCCCGATGAGCCCGCGCGTGCTGGCGCTCACGCTGTACCTCGCGCTCGCGGCGATCCACCTGTTCGGCGTCCGCGCCGGTGCGATCGCGCAGCGGATCTTCACCGTCGGCAAGCTGCTGACCATCATGCTGGTCGTGGTCCTGGCGGTTGCCCTGGGTGTGATGGGCAACGGCATGACCGGGGAGTCGGCCCCGGCAGCTGCCACCATGCTGCCAGCGGCAACGTTCGGCCTCGCGCTGAGCGCGGTCTGGTACGCCTACCTCGGCTGGCAGGACGTGGTGCTGCTCGCCGAGGAGCTGTACGAGCCGCGGCGCGACCTGCCGGTCGTGATGATCGGCACCGTGCTGCTCGTGATGGTCCTGTTCATCGCGCTGCACGCCACGGTGTACTGGGGGCTGGGCGGCGGCGCCGACGCCTATGCGCTGTTCCCCGCGCTGCACGTCGCCTCGCGCATGCTCGACGGGTTCGGCGACAACCTGCTGCGGGTGCTGATGGTGCTGTCGCTGATCGGTGTGACCGCGGGCGGGCTGCTGGTCCGGCCGCGGATCGGGATGGCGCTCGCCCGCGATGGCCTGGGGCCGGCGCCGCTGACCCGGGTCAGCCGGGTCGGCACGCCGTACGTCGCGCTCGCGCTGCAGGTCGCGATCTCGGCCGCGCTGGTCGCGACCGGCAGCTACGACAAGCTGCTCGAGCTGATCTCGTTCACGATGGGCACGCTCGGGCTGTTCGAGATCGCGAGCTACTTCGTGGTGCGCCGCAAGCGCCCCGAGCTGCCGACCAGCCGGCTGCATCCATGGGCGCCGCTGGCGTTCCTGATCATGAGCGGCGCGCTGTGCGTGCTGTCGGGCTGGGATCATCCGTGGGGGATCGTCACCGCGTTCGGGATCCTGCTCGCGATCACGATCATCTACGTGATCGCGCAGCCCCGGACGATCCCCGCCGAGGCCGCGCCGATCGCGCCGGATCTGCCCGAGGCGCGCGCGCGCGCCGGCACGCCGCGTCCGGACGCCGAAACGTAACGCCGGATTGCGAGCTGGATCACGATCCGTGGATCACCGGCCGCCGCGGACCGACTAAGCTTGATCCGTGCGCGTCGCCTCGATCGTGATCTCGCTGGTGTGCATCGCGGTCCCGGCGCGCGGGTTCGCCGGGCCGAAGCCGAAGATCGCAGTGGCCGCGCTCGACGGCGATCCCGGAAACAAGGTCGCGGGCGCCGTCGTCGAGGTGCTGGCCGGCAAGGACTACGCGGTGATCGGGCCCAGGGAGACCGGCCGCGAGATCGCACGGCTCAAGCTGCCCGCCGAGCTCGATGCCAGGGCGATCCGCAAGCTGACGACCAGGCTCGGCGCCGTCGCGGTGATCGACGGCAAGGTCAGCAAGGCCGGCGGCAAGCGCTTCCTGCACCTCGAGGTCCATCGCCGCGGCAAGCCCGACGCCGGCTTCACCATCGAGTTCAAGGCGACGTCGTCGAAGGCGTTCCGGCGCGCCGTCCACGACGAGATCGGCAAGAAGCTCGAGGGCGCGAGCGACGATCGGGCGAGCGACAACCCGGACGACAACGAGGCCCGTCCGACGCCGTTCGCCGACGACAAGCGCAAGCCGGCCGACCCCGGCGACGATCGACCGGCGCGGACCGCGAGCGACGACAGCGACGCGCACGGCACGTCCGCCGGCGACGATGCGCCGCGCCCCCGCAAGCCGGCCGACGACGCTCCCCGCCCCCGCAAGCCGGAACCCGCCGAGGACGACACCGCCCGGCAGCCGCGCAAGGCCGACGCCGGCAAGCCGGCGCGGCGGGTCGCGACGGCCGACGACGAGGACCAGGCCGCCGTGCGCAAGCGCAAGCGGGTGCGGCGCGACGACGACGCGGCGCCCCAGAGCGCGGCGCGGGTCGCCGCCGGCGCCTCGGTCGCGCAGCGCGAGCTGTCGTGGGACCTCCGCGCCGGGCTCACCCGGGTCCCGCCGCGCGTGCTGACCTACGCGGGTGCCGGTCGGGTCGACGGCGAGATCTATCCGCTCGCGCTGACCGACCCGCAGTCCGGGCTCGCCGCGCTGGGGCTGGCCGCGTCCTACGATCGGACGTTCGGTCTGGCGGTCAAGGTCCCGAACCAGCCGGCCAGCGCGCCGATCCAGCAGTCGCACTACGCGATCGGCGTGCGCTACCGGCTCGGCGTCGGCGAGGCATCGAGCGTCGCGTTCGGGCTCGACTATGCGCGCCGGCAGTACATCGCCGATCGCTCCGGGCTCGGCGGCGTCGTGCTCGACATGCCCGACGTCGACTACGCCGCGCTGGCGCCGGGCGCGTGGCTGCGCGTGCCGGTCGCGCCGTCGGTCGCCGTGTTCGGGGGCGCCAGCGGCCTGCTGATCTTCGAGGCCGGGGGGATCCAGAAGAGCACGAGCTATGGCCCGGCCACGGTGTACGGCGTGGAGGGCACCGCCGGGGTCGACATCGCGCTCGCCCGGCAGATCGCGCTCCGGATCGGGCTCGAGGTCAGCCAGATCATGTTCAAGTTCTCGCCGCAGGGACCGACGATGGCGAACAACCGCGACGGCGATCAGGCGACCCAGGACGTCCACGGTGCGACCGATCGCTCGATCGGCGGAACGGTCACGGTCTGCCTGACCTACTGACGATCGCCGCGCCGCTCGATCCGGAATTCTCTCACGGCTTGTCTCACGGCTTGACCGGGGTCGGCCCGGGCTTGGGCGGCGTGGCGGCCGGGGGCACCACCGGCGGGCGCGGCTGCGTGGTGACCGCGTTCTCCATGAACGAGCGGCCCTCGAAGATCACGCCCTTGTCGATCTGCAGGCTCGGCGTGTGCAGGTCACCCTTCACGCGGCCGGGCGCGTGGATCTCGATCGAGCGCTTGGCCTTGATGTTGCCGACGACGGTGCCCTGGACGATGACCTCGCCGATGTCGATCTCGGCCTCGACGTGAGCGCCCTCGCCGATCACCAGCACGTCGTCGGAGAACACCTCGCCCTTGAACCGGCCGTCGATCCGGACGGTGCCGTCGAACGTCAGCTTGCCTTCGAACGCGGCTCCGCGGCCGAGCAGCGTCGTGATCTCTCCCTGTGCAGCTTGCTTTGCGGTGGCAACCATGGCGCCCGACACTAACAGATCCGCCGGGTCTGTGCCGGACGGTGACCCCGGGTGGCGGCGAACGCCTCCACGTCGTGATCTGTTCGGATCGACTACCAAACCCGGCCAACATTCTTTGCTTGAATACATCCGCGCGGCTCGCCCGTTGGTAAGAGTGAATGCGGCGGTCGTCGGAACCACATCCTGTCAGCGGACGTCATCCGGGTCATCGCGATCTGCTGGTCGGCACCTGGCTCGATGACCGCTACCTGGTCGAGGAGCGGATCGCCACCGGCGGGTTCGGCGCGGTGTACCGGGCGCGCACCGCGGCGGGCGCGTCGCTCGCGCTCAAGATCCTCCACCCCAGCCTGACCGCCGATCCGAACGCGGTGGCGCGGTTCGAGCGCGAAGGCGCGACGCTGACCCGGCTGCACGACCCGCACACCGTCACCACGCTGGCGGTCGGCGAGGCCGGCGATGGCACGCGCTACATCGCGATGGAGCTGCTCACCGGCGAGAGCCTGCAGGCGCGGCTGGCGCGCGAGCGCACGCTGCCGTGGCAGACCGCGGTCGCGATCGCGCGGGCGCTGTGCAGCTCGCTCGCCGAGGCCCACGCGCTCGGCGTCGTCCACCGCGACCTCAAGCCGGACAACGTCTGCGTCGAGCAGCGCGCCGGTGCCGAGCGGGTCAAGCTGATCGATTTCGGGATCGTCAAGCTCGCGCCGGGCAGCGCGATCGACGACGGCAAGGAGCTGACCTGCGCGGGCCACATGATCGGGACCTACGACTACATGTCGCCCGAGCAGATCATCGGCGGAACGTGCGACGCTGCGTCCGACCTGTACTCGCTCGGCGTCGTGCTCTACGAGATGCTGACCGGCCAGCGGCCGTTCGCCCGGCTCGCCACGCCGGCCGCGATGATGACCGCGCTGCTGACCCGGACCCCGCAGCCACCGTCGGTGCTTGTCGCGATCCCACCGGCGCTCGATCGCATCGTGATGCGCTGCCTGGAGCGCGAGCCGGCGCAGCGGTGGTCCAGCGCGGCCGAGCTCGGCGCTGCCCTCGACCGCCTGCTGGCGCACCGGCTGACCGCGCGCGAGGAGATCACCGCGGTCCACCCGATGTTTCCAGGCGCGCCGCGGCCCGCGCCGGCGTGCACGACCTGGAGCGACGACCGCTGGTCGCTGCGCTCGTCCGCCGGCGAGGACGCCGCGATCTGTCGCGACCTGGGCGCGACCTGGGCCGACGACGACCGCCTCGCTCCGATCGACGAGCGACGCGAGCGCTCGCCCGTGATCGCGCCGCGCTGGACCGATCCGCGGGGCATCCCCGCGATGTCGCCGTCGCGATCCAGTGCGGCCGCAATGTCACCGTCCGCGCCGGTGCCGGCGCCCCCTCGCACGCCCCGCGGTAGCGCACTTGCGCTCGGCAGCTTCGATGGTGGCGCCACGCTGCCCGGCGTGGCGGTCGCTACCGAGCGCAGGAGCCAGTCCCGGGTCGCGGAGCCCACAGTTCCCGCCGAGCCCGTGAAGCCCGCGCCGGCCTGGCTCGCGGCCGCTGTGGCGCCTCGACCATCGGCGGAGGTGATGCTGGCCCCATCGATCCCCACGACCCCGCTGATCCGCCGGGCGAGCCGAGCGCGCCGCGCGCGGCCGGCGCCCGTGTCCGGCACGGCCGTGCTGATCTGCGCCGCGCTGGTCGCCGCCGTCGCGTCGTTCCTGCTCGCGACGCTGCTGTAGCACGAGCTAGGCCGGTGGCTCGTCGGCCGCCGACACCGCCTCGGGGACCGCCGGCCGGCGACCGTTCTGGACGTCGGTGGCACCGGTCGCGAAGTACCGCGTGCCGCGCCGCGCCCCCTCGGTCCGCACCAGCCGGTCGGCGACCAGCCGGCGCAGCGGCTGCGCGATCTGCGGCGTCCGCGTGCCGAGCGCGCTGTTGATGTCCTCGGCCCGACACCCCGGGTTGTCGGAGATCACGGTCAGCAGCTTGTTGCGCAACGCCTCGATCTCGTGCTGCGCACGGCGCCCGCGGCCGCGTCGCGCCGCCGCGGACCCCGAGGAACCCGAAGGCGCCGAGGACGCCTTGGATGAATAGGACGACGGCGGCGGCAGCGGCGCGAGCTTGACGCTGCCGAACGCGGTCTTGAGTTGCTCGAGCGCGATCTGCTTGGCGAGCTCGCCGAGGTCGGCCACGAAGCTGTCGATCAGCGCCTGGATCTTGCGGTGCGGGTCCAACATCCGCCCCAACCTAGCTCATCTCCGGACTCGCTGCGCGCGATCGTTGCGCTCTCGTTGCACGCACCAGTTGAACCGGCGTCCACGGCCGGCGGCCGGGCCGGCCTGTCGGGTTTCACCGCGAGCCCGGTCGGGACAGCCTGGTTCAGCGACGATGTACGATGCTGCCACCGCAGAAAACCGCGGCGGCGCCGGCCCATCTCGCCAGATCCGTGCGTGGGGAGGCGAACCAGAAATTCTGTGTTCCGCAACCACCGGTGGCGAGCATCAGAACAGCGCGCCGACGCACGACGAGATGTCAAAGAAGATGAACGCGAGCGCCTTCTCCTGCGGGGTGAGGGGCATCGTCGAGGACCCACCCGGGTAGGCCGAGCCCGACTTCGAGCTCGAGTCCGATGATACGTGCATGTCGGAGAACACGACCTTGCCGCACCGGCTGCGGTCGGGCATGTCCAGCGGGGTCGTGAACAGCATGTCCTGCACGCCGGTCACGCCGGTCAGCAGCGGGTGCGCGGGATCGAGCAGCCGAGGCCCTCGCAAGCGTCGGCCGGTGGCGCCGCATCCGCGCCGGTGTCCTCACCGCCATCGTGGTGTTTGCATCCACCCAGGGTGACGAGGACGGCGCACAGCACTGCAGGAACCGACGGCGCTCGAACAAACCGCATGGTGACAAGCCAACGAGCAAGTCGCAAACCACCTCGTCGGGCTCGGGTATGCCACGGTTGGGAGCGCGCAGCCGATGTCTCGCATGTGGGACATCGGATCACGGCGGCGCCGGGCGCCCCTGGGTCAGTGCGAGAATTTATAATCGACGTAGGCCACGCCCGCGGCGTCCCACTTGAGCGGCACCAGGTACTTTCCGAAATCCTTGTGCATCAGCTCGATCGACGGCGTGGAGTCGATGTCGATGCCGGACAGCGTGGTCGGTGTCATCCCGCGCGGCTGGCCGTTGATCCAGATCTGCGCGCCGCCCGGCGTCGTGTTGATCGCGATCTTGCCGGTCAGCGAGGTCAGCTGCGCCAGCATCTGGACCGTGCCGCCGGCCTTGGGGATCGAGACCTCCTCGGTGTAGCGCTGGTAGTGGCGCAGCGAGACCTCGATCTTGTGGCGGGTGCCGATCGGGACCGGCTCGATCGTCAGCGGTGTGCGATCGCCCATCAGCGTGCCGTCGAACCAGACGTCCGCGCCGGTCGGCACCGACACGACGTGAACCGAGCCCGTGGTCGGCGTGGCATCGCGGCTGAGCCGGATGACCAGGAACGTGACGCCGGCCGCGACCGACACCGCGATCAACCCCGAGACGATGTACGTGAACCATCGCCGGCGCGCCGCGCCGATCTTGTACTGCGACGGGATCTCGTCGACCTCGCTCCACCGGAGCTGCCCGGTCAGCGACGCCGGTGGCGGCGGCATCTGCATGCCATAGATCGCACCGGGGTGCAGCTGGCCGGAGTGCGGCGCGTTCGGGTACTGCGCGTTCGGGTACTGCGCGTTCGGGTACTGCGCGTTCGGGTACTGCGCGTTCGGGTACTGCGCGTTCGGGTACTGCGCGTTCGGGTACTGCGCGTTCGGGTACTGCGCGTTC
>DATAPF010000101.1:0-5343 GCA_036265355.1 Kofleriaceae bacterium | reverse complement strand
CGCCCGCCGCCGCGGCGCCCGCGCAGATCGCTCCGCGCGAGATCGTGTTCGTGCTCGACACCTCGTCGTCGATGCGCGGCGCGCCGCTCGCCAAGGCCAAGGATGTGATCCGCGCGGTGCTCGCCCGGCTGCGGCCGGACGACACGTTCCAGATCGTCCGGTTCGACGACCGCGCGAGCGCGCTCGGCGCGTCGCCGATCGCCAACAAGCCGCGCAACGTCGAGCTGACCCTCGCCTGGCTGGCCGCGCTCGACGCCGGCGGCGCGACCGAGATGACCGCGGGGATCGCAGCGGCGCTCGCCGTGCCGCACGATCCCCAGCGGCTGCGGATCGTCGCGTTCCTGACCGACGGCTACGTCGGCGACGAGGACGACGTGATCCGGCTGATCGCCGAGCGCGCCGGCGACGCGCGGCTGTTCGCGTTCGGCGTCGGGACCGCGGTCAACCGCTACCTGCTGGAGGAGGTCGCGGTGGCCGGCCGCGGCGCCGCGCAGTTCGTCCGGCCCGACGAGCCGACCGCGCCGGTCGTCGCCGCGTTCGAGCAGCGGATCGACGCGCCGGTGCTGACCGACGTCGCGATCGACTGGGGCGGCCTTGCGGTCTCGGACGTGACGCCGCGCGCGCTGCCCGATCTGTTCGTCGGCCAGCCGCTCGCGGTGTCCGGCCACTACGCGCGGGCCGGCCGGGCGACCGTGACGATCCGCGGCCGTCAGGCGGGCCGCGACGTTTCGTTCGCGGTCCCGGTCGTGCTGCCCGAGCGCGCCGGCGCCCACCCCGCGATCGCGACGGTGTGGGCGCGCGAGCGGATCGCCGAGCTGTCTCGCCGTCTGGTCCGCAAGGCCGACCCCGAGATCGAGCGCCAGATCATCGAGCTGTCGATCGCGAGCCGCGTGCTGACCCAGCTGACCGCGTTCGTCGCCGTCGACCGCTCGCGGGTGACCGCCGGCGGCACGCCGGTGCGCGTCGCCGTCCCGGTCGAGGTGCCCGACGCGGTCGCGGGGATCGCCGCGGGCGGCGTCTACAGCGTGAGCGGCTACGGGGTCGGCGGCGGGGGTACCGGCTGGGGCACGATCGGCCTCGGCAGCTACGGCACGCTCGGCACGGGCAGCGGCACGAGCGTCGGCCATGGCTACAGCGTCTCCGCCGGCCGGGCCGCCGTTGCGATCCCCAGCGTCACCATCGGCGCGCCGACGCTGGCGGCGGACGAGATCGGCAAGCCGGTCATCCGCCGCTACGTCCGCCGCCAGCTCAACCAGATCCGGTACTGCTACGACAAGCGCCTGATATCCCGGCCGACCCTCGCCGGCACGCTCACCGTGCACTTCACGATCCGAGACAACGGTCGCGTGGTCGCGGCGACCGCCGATGGCCTGGGCGATGCCGAGGTCGAAGCCTGTGTGGCCGGCGTGATCCAGGCGATCGAGTTCCCCCGATCGGATGGCGGGGGCGTGGTCCAGATCAACTACCCGTTCGAACTTCATCCCGGCAAGGAGCCATCGCCATGAAGCTCTGCCTCGCGTGGATCGCGATCGCATGCGCGCTCGGCTGCGACGCCCACGACGCGGTCGACCCCCGCGCCGCGCCCGCGATCGCGCCGTCCCCGCCGCGCCCGGCACCGGGCATCGACCTCGCCGGGCCGATCCCGCCGCCGGATCGCCGGTCCGCCGGGCGCACCGGCGCCGCGCCCGCCAGCCTCGACCTCGCGGCCGATCGCGCGGTGGTGCCGGTCGCGGTCCCGGTCCCACCGGCGGGCGGCTCGGTCGGGTTCACGTTCGCCGAGGACCGCCGCGGCTGGGTCGCGCGGATCCCCGAGCACCTGCAGCTGCCCGCGGTCGCGTACGGCGCCGGCAAGATCTACGTCTCCGGTGGATTCGAGTCGGTCAGCTTCTACGGGCTCGACGCCGAGACCGGCCATATCGACTGGGCGACGACCAACCTCGAGGACAACGGCCCGACCGCCGCGGTGTTCGAGGACGACCGGGTGCTGTTCAACACCGAGAGCTGCACTTTGTTCGCGCTCGACGCCAGGACCGGCCGCCGGCTGTGGTTCCGCAGGCTCGGCGATCCGACGCTGGCGCAGGTCACCACCGCCGACGGTCTGGTCTACGCATCGCACCCCGGCGCGTCCGGCCAGGAGCTCACCGCGTACCGGGTCAAGGACGGCGAGCCGGTGTGGACCCGGCCGGTCGGCGCCGAGCTGCGCGCCGCGCCGGTGATCGCGGGCGACGCGATCTACGCCACGAACCTGCACGGCGTCGTGTTCCGGTTCGCCCGCCGGACCGGCAAGCTGGCATGGGCCCGCGCGCTCGACGCGACCACCGCGCCGTGGATCGCCGACAACGAGCTGTTCATCACCCGCCAGGTCCGGGGCCACGAGCAGCAGATCATCGTCGCCGCCGACACCGGCAAGCTGCTCCGCGAGCACGACCGGTCGTCCGGCCGCAGCGCCGGCGACGTGCCGGGCGGGGTCGAGCCCGGCAACTGGAAGGCGGTGTGGGCGTTCGAGGGCTCGCGCCCGGTCGTCGACCGCGGCGTGCGCTACGTCGCGATGGGCGGCGAGATCCGCGCGAGCGACGCCGCCACCGGCGAGCTGCTCTGGCAGCGCCGCTACACCGGCGCGTCCGCCGATCGCCGCTCGGTCGGCTCGGTCGCGCTCGCCGGCTCCGAGGTCGTGATCGCCGCCCGCGACGGCACGCTGTTCGGGCTCGACGTCGACACCGGCTACACCCTGTGGTCCTACGCGATCGGCCACCGCGTGATCGCCGAGCCGGTGATCGCGCGCGGCTGGATCTACGCCAGCACCGAGGACGGCTACGTCGTCGCCCTGCAGGTCGGCGACCGCACGCTCGACGGCTGGCACATGTTCGGCGGCAACCCGCGCCACGACGGTGCGGTCGACCCGCCGACCCGCGGCTCGTGATCGCCGTCAGTCGTCGTCGGGAGCCGGCGCCGCGATCGGGTCGGCGGGTGGACCCGCGAACCGGTAGTCCTCGCCGAGCCAGCGGCCGAGGTCGACCAGGTGGCAGCGCTCGCTGCAGAACGGGAACAGCTTGCTGGGCTGCGCCGGATCCTTGCTCACCGGCCTGCGGCAGGTCGGGCAGGTCACGGGGTGGCTCCCGGCGGGGCACCGCCGGCCCCGAGCCCGAGCGCGGCGCTGCGCGCGTCGAAGTACGTCCGGCTGATGCCGAGGTCCTGCGCCGCCGAGTCGCGATCGCCGCCGTGGCGGCCGAGCGCCGCGACGATCGCGTCGGCCTCGGCGATCGCGATCACGTCGCGCAGCGCGCGCGCCACGCTGTGGGCGCCGCCGGCGACCCGCGACGACACCATCGCGCCGGTGAGCTCGGGGGCATCGCCGGCGAGCACCAGCATGCGCTCGATCTCGTTCTCGAGCTCGCGGATGTTGCCCGGCCAGGGGTAGGCGACCAGCCGGGCGAGCGCGCCCTGCGACAGCCGCGGCGGCGGCGCCGCGGCGGCGGCCCTGGCGCCGCGCCCGTGCTTGGCGACGAAGAACTGGGCGAGCCGCGGGATGTCGGCGACCCGATCGCGCAGCGGGGGCACCGTGATCTTGAGGACGTTGACCCGGTAGAACAGGTCCTCGCGGAACTGCTTGACGGCGACCATCGCCGCGAGGTCCTTGTGCGACGCCGCGATGATCCGGACGTCGACCCTGACCGGCTTGGTCCCGCCGACCGGCATGAACGTGCCCTCCTGCAGCACGCGCAGCAGCTTGACCTGGAGCGCGGCGGACATGTCGCCGATCTCGTCGAGGAAGAACGTGCCGCCGTCCGCGACCTGGAACAGGCCCGGCTGGTCCTTGACCGCGCCGGTGAACGCGCCGCGGACGTGGCCGAACAGCGCGCTCTCGAGCAGGTTGTCGTTGAACGCCGAGCAGTTCTGGACCACGAACGGCTTCTTGGCGCGCGGGCCGTGGTAGTGGATCGCGCGCGCGATCAGCTCCTTGCCGGTGCCGCTCTCGCCCTGGACCAGCACGGTGGCCTCGCTCTTGACCACCTTGCCGAGCAGCTTGACGACGTCGCGCACCGCCGCGGACTCGCCGACGATCTCGGTGAACGGATGGTGGAACGTGGTCGGCGCGACCACCGCGGGCTGCACCCGCTCGACCGCGGCCGCCGCGGAGCGGACCAGATCGCGGACCCGGGCGAGGTCGGCGTCGTCGAGCGCGGGCACGCTGGCCGCCATCGCGCGGGCCTCGTCGGGCGAGCCGATCGCGCCGAGCCCCTCGGCGACCGCGTCGAGCGACCGCCCGGCCGGGCACGCGCCGCTGGCGTAGACCACGCCGGCCAGGCCGTGTGCGCCGTACACCGGGGCCGCGACGATGATCAGGCCGGCATGGCAGGTCCGCACCACGGGCTCGCGCCCGGGCTCCGCGGCGAACCACGCCGCGATGTCGGTCAGCGCGCCGGCGCACGCCGCGGGCGCCGCGCCCCGCACGGTCTCGCAGACCGGGTGCGATGCGCGCACGTAACCGGCTCCGCTGCCCTCCGCCAGCCCGAGCTCCAGTCCCCACCACCGGCGCAGCAGGTCGCGTGCGATCGCCACATCGGGAAGATCATCGAACGATAAGCCCACCTCGCGTCACTATAGCGGCGCGGCGTCACGTCGACCAGCGCCCGTCGCCGCGGTCGACCGCGCGCTGCTCCCGCGCGAGCTTGACGAGATGTGCAAGCAATGATCGCTCGGCCAGACCCCACAGCACGCGCGGCGTGTCGCGATATGCCTCAGCGACCAGCTCAGCCGGTGTGCGCGGCGTGTCGCGCAACGCGGCGGCGACCAGCGCCTCCCGCATCCGGCGGTGTGCGAGATACTCGCTCAGTTTTCTGTGGCCGTCGGCGATCGCCGGACCGTGCGCCGGAAGCAGCGTCATCTGCGGCCGCGCGAGCAAGCGCTCCAGCGACGCAAGGTACACCGCCATGTCGCCCTCGCTCGGATCGATCAGGATCGTGCCGACACCGGCGACCATGTCGCCCGCGATCGTCGCATCGCCGACCGCATAGCACAGATGACCCTCGGCGTGCCCCGGCGTGAAGATCGCGGTGACCCCGTACGCGGTGTCGCCGTCCTCCAGGTGGTGGGTCACCGCGACCCGGCCGGCGAGCCGCCGCGCCGTGGCCGGGTGTGCCGCGATCGGCACCGACCAGCGCTCCGCGAGCGCGGCCGCCCCGCCCATGTGGTCGCCATGGTGATGTGTCAGTAAGACCACGCACGGCGGCGCGCTCGCCAGCACGCGGTCCAGGATGGCCTGCTGGTCCGGATAGGGACTCCCGGGGTCGATCACGGCGACCGGACCCGCCTCGGGTCCAACCAGATAGACGTTGGTATCGG
>DATAPF010000100.1:0-19288 GCA_036265355.1 Kofleriaceae bacterium | reverse complement strand
GCGGGCGCAAGGTACGCGACCTTCCGAGCCGACCTCGCCGAGTTGGACCAGATCGATTGGACCGCCGTGGCATCCACCGACTTTCGAAGCCCTACCGTCAAGGAGGCCAAGCAGGCCGAGTTCCTCGTGCACGGTTCGTTCCCCTGGAATCTTGTCGAAGCCCTGGGCGTGATCTCCCAGGGCGTTCGCGGGCAAGCCGAGGCTGCCATCGCCGGTTCGCCCCACCAGCCGGAAGTCACCGTCCGACCGAAGTGGTACTACTAGCCAGGGAACGCGAACGATGATCGAGGTTACCCGAGGCGACATCTTGAAGGCCGACGCCGAGGCGTTGGTGAACACCGTGAACTGCGCCGGCGTCATGGGGCGAGGTATCGCCGCCCAGTTCAAGCGCGCGTACCCCAAGAACTTCAGCGTCTATCAGCAGGCGTGCAAGCGCCACGAGGTGCAACCGGGTCGGATGCTGATCGTCGAGACCGGCCAGCTCGCGGCCCCCCGCTGGGTGATCAACTTCCCGACGAAGCGTCACTGGCGCGGCAACAGCCGGATCGAAGACATCGACGCCGGCCTTGCCGCTCTGGTTGCGGACGTCCGTCGTCTCGGCATCATGTCGATCGCAGTTCCTCCGCTCGGATGCGGCCTGGGTGGCCTGGACTGGGCCACGGTCCGCCCTCGCATCGAACAAGTCTTCGCCACGTTGCCCGACGTGACGGTGCTCCTCTTCGAACCCGATGGAGCACCGGTTCCGAGGGAGATGGTCAGGTCTTCCAACGTGCCGACGATGACTCCGGGCCGCGCCGTCCTGGTCGGGCTCATCGAGCGCTACCTTGCCGGGCTGATGGATCCCTTCGTGTCCCTGCTCGAGATCCACAAGCTGATGTACTTCATGCAGGAGGCTGGCGAGCCGTTGCGCCTGCGGTACATGAAAGCGCTGTACGGGCCCTACGCGGAGAACCTCCGCCAGGTGCTCGCGCACGTGGAGGGACACTTCCTGACGGGGTACGCCGACGGCGGTGACGCCCCTGACAAGCAACTCGAGCTTGTGCCCGGCGCCAGCAAGGACGCCCTGGCATTCCTGGAGGCCCACCCGGACACCAAGGCCAGGTTCGATCGCGTCGCCGAGCTCGTACAGGGCTTCGAGACCCCGTTCGGCATGGAGCTGCTCGCGACGGTGCACTGGGTGGTGGTTCACGACGGAGCCCGCACGGTCGACGAAGCCGTCGATGCCGTCTACCAGTGGAACGATCGCAAGCGGGTGTTCGAGCCGCGTCAGATCCGGCTCGCGTGGGACGTCCTCGACGCGGGCGGCTGGCTTCGCGCGGAGCCTGCTGCGGCGTGATGCTGCCCTGAAGCCACGTCGGCGACGGCCGATCGCGACATGTGCCGTCGAGACTCGCTCGATAGCGCGTCGCGTTCGCGCTCGACCCCACTGTGCGCTCGCCCTTTGAACACCGAAAGGCTTCGCAGAGCTCAAAGCCGAAAATCGCGGGGGTGGAACAACCTCAACTTACTGAACACGCTCAGGAAATCGCCCCTTGGGGGCCCGCTGCAGCTCGGGCTCGTCGAGGATCCACCAGCCACCGGGCCGCGATCGAACGGACCATCGAGCTCCGCGCCCGGTCGCCTACAGCGGCTGCATCGTGACCGGGACGCCGGCGAGGACGGCGTTGCCCGACAGCGGATCGCGCAGGGTCTCGTCGAGCAGGGCGTTGAGGTTGGCGCCGGGGCGCTCGGCGGCGAGGGCGAGGCGGGTGCCGGGCTGATCGTGGCCCCAGCCGTGGGGGAGGCTGACCACGCCGGGCATCATGGCGTCGCTGACCTCGACCTCGACGTCGATCGATTGCGCGCCGCGCGCGATCCGGGCGCGGCCGCCGTCGCGCAGGCCGAGCCGGCCGGCGTCGATCGAGCTGACGAGCGCGGTGCAGCGGAACCGGCCCTTGGCGAGGACGGGCAGGTTGTGCATCCAGCTGTTGTTGGAGCGCAGCTGGCGGCGGCCGACGATCACGAGCTCGGGGATGGCGCGGCCGAGGTCGGCGCGGGCGCGGCCGAGGTCGTCGAGGAGGAGCGGTGGCGCCAGCTCGACCTTGCCGGATGGCGTGCGCAGGAGGTCCGGGAGCCGGGGCTCGAGCGCGCCGAGGTCGATGCCGGCCGGCGATGCCTTGAGGCGGGCGAGGGTGAGGCCGCCGGGCGCCAGGCCGAAGCGATCGCCGTACGGCCCGGCGCGCAGCGCGAGGTCGAGCACGCGCTCGGGGCCGCGCTGGCCGGCGACCGCGGCGAGCACCGCGGGAGCGGCGGGGCCGGCGGTGCGCCGCACGTCGTCGGCGGTGAGCTCGTCGTCGAGCGCGTCGAGGTCCGCCGCGGCGCCGCGGCCGGTGGCGATCGCGAGCAGCCGCAGCATGATCTGCCACTCGCTGGGCTGGCCGGCGGGCGCGGGGAGCACGGCGGGGCTGAACCGCACCGTGTTGCGCCACGCCAGCTGGGGCAGCGCGACGTCGAAGTGGACGTCCTCGAGCGGCGATAGCCCGGGCAGGATGACGTCGGCGTGCCGCGTGGTCTCGTTGAGGTAGATGTCGACGCTGATCATCAGCGACAGGCGGCCGAGCGCCGCGGCGAGCTGCGGGCCGTTGGGGGCCGACAGCACCGGGTTGGTCGCGACCGAGATGACGGCCTTGAGCTGGCCGTCGCCCGGGGTCGTGATCTCCTCGGCGAGGCAGCCCATCGGGAACTCGCCCCAGACCTCGAGCGCCCGCGAGACCCGGCTCAGCCGGCGGCCGATCGAGATGCCCTTGCCGCGGCCGGGCGCGCCGGTCGTGTTGGCGGCGAACGCCGCGGCCCTGGGGAACATCGCGCCGCCGGGCTCGTCGAGGTGCCCGGTCAGCGCGTTGACGACGTCGATCAGCCAGCTGGCGAGCGTGCCGTACTCCTGGGTGCAGGTGCCGATCCGGCCGTAGACCGCCGCGCGCTCGGCGCCGGCGAGCTGGTGCGCCAGGGCGCGGATCGCCGCGGCGTCGATCCCGCAGCGCGCCGCGACGCGCTCGGGCGCGAAGTCGGCGACCGCCGCCTCGAGCGCCGCGAGCCCCTCGACGTGCGCGGCCAGCCGCCCGAGCCGGACCCGCCGGTCGGCGAACAGCGCGTGGACGATGCCGAGCAGGAGGAACGCATCGCCGCCCGGCCGGATGAAGAGGTGCTGGTCGGCGAGCTCGGCGGTCTCCGTCCGCCGCGGGTCGATCACGATCAGCTGGCCGCCGCGCGCCTGCATCGCCCGGGCCTTGCCGCGGAAGTCCGGGACCGTCCACAGGCTGCCGTTGGACACCACCGGGTTGGCGCCGAGCACCACCAGCAGGTCGGTGCGCGCGAGGTCGGGCACCGGGATCGACAGCCAGTGGCCGAACATCAGGCCCGCCGACAGCTGCTTGGGCATCTGATCCAGCGTCGACGCGGAGAACAGGTTCGTCGTGCCGATCGCGCGGGTCAGCCGGGCGGTGGCCAGGGTCAGGCTCAGCTTGTGGACCGACGGGTTGCCGATCACCATCGCGACCGCGTCCTTGCCGTGCTCGGCCAGGATCGGCACCAGCCGGCGCTCGATCTCGGCGAACGCCTCGTCCCAGCTCACCTCGACGTGCCGGCCGCCCCGCTTGACCAGCGGCGCGCGCAGCCGGTCGGGGTCCTCGTGGAGGTCGCGCAGCGCGGCCCCCTTGGGGCAGATGAACCCGGCCGAGTGCACGTCCTCGTCGTGGCCGCGGATCGACGTGATCTTGCCGCCCTCGATGGCGAGCTCCAGGCCGCAGCACGCCTCGCAGAACGGGCAGATCCGGTGCGCGATGGTGGGCATGCGTCCACGTTACCCGATCGCGGTCGGCGCGCGCCGCGATTCGGCGATCACGTCCGATTCCCGCGGACGTCACGGCAGGCGAGCGCGCGGCCGGATCAGTCGCACCACACGGACATGGGCGGCGGCGGACTGTCCTCGCAGTCCGGCTTCGTGACTCCGCCATGAGCGTCGCGGAGCTCGCGGAGCGCGAGCTGCCGGAGGATGCGAACCGTCTCGCGGTGAATGACCAGCTTGCGAGCGGGCCGTGGATGGGAGCGAGCGAGCTTCTTCATGGGCATTCCCTTTCAGGGTTGTGGTCGAGCCTGGTCGGCGAGGTACGCGCGCGCCGCGTGGAGATCGATCCACAGCAGGCGGCCCTCGTAGTCGACAGCGACCGCCGCGGCGGCGTCGCTGGATATCGTGACCCATCGCAGATCCCCGGAGCCCATCGGCAGGCACAGCCAGCGCCGCCGGGCGATCGCGTAGATCCAGACCACGCCGTCGGTGGACGGCGCGATGAGCAGGCCGTCGGGGGTCAGCGCCAGATGGCGCGCCTGGACCATCAGCGTGTGCCACGTCGGGATCGGGCTGTCGCGCCGGGCACCGATGTGGACCTTGCCGTCCTTGGTGGCGACGGCGAGGGTCTGGCTGTCGTCGGTGATCGACAGCTCCTGCACGGCGCCCGCCGCGTGCAACGCGAGGTCCTGCCGCCAGGACGCGGTGTCGATCGCAAGCACATCGCCGTCGGCGGTCCCGGCGTACACGGTGCGCTCGTCGGGCGAGACCACCAGGCGGATGATCCGCGCCCCCGCCGGCCGGAGCGCGACGGTGTGCCCGCCGCCGGTGCGCCACAGCGCCCCGTCGGCGCCGGCGAACACGATCTCGCCGGTCCGGGAGATCCGCGCGAAGCCGTCGATCGGCTGATCGAGCTTTGCGAGCACGGCCGGCTCGCCGGACGCGGACCAGCGCACCAGCCGGCCATCGCGCCCCGACGAGATCAGCTCGCCGGTGTCGCCGCCGCGGTCACCGCCGGGGTCACCGCCGGAGTCGTCGATCAACGCGACCTGGGACACCGAGCCGTGGTGGGTCGGGATCACGCGGGTCCGCTCCAGGGTTGCCCACGACCAGATCTCGACCACGTCCTCGAGGCCGTAGGTGGCAAACGTCTGCCGGCTGCTCGAGGGCTGGATCTGGATGTTCAGGCTCTCGTGGGGGCCCGAGGTCTGGATCCCGGTCGCCGGCGAGAGCGTCGTGAGCGCGCCGCCGAACGAGGTCGCGGTGACCGTGGACCGGTCGTGAAAGCTCGCGGCGTAGAACCGGCGGTCGGTCGTTGCGGCGACGCGGGCGACGCGCGGCGGCAACGGCCATACCCGCAGCGAACCCAGCACGTCGGCGGAGATCACCACCGGGTGCCCGGGCACCGGCGCCGTGATGGCGGTCAGCCGGAACTCGTGGCCCTTGTAGGACGCGACGAGGTCGGTCGTCAGGTCGAGCACGGTGACCGTGCCGGTGCCGCCGGCGGCCACGAGGTAGTCGCCGTCCGGGCTCACCGCCACCAGGTCGGCGTGGCCCTCGAGCTGCAGCCGCTGCGTGGCGACGTCGCGCCGCAGGTCCCAGATGCCGACCGTTCCTGCCGTGCAGGCGTACGCGAGGCTGCGCCGGCCCGGGATGAACTGCATGCCGGCGACCCGGCCGTTGCACAGATCCTTGCGCGCCGCGATCCGGACCGGAGACCCCTCCAGGATCGATACCTGGCCGTGGATGGTCGCGAGCGCGAACAGCTGCTCGTCGGGACTGGCGTCCCAGTACGAGCTGTCGGGGACCTCGAACCGCTCCGAGCCACCCTGCAGGTGGACGAACTCGACGCTGTGGGGGGTGCCGGCCGCGATGATGTCGCGGTCGAAGAACGTGACGTCGCTGCCGTCCTGGATCGGGCGCTGGAGCAGGACCGCCGGGTGCGCCGGGTCCGCGATGTCGAACACCGTGAGCACCGCATCGCGCGACATCACCGCGAGCCGGTTGCCGTCGCGGGACAGCGCGAACCGATCCGGCCGCGCGCTGCGCAGGCTCGCGGCGACCGGGATGACCGCATCCCGGCCGACGTCGTATAGGCACAGGTCGCCGGGGTCGCAGCCGTACGCCAGCAGGTGCCGCGCCGGCGCGTACGACCAGATCCTGGCACTGCCGACCCCGCGCGCGACGACGACCGACGCGCCGTCGAGCGAGGTCCGCGCGAGCGTGCCGTCGGCGCTGAGCGAGACGATCGCGCCGCTCGGCGCGACCGCCGCCCAGCGCACCCGGTCGGTGTGGGGCCGGGCGCGCAGCACGGCGACGCCGCGCCCGGTGGCCTCGGCGCGGATCTGGGCCTCGCGATCGGCGTCGCTGCCGCGGTAGGTCGCCAGCGCGTCGACCGCGGCGGACGGGTCGCTGGCGAGCAGCAGCTGGGCGTGCTTGAGGGTCAGCGCGTCGAGCGCCTGCCGGGCGTGCTGCTCGGAGGCGTCGGCGCGGTCGCGCTCGCGGGTGACCGCGCCGACGTAGAGCGCCGCGCCCGCGATCGCGGCGACCAGCGCGGCGGCCGATCCGATCGCCGCGGTGCGGTGCCGGCGGGTCCAGTGCGCGAGCAGCGCCCACAGCGAGTAGCGGCGGGCGGCGATCCGGATCCCGGCCTTGAACGCCTTGAGATCGGCGGCGAGCGCGCCGGCGTCGGGGTAGCGGCGCGCCGGCTCGGCGTCGAGCGCCTTCTCGACGATCGCGGCGAGGTCCGGATCGATCCCGTTGCGGCGCAGCGCGCGATGGCGCTGCCGCGCGTCGCCGGGCGGCACCTTCTGCAGCGAGCACAGCTCCCACAGCATGGCGCCGATCGCGAACACGTCGGCGCGCTGGTCGACCGGCTCGCCGCGCGCCTGCTCGGGTGGCATGTACGCCGGGGTGCCGAGCACGCTGCCGGCCGAGGTCAGGCCGTCGTCGCGGCCTTCGCGAAACGGCCCGCCGCCGACGCTGGACTCCTCGGCGACGGACAGATCCTTGGCCAGCCCCCAGTCGATGACCACGGTCTCGCCGAAGTCGCCGACGATGACGTTGGCGGGCTTGAGATCGCGGTGGATGATGCTGCGGCCGTGGGCGTACGCAATCGCATCGGCGACCGCGATCACGTGGTGGAGCAGGCCGATCCGCTCGTCGAGGGTCTTGCGCTCGGCGATCAGGTCGCGCAGCGGGCGGCCGGCGACCAGCTTCATCGCGTAGAACGGCGTGCCGTCGGGCCACCGCCCGGCCTCGTGGACCGGAACGATGCCGGGGTGCTCGAGGCGGGCGGTGATCAGGGCCTCGCGCAGGAACCGGACCTCGCTGACGTGGCTGCGTGCGATCAGCTCCTTGATCGCGACATCGCGGCCGAGCTCGCGGTCGCGGGCGCGCGACACCCGGCCCAGCCCGCCGCGGCCGTGCTCGCCGAGGACGTCGTAGCGTCGGGGGTCGCGGGGCGGCGGCGCGGCCGGCATGCTGCGCGGCGGCAACGGGCCGGGGATCTCGCCGGGTTCTCGCGTGAGGGTCCGGTCGACCGCCGCAGGGGCCGACACGGTCGATGCCGCGCCGGGCACGCTGGAGTCGTCGTTGCCGCCGGAGGTCACGGGGAAGCGCACGATAGTTGAGCCCGAGCGCCGGCGGCGGTTCTCGGGAACGGTCGGGCGCACGCGAGGTCGGAGAGCAAGCCTCGGGCCGACCCCGGAACACTCCAACTGTCCGGGCTTTCACAGCCGGTACCGACCGGTCGGGGCATGGAGTGTTCCGCCGGGTGTTCCCGAGTGTTCCGATCAGCTGTATCAGCGCGAAACCGCGGAGATCCAGCGGAACATCGCCGGAGGTTCCGGTTGTTCCGCGTCGGCTGTTCGATCGACGGAACAACGATCACAACCTCGGGGACGTCCGGAGGTCGGCACCGGGCCGACCGCGAGGCCGGCATCGAGACCGGCGCGTGGTACTCCCGGCAGATCCGCCGCGAGCGGCGCGTTCTCGGTCGTGTTCCACGCTGTTCCGGTGGCTCACAGGGCGCTGAAATCACGGGGCACGGCCCGAACCTCCGGCCAGGTTCCGGCTGTTCCGCCTCGCGGCGGGCGCCGCGCGCGGGTCCGGAGCGCGAGGCAACCCGATGCGTGGACGAGGCGCCGTGAGCAGCGCCTCCGGATCCACCGGCCGTCCGGCCACGCGCAAGCTCGCTGAACCGCGAGGACTTCACCGTGGACGGCTGCGCCTCATGCAGGCCGCTGGCGGCATCTGACGGCCATGTAGGACCCTCGTCGATCGCGGTGCCATCGCAAACCGCTGGACCTGCCGGCGCTCCGTCGGGTACGGATATTGTATCAGCCAGTCGCTCGTGAACGGGGACCCCACCGAGACGGTGAGCGAGACCAGCGGCCCGCAGCTGGGCGGCGGCGACGACGACGGCGCGCCTCGTCTGCTGGTCATCATTGAATGCCGCCGGCTGGTCGCAGGAGCGCTGCGGCTGTCGCTCGCGAACCTCGATAGCGTCACGATCGGCCGCGACGGCAGCCGCCACGTGAGCCGCCACGGCCGGGGCGCCGCGATCGCCGTTCCGGACTACGAGATCTCGCGCAAGCACTTCACCGTGCGCCGCCAGCCCTCCGGCTGGGAGGTCGCCGATCTGGCGTCCAAGAACGGGATCTCGGTCAACGGCGAGCCGGCGCGCACCGCGACCCTCACCGACGGCGACGTCATCGAGGCCGGCGGCACGCTGGTGATGTTCCGCGAGGAGGGATCGGTCGGCGAGGCCAGCGATCGCGACCTGGCGAACGAGCTCGACACGCCGACCGCGTTCCGCACGGTCAGCCTCGACCTCGAGCACCGCGTGCAGCAGCTGACCCGGATCGCCCGTGCCGGCGTGCCGGTGCTGATCCGCGGCGAGACCGGCACCGGCAAGGAGCTGATCGCCCGCGCGGTCCACGACGTCTCGGGCCGGCGCGGCGCGTTCATCCCGGTCAACTGCGGCGCGCTGCCGCGCAACCTGATCGAGAGCGAGCTGTTCGGCCACCGCCGCGGCGCGTTCTCCGGCGCCAACGAGGAGCGCGACGGGCTGGTCCGCCGCGCCCACAACGGCACGCTGTTCCTCGACGAGATCGCCGAGCTCCCCGAGGAATCGCAGGTCGCCCTGCTCCGCGTCCTGCAGGAGGGCGAGGTCCGCCCGGTCGGCGCGAGCGACACGGTCAAGGTCGACGTGCGCGTGGTCGCGGCGACCCACCAGGACCTCCAGGCCCGGATCGCCGACGGCCGGTTCCGCCAGGACCTCTACGCGCGGCTGTCGGGGTTCGAGGTCACGCTGCCGACGCTGCGCGACCGCCGCGAGGACCTCGGCAACCTGATCGCCGCGATCCTGCCGCGGGTCGCGCCGCAGCCCCACCGGATCACGCTGCACCGCTCGGCCGCGCGCCTGATGCTGCGCTACGGCTGGCCGCTCAACATCCGCGAGCTCGAGCAGGCGCTGCGCGCGGCGGTCGCGCTCGCCGAGGACGGCGAGATCCGGGCCGAGCACCTGTCCGAGGCGATCCGCAACTACGTCCCGCCGAGCCTGGCCAGCCTGCGGCCCGAGGACCGCGTGCTGCGCGAGCGCGTGATCGAGCTGCTGCGCGAGCACACCGGCAACGTCACCGCGGTGGGCCGCGCGATGGGCAAGGCGCCGATCCAGATCCGCCGGTGGTGCCGCCGGCTGCAGATCGAGCTCTCGCAGTTCCGGGCGTGAGTCGCGCCGGCGCTGCGGCCGTCGACGCGGCCGCGGTGTGAGCGCGGTGGTATGTGAAGGAATGCAGCTCACGCTTGCACCCGGGAGCGGGCTGGGTTCAGCTGCGGGCCACGGCAAGCCGCCTCACGGAAGGAACCACGGTGCACCACCCCGCGCGTCTGTCTGCCTGTCTGCTGCTGTCCGCCCTGATCGCCGCCGGCTGCGGCGGCGCCGGAGCTCCGTCGGGGTTCCCCAAGGGGGACCACTGGACGTTCCCGCTGGTCGGGCCGCTCGAGGACGGCACGCTGATCGCGCCGGCCATGGTTCACGGCAAGGGGCCGTACCTGTTCGCGATCGACCCCGACGCCAGCATCTCGGCGATCGACCAGCAGGTCGCCGGCGATGCCGGGCTGATCACCAGCCGCGGGCCGACCCTGCTCGACGAGACCGGCACCGAGCAGATGCGCGCGTACGCCGAGCTGCTCGATCTCCAGCTCGGCACGCTCTCGGTCGATCGCCGGATCGTGATGCTGGTCCCGTCGGGCTTCTACGACGCCGAGGTCCGCCGGGTGAACGGCGTGATCGGTCGCGACGTGCTCGCCGACATGCTGGTGTTCGGGTTCGACCGCGACCAGGGCATCGCGATGCTGTCGATGCCGCAGGCGTTCACGCCGCCGCCGGACGCGATCGCGGTGAAGTACGAGACGGTGTCGGTCGACCCGGTGATGATGTCGGCGGTCCGCGGTCACATGAGCGGCGGCGCGGAGTCGTCGAACAGCGATGACCAGTCGCGGATCGGCGTGGTGACCCGCGAGAGCTCGTCCGGCCTCGACGCGACGCCGGTGGTCCGCCGGGTCGCGGCCGCGCAGATCGGCGGCGCGCAGGTCATGATGCACCTCGACCTCGGCGGCCCGGTCAGCGAGCTGCGCGAGCCGCTGTGGGCCAAGGTCAAGGCCCAGCCGACCGCGGTCAAGCAGCGGCTGGTCGACGAGGCCGCGACGGTGCGCGAGATCACCAAGGGAGCGACCGCGAGCGACGTGGCGCTCGGGGCGGCGAAGACGCCGAAGATCACGCTGGTCCCCTACATCGACAAGCGGTTCGCCGCCGGCAAGGTCGACGGCGTGCTCGGCCTCGACTTCTTCGCGCCGTTCGCGGTGTACGCGAACTGGGGCGCGCGCACGTACTACCTCAAGCGACGCGGCGACGCGGCGGCGACGGCGACCGCCCGGTTCGGCCGGTTCGGCGCGGCAATGCCCAGCTGCCCGCATCCGGGCTGCGTCACCGCGACCCTGACCGCCACCACCGGCGGGACCCGGCTCGACGTCGTGCGCGATGCCGAGGCGGCCAAGAAGCCGCTGGAGGTCCGCCTCGGGGTGACGCCGGCAGCGGGCAAGTCGGCCGCGGCGCTGATCGTCGAGCTGCCGGCCGGTGTCGACAAGATCAGCGGCGGCGTGCCGGAGAACTACGACGGCGCCACGGTCAGCGTGCTCGACGCCTCGCCGTTCGCCCGGCCATGCGACTCCAAGGACGGCTGCGTCTACCAGTTCTGACCCGGCTCACGGATGGCCTCAGGGCGTCGCGAGGCGCGCCCAGGCGGCCCGCGCGCGCCGCAGCGCCAGCACGGCGTCGTCGTAGGTCCGCCCCACCTCGACCAGGCGATGCGCCTGCTGGGCCCACGCCGCCCACTCGATGCCGCCGGCGCGCAGCGCCTTGTCGAGCAGCTGGACCTCGCGATCGAGGATCGGCGGGATGTCGGCCGCCGCATCCATCGCGGAGATCGCCGCGGACAGCCGGGCGTGCGCCGTGGCGATCTCGGCGCGCACGTCCATGCGCAGCGCTCCGAGCTGGGCCTCCAGGTTGCGCACCTCCGCGGCGGCGGCGGCGCGGGCCGCGCGGTTGCGCTCGACGAGCGGCAGCGGGACGCTGAGCTGGACGCCGAGCTCCCACTCGCTCCACGTGCCGGCCAGGCCGGGCGCGGCGGCGAATGTGCCACCCGGGATGTCATGGCGCGCGCGCTCCAGCTCGACGCCGACGGTCACGCCGGGCACCACCGCGCGGCGCTCGGCCTCGCCGGCCAGCCGGGCCGCGTCGAGCTGGGCGGCGGCGGCCTGGACGCGAGGATCGCGCTCGACGAGCGGGTCGATCACCGCCGGCGGCGGCGCCGGGCTGCGGTCGACGTCATCGGCGACCTCCAGCCCCGCGGCGTCGGGACGGCCGAGCAGCCGCGCCAGCCGCACGCGGGCGGCTTCGATCTCGGCGCGCGCATTCGCGCCTTCGATCTGCGCCGCGCGGAGATCGAGCGTGGCCGCGTCGGCATCGAGCTGCGTGCCTCCGCCGGTGGCGCGCGTGCGCTCGGCGGCGCGCGCGGCGAGCTCGCGCAGCTCGATCATCCGGGCGGTGCGCGCGACCCGCCGCCCTGCGCCGGCGAGCTCGGCGACCGCCCGCGCGACCTCGCCATCGAGCGCGAGCAGCGCCGCCGCGCGGTCGTCGCCGGCGGCGGTCACCGCCGCCCGGGCGGCCTGGCCGCGCGCCCGCCACGCGCCGGACAGCTCGAGCGTCCACTCCAGGCCGAGCGACCAGGCGTGATCGTCGAGGTCGGTGCCGGGAGCCGGCCTCCGGTAGCGCCCGGTCGCGACCGGATCGTGGGTCAGCCAGCGGCCCGCGACCGCCGCGCGCTCGCGCGCCGCCGCGACCGCCGCATCCGCGACGGCTCGCTCGGGGGCGTGCGCGCGGGCCTCGGCCTGGGCCTGTTGCAGGGTCAGCGGCGCCGGCTGGCCGCGCGCCGGCGACGCCAGGGCCGCGGCGATCGCCACGACCGGCCACGCAGAAGCTTTCACGTCGCGTTCTCCTTCCGGCGCGCCGGGCGTCGCGCGACCCACACGTAGATCGTCGGCAGCACGATCATGTTGAGCAGCGTCGACGTCACCAGCCCGCCGCACACGATGACCGCCATCGGCGCCTCGAGCTCGCTGCCCGCCGAGCCGAGCGAGATCGCGAGCGGCAACAGCCCCAGACCGGCGGTCGCCGCGGTCATCGCGATCGGCAGCAGCCGCTCCTCCGCTGCGCGCAGCACGCGCGCGACCGGCGGCTCGTCGGGCGCCTCGTGCTCGAGGTGCCGGATGTGCGAGACCAGCATGATGCCGTTGCGCGCGATGATCCCGAACAGCGTGACGAAGCCGACGAACCCGGCGACCGACAGCCCGTCGGGCAACAGCAGCGCCCCGGCCACCCCGCCGATCAGGCCGAGCGGGAAATTGACCAGGACGATCGCGGCGTCGCCGGCGCGCCCGAACGCGCTGCCGAGCAGCACGAGGATGCCGACGACGATCAACAGGCCGATCGCGAGCAGCTGGCGCGCCGCGTGCGACCGCGCCACCGCCTCGCCGCCGATCGCGATCCGGTAGCCGGGCGGCAGGCTGGCGGCGAGCGCGCGATCCTCGATCGCCGCGCTGACCTGGGACACCGCCGAGCGCGGCGCGGCGACGCCGATCGCGACCCGCCGCGCGCCGGCGACGTGGCTGACCGCCGCGGGCACCGCGACGCGGTCGAGCCGCGCGACCGCCGATAGCGGCACCGCGCGGCCATCCGGGGCGGTGATCGGTAGATCGAGCAGCGCGTCGCGATCGCGCAGCGCGGCCGAGCCCGAGACCACCAGGCCGATCCGGCGGCCTCCGGGCTCGAGGACCTCGGCGACCCGGCGCCCCAGCCGCCAGGTGTGGACCTGCTCGGCGACGCCGGCGGCGGTCAGGCCGTAGGGCGCCAGCGCGACCGGATCGGGGCGGATCCGCAGCTCGGCGACGTCGACCTGGGCCTCGACCGTGACGCCGCGGACGTCGGGCAGGCGCGAGATCCGGGCGGCGAGCGTCGCGGCGATCCCGCGCAGCGGCTCGAGCTCGGGGCCGATCACCTCGACGACGATCGGCGCGGCCTCGCCGGCGAGGATCTCGTGGACGCGCTCGCCGAGGAAGCCCTCGATCGCGAAGCTGATGCCCGGGATGCTCGCGAGCTGCGCGCGCAGCGCGTCGACCCGCGCGTCGATCTCCTCGCTGCCGATCACCGCGTCGATCTCGATCCGGTTGGCCGGATACGGGTCCTCGCCGAGCTCGGCGCGGCCGCCGCGCAGCGAGACGTGGCGCGCGATCGCGGGCCGGACCAGCGCGTCGAACCGGCCGCCGAGCCGCATCGTCTCGTCGAGCGACGTCCCCGGCGCCGCGTTGACGTGGACGATCACGGACTGCTCGTGGAAGTCGGGCAGGAAGCTGCCGCCGATCAGCGGCACGGCGCTCACCGCGGCGAGCGCGCCGACCAGCGCCGCGCCGACCACGATCCGCGGATGCTCGATCACCCGGACCAGGATCCGGCGATACCGCGCGGCCATCGCGAGGGCGATCCGGCTCGGGCGGGCGTCGGCGGTCGCGATCCGCGGCAGCGCGATCGCGCACAGCGCCGGGGTGACCGTGAGCGCGACGACCAGCGACGCGACGATCGCCAGCAGGTAGGTCTCGGCCAGCGGCGAGAAGATCCGGCCGGCCACGCCGCCGAGCGCCGCCACCGGCACCAGCACGAGGCACACGATCGCGGTCGCGTAGACCACCGAGCCGCGGACCTCGCGCGACGCATCGCGCACGACCTCGAGCGCCGGGCGCGGCGCCGGCAGGCTCGCGTTCAGGCGCAGCCGGCGCCACACGTTCTCGACGTCGACGATCGCGTCGTCGACCACCTCGCCGACCGCGATCGCGAGTCCGCCGAGCACCATGCCGTTGATCGACGCGCCGCGCGCGACCAGCACCGCGGCCGCGGTGACGATCGACAGCGGGATCGCGGTCAGGCTGACCGCCGCCAGCCGCACCGAGCGCAGCAGGACGACCAGCACGACCATCACGAGCAGCGTGCCGATCGCCATCGCGCGCGCGACGCTGCGCAGCGAGGTCTCGACGAACGACGCCTGGCGAAACAGCGGCGGCTGCAGCTCGGCGCCGGCCGGCAGGTCGCGGCGCAGCTCGTCGATCGCGCGCTCGACCTCCGCGGTGGTCTGCACCGTGTCCGCCCAGGGCAGCTTCATCATCTGCACGAACACGCCGGGCCTGCCGTCGCACACCGTCGCGCCGACCGGCGGCTCGGCGCCGGGGCCGACGTCCGCGACGTCCGCGATCCGGACCGGCAGACCGCGGCGGCTGGCGATCACCGCGCTCGCCAGGCGGTCCGGCGCGCTGGCCAGGGTCAGCCGCGACTCGGTCGTGACGTCGCTGCGCATCTCGCCCGCCACCAGCGTCCCGGCGGCGACCGAGGTCTGGCTGCCGGCCGCCGCGCGCGCGATGTCGTCGAGCGACACCGCGTGCGCCCGCATCCGCCGCGGATCGGGCTGGATCTCGAGCCGCTCGACGATGCCGCCGTGGATGATGACCTGCGCGACCCCCGGGATCGCGGCCAGCCGCGAGCGCACGCTCGCGTCGACGAACGTGCGCAGCCGTGCGAGGTCGCGCGGCTGTGGGCTCGTGAAGCAGATCTTGAGCAGCGATCCGATCGGCGGCTGGATCGGTTCGATCTGCGGCGGCTCGACGCCGTCGGGCAGCGCCGCGCCCGCGAGCTGCAGGCGCTCCGCCACCAGCTGGCGGGTGCGAAACAGATCCGCGTCGTCGTCGAACATCATCGTGATCGCCGACAGCCCCGGGATCGACGACGACCGGATCGACGTCATGTGCGGCGTGCCGAGCAGCGCGCGCTCCAGCGGCCAGGTCACGCGGTCCTCGACGTCGGTCGTGCCCATGCCGGGCGCCTCGGTCTGGATCACGACGCGCGCCGGCGTGAAGTCCGGCAACACGTCGAGCGACGCCGTGCTCGTGACGTACAGCCCGGCCGCGAACGCCATCGCGGCGACGACCAGCAGCGTCACGCGATGGCGGATCGACCAGCCGATCAGGGTGTCGAGCGGCGATGCCATCGATCAGTCCTCGGCGTCGCCGAGCGACGAGCGCAGCGCCTCGCCGCGCAGCGCCGCCGCGCCGCGCACGACGACGCGGTCGCCGGGCTTGACGCCGGCGGCGATCCGCACCCGGCCTGCGAGCCGCGCCGCGACCTGGACGACCCGCGGCTCGAACCTGCCCGGCCGGTCCTCGACGTAGACCACGTCGCCGCCCGCCGCCGCCAGCAGCGCGGACTCCGGGACCACCGGCCCGCGCGCGTTCCCCGCCGCGAGCCGCACCGCGACGACCGCCCCGACCAGCGGCTGGGCGCCGGCGTCGAGCTCCAGCACGTCGTGGCGATTGCCGTCCTCGCCGACCGCCATCGCGCGCGCGATCAGCCGGGCCGGCACCCAGCGGTCCTCGATCTGCGCCTCGTACGCGCTCGCGGCCGGGTCCGCCGCGTGCACCGCCAGGTCGATCCGCCGCGGACCCGCGCGCAGCACGCGCGCGACCGGCCTGCCGGCGTCGAGCCCCGCGCCGGGCGCGGCGTCGAGCGCGACCAGCGTCCCGTCCGCCGGCGCGACCAGCGGCATCGCGCGGCCGACCGCACCGGCCTGCGCCGCGAGCCCCTGGCGGGCGGCCTGCAGCCGCGCGCGCGTGGTCGCCACCGCGGCGTCGGACTCCTGCAGCTTCGCCTGGCTGACGATGCCGTCGCGGGCCAGCTCGTGCGCGCGGGCGGCCTCGGCCTCGCGCAGCCGGACCTCCTCCTCGGCCTGCGTCACCTGCGCCGTGATCTCCGCGCTCTGCACGCCCAGCGACGCGCGCTCGGCGGCCCCCAGCGACGGGCTGATCCGCGCGATCTCGTCGCCGCTCGCGATCCGGTCGCCGATCGCGCGCTCGACCCGGACCACGCGGCCCGCGATCGGTGACGCGATCACCAGCTCGTCCCCGGGCCGCGCCACCACCCGGCCGTACCGGATCCGCACCTCTGGCAGGTCGGCCTCGACGGCCGCCGCGATCACCAGGTCGAGCGCGGCGCGGCTGCGCTCGTCCAGCACGATCGCACCGCCTTGTACCCGCGACGGCGGTCGCTTCTCGTCATCGTCGCGGTCTCGATCGCCGCACGCCACGCACACCGCCGCGGCGGAGATCAGGACCGCGATCCGCTGCGCCATGGCGCGAATCTACGACACGTGTCGTAGATCCGACAATGCGGGACACGGCAATCGCGTCGATCGGGCGTCGTGGTGAATCGCCTCGCGACCCGTGTAGGATGCCGCCCGTGCGGCCCATCCGCCTGGTGATCCTGCTCGGGGTCCTCGGACTCCCGCTCCGCGCGGTCGGCGAGCCGTGCCCCGATCCGGCCGCCCTGCGCGCCGAGCTCGAGCACGAGTCCGCCCGGGTCGATCGCTGGGTCCTCGCCTGGCGGATCGTCTACACCGCCGCGGCAGTGGGCGAGCTCGGCATCGCGGCGTCGGGCGTCGCCAGTCACGACAACACGGTGTCCGCGTGGGTCGGCGGCGGCAAGTCGACCCTCGCCGCGCTCGGGTTCTGGGTGACGCCGCTGCGGATCAAGGTCCCGCCGCCGACCGGCGACGCCTGCTACGATCGCGCCGCGCTGCGCGAGGCCGCCGCGCGCGCGGCCGACGACGAGCGCGACGCGTTCTGGACCGCGCACATCGGCGGTCTGATCGTCAACGCCGGCGCGACCATCCTGCTGGCCGAGACCACGTCGTGGAAGACCGGCCTGCTGTCGTTCGCGACCGGCTACCCCGTCGGGTTGCTCAGCACCTACACCATGCCGCGCACCAGCTGGGCGCGCGTCCGCGAGCCGGCGTGGACCGCGAGCGTGGTCGTCGACAAGCAGCGCTACGGGCTGGTCGTCGCCGGCGCGTTCTGATCCCGACAGCTCCCACTGTAACCCTCACGGGTCACGACCGGGCACGAGCCAAGGATGTGCTCGGCACAGCCACCAGAAGCATGACAGACTTGTCGCAAGATGTGGGAGGCAACCTGATAGCTTGCATGGCAATGCAAGATGCATTGCGTTGTCTGTCAGAGTGGTCTAATGTGCATTGCTATGAAGCACGCGAAGCAATCGAGCAGCAATATAGGGATTCGTTCACTGTGGTTGACATTGACCATCGCTGTGGTTGGGTGTGTCGCCCCGCCGGGAGCCGATCGCGCTGGCTCAGAATCCGATCTGCGCGGTGAAGCGCAGGATACGGTGTCACAACCAATGCAAGCGGACAGTGTATCCGAGGACGCGCTTGCTCAGCCTGTGACTCCGGCAGCGGTGAATGTCTGTATAGACGAAGGGAACATGTGCTTCCGGAATGCACCATCGTGTCTGGTCCGCGGCGGCGTCATCGTGAATCTGCCGTGCGCTCGCCCGGCGGATGTGTGTTGCTCGCTGTAGCGATCAGCGGACGACGTGCGTTCGAAGCAGTCCGACACACCATGGTGCCGGCGGGCAGCGCGACCCCGGCGCTCGGTGCCACCGCGACGATGCGATCGCCGCGGATCACCACGGTGTGGTGCGCCAGCACGCCGTCGCTCGTCATCGACACGACCGAGACATCGGTGATCGCGGTGTCGCGCGGCTGCGCCGCGACCGGGGACGGCGTCGGCGGCGCGGGCGGCGCGGACCCGCCTGGACCCGCGCCGCAGCTCGCTGCGAGTCCCAGGAGCCAGACCGCGCAGGACTTCCTATCCGGACTAGCGCGGGGTGAACGCGTAGAGCTGGCCGTTGGCTGCGACGAAGATGCGGCCGTTGGCGACGATCGGCGTGATGAACCGGCTGGTCGATGCCATCGCGTCGCCGGCGCCGCCGCCCGCGAACATGACCGCGCCGGTGTCGCCGTCGTAGCCGTGCAGGCGGTTGTCGCCCTCGGCGCCGACCGCCCACACGATCGGGTTGCTCGTGCCATCGGTGGTGGTCGCGATCGGGGAGCCGGAGCTGCCGGTGCCGGCGCACCACGCGAGCGACAGTTTCGGCGGATTGCCGGGGGCGATCTTGACCGAGACCAGGCTGGACGAGCCGGTCAGGCCCGGGCAGCCGGTTGCGCCGTGGGCGCGGAACACGACGTAGGTGGCGTTCGCGGTCCGGTACATCGCGGAGGTGTTGAGGATCACGCCGCTCGCGGCGTGCAGCTGTGCGAGCGGAGCGGCCATCGCGCCGAGGTTGCTGCGCGACAGCAGGTAGACGTTGCCGTCCTTGCCGAACACGACGAGCAGCGCCTGCGGCGTCGCGCCGGGCAGATCGAACGGCATCGCCGGGCCGGCGAGGTCGGTGTCGCTCTGGTCGAGGCTGTGCCAGCTGGCCGGCGCCCAGTAATCGGCGGCGCTGCCCGAGAACGCGGCGCCCGCGCCGAGCCGGAGCGCCGCCTCGCTCTGGCCCCAGGTCGTGCCGTCGCCGTTGCCGAACACGGCGAACACGCTGGTGCCGTCGCTGGACACGCCGCCGGGCGTCCAGTCGCCGGCCCGGGTCGACGCGGACGCGAACGCGGTCAGCGCGCTCGGCTGGTCGACCGGCACGGCGACGACCCAGCCATGATAGTTGCCGCAGTCGCCAAAGTGGCCGCCGTAGGGCACGTAGACCCGGCCGCCGACCAGCGTCAGGCCGCCGCGCTGGTTCTGCGGCGCGGGGGCGAACGCGGTCGCCGTCCCCTTCAGCGCGGTCGCGACGTCGACCGGCCATCCTGAGCGGGTGGCGCCGTCGTCGACGGACAGCGCGAAGATCCGGTGATGCGCGGCGTTGCCGTCGCGGATCATCGCGTCGAGGTAGAGCGTGCCGGTGGCGGCGTCGATCACCGGCGTGCCGGTGATGCCGAGCGGGTTGATGTTGCC
>DATAPF010000099.1:0-29223 GCA_036265355.1 Kofleriaceae bacterium | reverse complement strand
CGCGGCCGCAAGTATCCGACCGTCGCGCTGCCCGGGCCCGCGGTGGCGCGCCGGCCGCGCGCCGCGCGCGCGCCGCGAACGGCGAGCGTCACGTTCGAGCTCGACCGGTACCGCAAGCGAATGGCGCGCCAGCTCAAGTGGAAGACGTACATGGTGTTCCCGCGCAGCGTGATGACTGCGATCGACCGGCAACGGCCGACCTCCCGCGAGGCGCTCGCGCGGATCGCCGGCCTGGGGCCGTCGAAGATCGCGCGGTTCGGAGACGATATCCTCGCGGTCGTCCGCCGCCACGCCGCCGGGGTCGCGACCGCGGGCGACGCCTGACAGCCTACGCTGTCGGTGCACGGCCGCCGAGCGCCGCTGCGTCGTCCAGCGCGCCACACCGTGCGCCGAGGACGGCACCCGGCGCCGGGGCGAGCGGTCCGCGCGCGATCCTCGCCGGGCACCCGGCTTGCTGGGGCTCGGTCGCTCGGACATGACGACGCCTACGCTCACGCAGACGATCGCGCCCGGCGTGCTGTGTGCGGCCGTGCTGTCGGCGGCTTGCGTCGGGCCGGCGTATCACGTCCCGCGTGCGCCGGCGCCGGTCGCGGCGGCCTACAAGGAGGGCCGCGGGATGTGGAAGCTCGCCGCGCCGCTGGACGCGATCCCGCGCGGCCGGTGGTGGGAGATGTTCCACGACCCGGAGCTCGACGCGCTGGAGCGGCGCCTGAACGTCGAGAACCAGACGATCGCGCAGGCGGTCGAGAACACCCTGCAGGCGCGGGCGCAGATCCGCGCGGCGCGTGCGAGCTACTTCCCGACGGTGACGGCCGATCCGTCGGCGACCTGGTTTCGATCGTCGGGCGTGACGGGCGGCGGCGCGGCGACCGCGGCCACGATCGGATCGCAGACGACCTCCGGCCTGGCGGGGCGTCACGTCGTCTACGCGGCGCCGCTCGACGCCTCGTGGGCGCCCGATCTGTTCGGCCGCGTGCGCTACGCGGTCCACCAGCGGCAGTACGCGGCGCAGGCGAGCGCGGCGGATCTGGAGAGCATCCGGCTGGCAGTGCAGACGACGCTGGCGCAGACGTACTTCCAGCTCGAGGCGCAGGACACGCTGGAGGACGAGCTCGCCGCGACCGTGAGGGCCGACCAGCAGATCGCCGAGCTGACGCGGCTGCAGTTCACCGCCGGGCTCGCCACCGAGATCGCGGTGGTCCAGGCCGAGCTGACGCTGCGGACCGCGCGCGTGCAGGCCACCAACGCGGGCCTGTTGCGTGCGCAGCTCGAGCACGCGATCGCCACGCTGGTCGGCGCGCCGGCGACCGACTTCACGCTGCCGCGGCGCGCCCTGCGCGCGAAGCCGCCGCGGATCCCGACCGGCGCGCCGTCGCAGCTGCTCGAGCGCCGCCCCGACATCGCGGCCGCGGAGCGCCAGATGGCGAGCGCGAACGCGGTGATCGGGCTCGGCTACACGGCGTATTACCCGCTGATCACGCTGACCGGCACCGCCGGGTTCGAGAGCTCGGCGCTGCACGCGCTGTTCGACTGGCCGAGCCGGATCTGGGCGCTCGGCGCCACGCTGTCGGAGACGGTGTTCGATGGCGGCCTGCGGCGCGCGAATATCGATCAGGCGGTCGCGGCGTACCACGCGAGCGTGGCGAGCTATCGCCAGACCGTGCTCGCGGCATTCCAGCAGGTCGAGGACAACCTGGCGGCGCTGCGGGTCCTCGCCGAGGAGCTGGTCGACCAGCGCGCGGTGGTCGAGCTGGCGCAGAAGGCGCTGGAGCTCGAGCAGGCGCGCTACGAGAAGGGGCTCGATCCGTACATCGACCTGGCGCTCCAGCAGACCGCCGTGCTCGCGGCGCAGCAGGCGCTGGTCAGCCTGGAGTCGTCGCAGATGGTGTCCGCGGTGGCGCTGGTCGAGGCGCTCGGCGGGGGATGGGACCGATCCGAGCTACCGACGCCGGCCCAGGTATCGCAGCCGGCGCCGCCCGGCGCGTACGAGCCGGGGCATTGACGGGAGGCGAACGTGTGGATCGTCAGGCTGGCGCTGCGCCGTCCGTACACCTTCATCGTGCTGGCGATCCTGATCGCGCTCCTGGGGGTACTGTCGATCATCAGGACGCCGGTCGATATCTTCCCCAATGTCAAGATTCCGGTGGTCAGCATCATCTGGAATTACACCGGACTCGATGCCCAGCAGATGTCCGATCGGATCGTGACGATCACGGAGCGCGCGCTGACCACCACGGTCGACAACATCGAGCACATCGAGTCGCAGTCGCTCGACGGCGTCGCGGTCGTCAAGGTGTTCCTGCAGCTCGACGCGAGCGTCGTCCAGGCGATCGCGCAGATCACGGCGGTGTCGCAGACCCAGCTGCGACAGCTGCCGGCCGGCACCACGCCGCCGCTGATCATCGCGTACAGCGCCTCCACCGTGCCGGTCCTCCAGCTCGCGCTGTCCGGAGGGTCGCTGTCGGAACAGCAGCTGAACGACCTGGGGCTCAACCAGATCCGGCCCCGGCTGATCACCGTCTCCGGTGCCGCCGTGCCCTATCCCTACGGCGGGAAGACCGCGCAGGTCATGATCGACCTCGATACCGCCGCGCTGCAGTCCAAGGGGCTGTCGCCGGTGGACGTCGTCAATGCGGTCAGCGTGCAGAACCTGATCCTGCCGTCCGGCACGTCCAAGATCGACCGGCTGGAATACGACGTCACGCTCAACGGCGCACCCACCACGATCGAGGAGCTCAACAGTTTACCGATCAAGACCGTCGGCGGGACCACGATCTACATCCGCGATGTGGCGTGGGTGCGCAATGGCTTCGCGCCGCAGACCAACGTCGTGCGGGTCGACGGACGGCGATCCGTGCTGCTCGGGATCGAGAAGGCCGGCAACGCCTCGACGCTCGCCGTGGTGTCCGGGATCAAGGCGATGGTGCCGCAGATCGCGCCGAGCCTGCCGCCGCAGCTGCAGATCGCGCCGGTGGCCGATCAGTCCGTGTTCGTCCGCGCGTCGATCTCCGGCGTGGTCCGCGAGGCGCTGATCGCCGCCAGCCTGACGGCGCTCATGATCCTGACGTTCCTGGGCAACTGGCGGAGCACGCTGATCATCGCGACCTCGATCCCGCTGGCGATCCTGACCTCGCTGATCGCGCTCGGGGCGATCGGCGCGACGATCAACATCCAGACGCTCGGCGGCCTGGCGCTCGCGGTCGGCATCCTGGTCGACGACGCCACGGTCGAGATCGAGAACATCAACCGCAACGCGGCGATGGGCAAGCCGATCCTGCAGGCGATCCTCGATGGTGCGCAGGAGATCGCGGTGGCGGCGTTCGTGTCGACGCTGGCGATCTGCATCGTGTTCGTGCCGATGTTCTTCCTGAGCGGCGTGGCGCGCTACCTGTTCGTGCCGCTCGCGGAGGCGGTGATCTTCGCGATGCTGGCGTCGTACCTGCTGTCGCGCACGCTGGTGCCGACGATGGCCCGTTACCTCCTGCACGGCCACGAGCACGAATGCCGGGTGATCCCGAGACCCAGCCGCAATCCGCTGGTCCGGTTGCAGCACCGCTTCGAGCACGGCTTCGAGCGCCTGCGCCATCGCTACCGCAGCGTGCTGGCGTCGTGCCTGGATCACCGCGGCGTGTTCCTCGCGATCGTGTTCGGGTTCTGCGTGGCGTCGCTGGTGCTGCTCGTGCCATGGCTCGGCGAGGACTACTTCCCGACGGTCGATGCCGGCCAGATCCGGCTGCACGTCAGCGCGCGCACCGGGACGCGGATCGAGGACACGGCGCAGCTCTGCGATCTGATCGAGAGCTCGATCCGGCGCCGCATCCCGAAGCGGGAGCTCGCGTCGATCATCGACAACATCGGGCTGCCGTACAGCGGGATCAACCTGTCGTACAGCACCTCGGCGCCGATCGGGTCGTGGGACGCCGACATCATGATCGCGCTCGCGCCCGGGCACCGGCCCACCGCCGAGTACGTCCACGACCTCCGGTTCGTGTTGAACCGCGAGTTCCCCGGGACGACGTTCTCGTTCCTGCCCGCCGACATCGTCGGCCAGATCCTCAATTTCGGGCTGCCGTCGCCGATCGATATCCAGATCACCGGCATGGACGTCGAGGCCAACCGCAGGTTTGCGGTCGACCTGCTGCAGAGCGTCAAGGCGGTGTCCGGCACGGTCGACCTTCGCATCCAGCAGCCGTCCAACCGACAGGCCCTGAACGTCGCGGTCGACCGGACCAAGGCGAGCCAGGTCGGGCTGACGATGCGCGACGTCGCGACCAACCTGTTGACCTCGCTGAGCGGCAGCTTCCAGACCTCGCCGACGTTCTGGCTCAACACCCAGACGCACGTGAGCTACCAGATCGCGACGCAGACACCCCAGTACCGGATCAACTCGCTGCAGGATCTGCAGAACGTCCCGATCACGGGCGCCGGCGCGACCTCGCTCCAGATCCTGGAGAACCTCGGCACGATCGCGCGAGGCGCCAATGACCCGGTGGTCTCGCATTACGACATCCAGCCGGTGATCGACATCTTCGGTGCGGTGCAGGGCCGCGATCTGGGCGGTGTGGCGAGCGAGATCACCGCGATCATCGACGGCAGCCGCCGCAATCTGCCGCGCGGATCGCAGGTGGTGCTGCGAGGCCAGGTCGAGACCATGCGATCGTCGTACACCGGCCTGATCGCCGGCCTGGGATTCGCGATCGTGCTGGTCTACCTGCTGATGGTGGTGAACTTCCAGTCGTGGCTGTCACCGCTGATCGTGATCACCGCGCTGCCCGCCGCGCTCGCCGGGATCGTGTGGCTGCTGTTCGTGACCCGGACGCCGCTCAGCGTCCCCGCGCTGATGGGCTCGATCATGGCGATGGGGGTGGCGACGTCCAACAGTATCCTGGTGGTCACGTTCTGCACCGAGCAGGTCGCGCTCGGCAAGGACGCGATCGCCGCCCCGCTCGAGGCCGGCTTCACGCGATTTCGCCCGGTGATCATGACGGCCCTCGCCATGACCATCGGCATGCTGCCGATGGCGCTCGGGCTGGGCGAGGGCGGCGAGCAGAACGCGCCGCTGGGCCGCGCGGTGATCGGTGGCCTGCTGTTTGCCACCGTCTCCACGCTGCTGTTCGTGCCGAGCTTCTTCAGCTTGCTGTACGGCTGGCGGACCTGGGGCGCGAAGCCCGGCAGCGATGGCGCGGATGCCGGATGACGCGCCACCAGGCGGCGGCGCCGGCCGCGACGCGCCTGCACCGCCGCCGGGAACGCCGCGCCGGCGGCGGCGCTGGGTCGTGATCGGCCTCGCGCTCGTCGCGGTCGGCGCCGCGTTCGCGTTCGGTGCGCTACCCCGGATCCGCGCGCGCAGCCAGGTCCGCGACGAGACCGACGAGCTGGCCATCCCGACGGTGTCGGTCACCCACCCCGAGCGCGCGACTCCCGATCAGGAGCTCGTGCTGCCGGGCAACGTCGTGGCGTACGGCGACACGCCGCTGTTTGCGCGCACCAGTGGCTACGTCGAGCGCTGGAATGTGGACATCGGCGCGCGGGTCAAGCAGGGCCAGCTGCTGGCCGTCATCGCGACCCCGGAGATCGATCAGCAGGTCCAGCAGGCGCGCAGCACGCTCGCGGTCGGCCAGGCGAACCTCCGTCTGGCCCAGGAGACGGCGCAGCGGTTCATCGAGCTGCGCGCGACCCGCGCCGTGTCGCAGCAGGACGTCGACAACGCGGTGGGCGCGCTGCGGGCCAACCAGGCCACGGTCCGGGCCGAGCAGGCGACCCTGCGGCAGCTCGAGCAGCTGCAGGCGTTCGAGCAGGTGCGCGCGCCGTTCGACGGCATCATCACGGTGCGCAACATCGACGTCGGCGACCTGATCAACGCCGGCGCGAGCGCCACGCCCGGCACCGAGCTGTTTCACATCGTCCAGTCCGACAAGCTTCGCGTGTACGTCAACGTCCCCGAGCCCAGCTCCCAGGTCACCCAGCCGGGCCTCGCCGCCGATCTGACGTTTGCGATCCTCCCCACGCGCCGGTTCACGGGCACGCTGGTCCGCACCGCCAACGCGATCGATCCCGCGACGCGGACGCTGCGGATCGAGATCCTGGTCCACAATCCGACCGGCATCCTGTTCGCGGGCGCCTACACCCAGGTTCACTTCAAGGTCCCGATCGGGCGCGACGCGTTCCTCATCCCGGTCGCGGCGCTGCTGTTTCGCCGGGAGGGCCTCCACGTCGCGACGGTGAGCAACGGGAAGGTCGTCATGAAGGCGGTGACGCCGGGCCACGATCTCGGCGACCGGATCGAGATCGTGCATGGCCTCACCGCCGAGGACGCGGTCGTGATGAACCCGCCGGATTCGATCACGACCGGAGAGCAAGTCCAGATCGCTTCGCCGGTCCGCCCACCATACTAGCCATCTTCGTCCGGCGCTTCGGAGAACTTCGTAGCCGCCGGGCATGCGCGCTGCACGCACCGACGCCAGAGGAGGTCCCCATGCGTCATTCTGTCGCCACGGCAGTATTGCTCGCGATCTCACTGCTCGGAGTGTTGGCTTGCACGCCTGGACATGCGGCTCCGAAGTCCGCCGATGCGGCAGGCCTGTGGACGGGCAGTGCGCACACCACGATGTCGCGCGCGACCAACGACATCACGATCGGCTACACGATGCAAAGCGACTTCTGGTTCCGGGTCGACCCCGATGGCCAGGTCAAGGGCAAGGCATATGCCACCTACCAGCCGACCTTCGATCCCGCCGGCCTGAACGGCAAGATCGTCATTGCCCAGAATATCCTGAACGGCGCGCTCAGCCTGGTTCCGGGGGGCGGGCTCGCGGTCGAGATCGGCAAGGCAGGCGCCGAGGTCTCCCTCGCCGGCCTGGTCGGCGTGGTCGGCAACTACAACGATCCGAGGCCGCTGCGCACCGGCGCAATCACGGGCTCGCTGCACGACGGTACGCTGACGCTGAAGTGGGCCGGTGATCAGCCGACCGGCATTCCGGTCACCGTCGCACTGCAGTACATCGACAAGGCGGTGCCGCTGATGCACAAGACCCTGGAGACGCAGGTCCCATGGCACAAGGCCGCGGCGGTCGATGCCGAGTCCGGATCCCGGATCGCGATCGCGCAGGAGCAAGCGAACTCGTCGAACGGCGGCGCGACCGAATCACTGTTCGCTTACTGGAGCGCCACCCGCGTCGAGTGATCGCGCCGCATCGCGGCATCGCCGCGCACACTGCGCCCTGCTGTCGCGCAGCCACCGCACTCCCATCCTCCGCCTCCGTACAGCCGACCCGAGGGGAGCGGCCGCGACGGACAGCTCGTCGTGGCGGCGGCCCGTACCGGACACCGGTCGATGGCGCCGCCTTGGCCGTGATCGCGAAAACCGGCGAAATTCGAGATCCACCGGGCGCGCTAGACCATCTCGCACGCTTGCGCGTTGCAGCCCGGCACATGCGTCCAGCATTGCTTTCGAGCTGTCTGGCCACCGTGATCTCGATCGGATGTCAAACCTCACGGGCGTCCGATCACGCCGCGCCGGCGGGCCCACCATCGGGGGGGACGCCGCCGACCGCGCATGCGCCTGCGGCCCCCGTGTGTGCGGTCCCGGTCGAGCGCGACCCGCCCCGGTTCGAGGTGCGGGGGTTCGGCTCGCACCGCGTCGAGACCAGCCGGGACGTGTGCGGCGTGGCCGATTCCAACCTCACGCGCGCCGAGGCGGCGATCCTGGCCGCGCCGCGGCCTGCGCCCGGGAGGCCGGCAACGCCCTGGGATCACCGCAGCGGGCTCGCGCGGCTGTCGCTGATCACCCGCCGGTTCGAGCTCGATGACGACGAGCGGCGCCGGCTGCAGCGCGACGGGGTGGTGGCCGCGGCGCGGCTCGCGCAGCCGAGCTACGCGTGGGCCTATCACGACATCTATCAATCGCAGCTGCCGGTCTACATCACGCTCGACAGCATCTTCCACGCGGTGTTCGCCGCACACGACGGCCTGCTGGCCGAGATCGAACGCCGCGAGCTCCAGCCGCGGGTTGCGGCGCTGCTCACCGCGCTGCACTGCCAGCTGCCGGTCGCAGCGCGCGCGCTGCCCGCCGACGTCGCGCGCGATCTCGACGTCTACCTGGTGGTCGCGCGCTCGCTGCTCGGCCATCGCGTGTCCAGTGCGCTCGGCGACGCGACGGTCGATCGCGAGGCCGGCCAGCTGACCGCGCTGGCCCGCGCGGCCGCCGCGATGACCACCGTGCCGCTGTTCGGCCGCGATCGCGTCGTCGACTTCACCCAGTACCAGCCGCGCAGCCACTATGTCGGGGACCTCGAGTCGTACTTCCGCGCGGTGATGTGGCTGTCGCGGCTCGAGTTCAACCTGGTGTCGCGCTCGTCGCGCAGCTCGGCGCCGGGGGAGGCCCCGGATCCGCGCGAGACCCCGCGCGAGGAGCTCGACGCGCTCGCGCTCGCGGGGCTGGTCGCGGCGAGCGGCGAGTCCGCCGAGCTCGATCGCATCGAGCAGGTGTTCGCGCTGCTCGCCGGCCGGCGCGAGGACGTCCCGTTGCCGGCGCTGGCCGGGCTCGCGGCGCAGGCCGGCATCACCGACCTGCGCGCACCGGACGCCGCCGACCGGCTGCGCGCGGCGATCGGCGATCGGTTTCACCGCACGGCGCGGATCCACTACATGCCGCAGGGTTCGACCGAGCTGCCGGCGATCGCGACGATGATCGGCCCGCGGATCACGCCGGACACCGCCGCGATGCGGCCGCTGCTCCAGAGCGAGACCCCGGAGCGGAACGAGATGCACGCCGGCGACCTGGCCTATTTCCTCGGCAACGATCGCGGCCTGCGGTATCTCACCGCGGATCTCGCGCACTATCCGGCGCTGCGCGCGAACCTCGACCAGGCGCGCCAGCTGCTCGCCGCGGCGCCGCGCACCGACGATCTGTTCACCGCCTGGCTCGACGCGATCCGCGCGCTCGCCCGGCCGGCCGAGGGCGCGACACCATCGTTCATGCACACCGAGGCCTACGCCGACCTGCGGCTCGACACGACGATCGCCGCGTACGCGCAGCTGCGTCACAACCACGTGCTGATCGCGGGCCAGCCCTACGGCGAGGGCGGCTGCCAGATCCCCGATGGCTACGTCGAGCCCGCACCCGAGGTCTACGACGCGCTCGCCCGCTACGCCGACCTCGGCGCGCGCCAGATCGGCCAGCTGTCGCCGGCCGCCGGCGCCCGCGACTACTTCGCGCGGCTCGGCACGATCGCGCGCGTGCTCGCGGCGATCTCGCGCATCGAGCTCGCAGGCCAGCCGTTGCCGGTCGAGGCCCAGCGCTTCATCAACATGGTGAGCGAGATCGGTCCGTACGGCTCCGACGGCAGGCCGACCTACACCGGCTGGTACTTCGATCTGTTCCTCGACCGCGAGGACGCGATCGCGCACGCGGACTTCATCGCCGACTACGCGACGTCGCAGTCCGGCGTCGGCTACGTCGGCGCGCAGGCGCCGGTGCTCGCGATCGTCGCGGTCGACACCGGCGGCCCGCCGCGCGCGCTGATCGGCCCGGTCGCCCGCGCCTACGAGCGCTGGGCGCCCTGGGACAGCGGCCCCCGGCTCGACGACAAGGCCGCGGCGAAGCTGCCGGCATCCGACCGCCAGGCGCCGTGGGCGACCCGCTACACGGCCCCCGCGCCGCCGGCACCCGCCTTCACGGCGCAGTTCGATCCGCGCGACGACCACCGGGACTTCGCCATCACGGCGCCGCACGCGCTCGGCACGCTGGTGGTCGAGGTGCTCGACCACCACCGGCTGCCGATCCAGCGGTTTGTCTGGCACATCGGTGCAGGCACCACGCGGTTCCGGTTCGATCCGAAGACCGAGGGCACCCTGGCCACGATCCGGTTCCGGGTCGGCCGGTGGAGCGGCTACAGCGAGCTCCATTGCATGGACGGGTGCGGGATCACGCCGCCCGAGTAGCGCGGCATCGAGCGGCTACGCGGCCGGCAGCTTCAGCTTCGCGGGGTTCGCGAGCTGGCCTCGCCGCGGCTTCGCTGCGAGAAAGCCGAACGCAGCGCCGGCGGCGCCGCCGACGAGGTGCGCGAGGTGCGAGATGCCATCGGCGCGGAACGAGTGCACGACCTCGCCGCCCAGGTAGATCAGGGCGATGGCGATGAACGTCAGCGGGATCTCGCCGCCGCGCATGTTCGCCATGGAGGCGAGCAGGATCATCATGAACGCGACGCCGCTCGCGCCGACCAGCGCGTGCTGGGACAGCGCGAGGTTCGCGAACCCGGTCACGAGCGCGGTGAGCACGATCATGAGGAGCAGCGGCACCGAGCCGTGGCGCTCCTCGAGGATCGGTCCGATCAGCAGGATCAGCATGAAGTTGCCGATCAGGTGCTCCCAGCTGGCGTGGCCCAGGATGTGGGTGACCAGGCCGACGTAGCCGCGGGCGTCGATCAGGTGCGGCCACGCCGTGAACCACAGCTGCAGGGTCGGGGCGAGCTGACACAGCAGGAACACCGCGACGGCGGCGATCGTGAACGTCAGGACGACGGGCGCGTTATAGGTGATTCGCAGCTTCCCCACCCCGGAAGCGTAACACCGCGCGCGCGGTTCGCACGCCCGGGATGGCCGGACCGCGTGGCATCGCCTGGCACCGGCGGGGCGCCGGGGGTCACAGGCCGAGGTACGCTTGGCGGACGCGCTCGCTGGCCAGGACCTCGTCGCCGCTGCCGCTCAGCACGATCCGGCCGGTCTCGAGCACGTAGGCGCGCTGCGAGATCTTGAGCGATACGGCGACGTTCTGCTCGACCAGCAGGATCGTGATGCCGCGCTCGCCGAGCGCCCGGATGGTCCGGAACACGTCGCGCACGACCAGCGGGGCCAGCCCGAGCGACGGCTCGCCGAACATGATCAGCTCGGGCGCGCCCATCAGGCAGCGGCCGATCGCGACCATCTGCTGCTCGCCGCCGGACAGCGTGCCGGCGAGCTGGCGGGCGCGCTCGCGCAGGCGGGGGAAGTAGCCGTAGACCTCCTCGAGCCGGCGCCGGAAGCCGCGGCGGGCGCGCGGCAGCATGGCGCCGACCTCGAGGTTCTCGAGCACGGTGAGGCTGCCGAACACCTGGCGGCCCTCGGCGACCTGGCCGATGCCCAGGTTGCAGATCTCGTGCGGTTCCAGCGCCTGGATCTCGCGGCCGTCGAACACGATGCGCCCCGATCGCGCGACCTCGAGGCCGGCGATCGCGTGGATCAGCGACGACTTGCCGGCGCCGTTCGCACCGACGATCGCGACGATCGCGCCGCGCGGCACCTCGAGCGACACCCCGGACAGCGCCTGGGCGTCGCCGTAGAACAGGTCGACGTCGTCGATCACGAGCGCGGGCACAGGCGCGGTCATAGCTCGGTGTCCTCGCCCAGGTAGCACGACAGGACCGCAGGGTCGTGGACGACCTCGCCGGGCGTGCCGGTGGCGATGACCTCGCCGCGGTCGAGCACGGCGATCCGCTGCGCGAGCGCCATCACCGCGCGCATGACGTGCTCGATCAGGAGGATGGTCAGGCCCTCGGAGCGATGCAGGTCGCGGAACACCTCGACCAGCTGGTCGCACTCGGTCGGGCGCAGGCCGGCCATGACCTCGTCGAGCAGCAGCAGCCGCGGGCGGGTGGCCAGGGCGCGCGCGATCTCGAGGCGCCGGCGATCCGAGAGCGTGAGCGTCGCGGCGGGCTGGGCGGCCCTGGCCTCGAGCTCGAGCCGGTCGAGCACGACCCGCGCCGCGGCGCGCGCGCCGGCGACGGTGCGCTCGACGCGCAGCGCGCCGACCACGACGTTGTCGAGCACCGACAGCGCGGGGAACGGCTTGACCAGCTGGAACGTGCGCCCGATGCCGGCGGCGCAGACCTGGTCGGGGCGCAGCCCGTGGATCGGCCGGCCGGCGAAGTGGATGGTCCCGGCGTCGGGGGCGTACACGCCGGCGATCAGGTTGAACACCGTGGTCTTGCCGGCGCCGTTGGGGCCGATCAGCGCGGCGATCTCGCCCTCGGCGACGTCGAACGACGCGCCGGCGACCGCGCGCAGGCCGCGGAACGACTTCGCGAGGCCGCGCGCCTGGAGCAGCTCGGTCATCGCCGGATCCCCAGGCGACGCGCCAGCGGCGGCCAGATGCCGCCCGGCAGGAACACGACGACGCCGAGCAGCACGACGCCGTAGACGACCTGCTTGGCGCCCGGGACTTCCCAGCCGAGCGCGGCCAGCGCTGCGGTGACGGCTTCGGACAGCAGCGTCAGCACCGCGGCGCCGAGGATCGGGCCGAACAGCGTGCCGACGCCGCCGATCACCGAGCCGAGGATGATCTCGATCGAGCGGCCGGTATGGAAGATCTGCTCCGGAAACAAGCTGTTGTTGTAGAACGCGTAGAACACGCCGGCGATCGCCGTCATGCCGGCGCTGATCGCCATGGCCAGGAGCTTCCAGCGAAACACGTGGACGCCGAGCGCCTGGGCGGCGTCCTCGTTCTCGCGGATCGCGCGCCAGTAATAGCCGGCGCGCGAGTCGAGCAGGCGCGCGCACAGCGCCAGGGCGCCGGCGGTCAGCGCGAGCATCGCGTAGTAATAGAGCGCGGGCGGACCGCGGAAGTGGACCAGATCGATGTGATCGCGCTCGGCGACCGGCAGGAACATGCCGCCCGGCCCGCCGGTCCACGCCATGTGGTCGAAGCCGATCCGCGTGAACTCGGCGAACGCGATCGTGAGCAGCGCGAAGTAGACCCCCGCGACCCCGAACCGGAACGCGAGCCAGCCGATGATCGCACCGACCAGCGCCGCGGCCGCGATCGCCAGCGGCAGGCCGAGCCACGGCCCGATCCCGAGGTGGTAGTACAGCCCGCCCGCGGCATAGGCGCCGATCCCCACGTAGAGGGCATGGCCGAGCGAGAGCTGGCCGGCGAACCCCATCATCACGTTCCAGGCCTGGCCGGTGTAGGCGAAGTACAGGATCAGCGTGGCGACCGACAGCGCGTACGGACCGGCGATCCATGGAAACACGACGGCGACCACCCCCAGGATCGCGAGCAGGAGCGCCGTCCGGGTCACCGCCGCCTCCCGAACAGGCCCTGCGGCCGGACGATCAGCACCACGATCAAGAGGCCGAAGCTCAGCATGCTCTTGGCCGACGGCGAGATGTACAGCCCGGCGAGCGCCTCGGACACGCCGATCAGGACGCCGCCGACCAGGGCGCCGAGCATCGAGCCCAGGCCGCCGACGATGACGATCACGAACGCGAGCAGCGTGTACTGCGGGCCGACGCTGGGCGTGACGTCGAACAGCAGGGTCAGCGAGCAGCCGGCGACCGCGACGCACACCGCGCCGAGGCCGAACGTGATCGCGTACAGCCGCTTGACGTTGAGGCCGACCACCCGGGCGGCGAAGTGGTTGTCGGCGCACGCCCGGATCGCCTTGCCGGTCCGCGTGAACCGGAACAAGCCGATCAGCGCGAGCGCGGTCAGCACCGCGAGCCCCGCGGCGTACAGCCGCGCCTTGTCGACGACGATGTCGCCGAGCTCGAACGACTCGAGCTGGTAGTCGACCTGGACGCCGCGCGCGTCGGGGCCGAACGCCATCAGCAGCGCGTTGACCACGATCAGCCCGATCGCGACGAGCAGCATGAACTGCGAGTGCTCGGGCCGGGTGATGAACCGGTTGATCAGCCCGGCCTGCAGCGCGTAGCCCAGGACGAAGAACGCGGCCGCGACCGGGAGCACGGCGAGGAACGGATCGAGCTCGAACCGGGCGAACAGCAGCGCCGCGGCGTACATCGCCACCGTCATCAGCTCGCCGTGCGCGAAGTTGACGATCCGGACGACGCCGAAGATCACCGACAGGCCGAGCGCCATGAGGCCGTAGACCAGCCCCGTCAAGATCCCGGCGACCACGCCGCCGACGACGAACTCGAACGGCAACCTACGTCTTCTTGTAGCCCGGCTGGGGGAACACCGGCCTGGCGGTCGCGGCGGCGGCCGGCAGCACCACGGTCGGCAGCTGGTTCAGGTTCTGGACGCACGCCGAGCCGATGCCCTCGACCTGGCCCTTGGCGTTGAACTTGATCGGCCCGCCCAGCGTCATCTTGTCGGTGATGTGGGTCTGCCGGATCGCGTCGGCCAGCGCCTTGGGATCGGTGGTCTTTGCGCGCTTGAACGCGTCGGCGGCGACCAGGATCGCCTCGAACGTGAAGCCGACGTTCAGTCCGTGGAATACCAGCTTGTCATTCGGGTTCTGCCTGGCGAACGCCTTCTCCACGATCTTGGTCAGGTTCGCGTTGGGGTTGAACCACGGGACATTGGAGATCGAGTAGTCGGACAGCTTGCCGAGGCTCTTGAAGTACTGCTCCTCGTACATGCCGGGCGAGCCCGGGCTGACGATCCCCATCGGATTCCAGCGCTGCTTCACCATCTCGCGGCGCAGCAGGATCGCGTCGTTGAGCCGCGACACCAGCAGCAGGAAGTCGGCCTTGGTCGCCTTGGCGCGCGAGATCTCGACGGACAGGTCCTTGGCCGCCGGGTCGTAGGCGATCTCGTCGACGATCTTGAAGCCGAGCTGCGAGCGCGACGGCAGGGTCGCCAGGATCCCCTTGGTCATCGCCTGGCCGAACGTGTCGTTGACGTGCATGTACACGGCGGTCGTCGGCGCGGCGTGCGTGGCGGAGAACAGCTCGCCGATCAGATCGAGCCCGTTCTTCACGATCTCCCCGGCGGTCTGGAAGTTGCGGAACACGAACTTGTAGCCCTGCTCGGTGATCTGTGGGGCCGCCGCGATGTTGATGATCAGCGGCACGCCGCGCTGCTCGGCGACCTGGGCGATCGCGGCGGCGGCGCCGGAGTCGAACGGGCCGACCAGGACGTGGGCGCCGTCCTGGATCAGCCGCTCGGCGCGCGTGCGGGCGGTGTCGACGTTCGACTCGAAGTCGGCGTTCATCAGCTCGAGCTCGACGCCGAGCAGCTCCTTGATCACGCCGGGCGCGAGGTCGGCGCCCTTCTGGCAGGACTGCCCGGTCAGCCCCTGGGTTCCCGAGCGGGGCAGGATCACACCGACCTTGAGCTTGTGGGCCTGCGCGCGGGCGCGGCGCAGCGGCAGGAGCGACGAGGCGAGGCCGGCGGCGAGCGCGGTCTGAAAGCTACGGCGGGTGATGCCCTGGGAGCTGGCCATGGGTCCTCCGGGTCGGCGCCACGTTAGCAGAGTTCGCGGACCGCGGGCTGCGACCGGCGATCAGCTCTCCGGCGGCTCGACGGGCTTGCCGGCGAGGTCGGTGTTCGCGTCGAGGCAGAGCAGGCGCACCCGCCCGGTGGAACACACCTTGCCGGCGTCGTTGGTGATCGTGGCCTGCCACACCTGCGTGCGCCGGCCGCGGGTCACCGGCGTCGCGGTGACATGCAGGGTGCCGTCGCGCACCGCGGCGATGAACGAGGTCGAGTTCTCGACCCCGACGACCGACTGGCCGCGCGCCAGCGCGACGACCGCGGCGCCGGTCGAGCACGCCGCCTCGATGATCCCGGCGTGCACCCCGCCGTGCACGATCCCGTAGGGCTGGCGATGGATCTCGGCGATCGGGACCTCGCCGATACACTCGTCGGTGGTCACCCTCGTGAACCGCAGCCCCATTGCCGTGTTCCAGCCCCCGAGCCGGCCGTTGAGCATCCCGCTGAAGTCGATCGGTTCGGTCATGGTGACCGTCGAATAGCACGGCCGGGATGGCGCGTGGACCAGCTGGCAGCCGACCGCCACGGGGTTCGGGTACACTGGACGCGGAGTGCCTGGCATGACGCGCCGGCTCGCGCCGCTGATCCCCGCGCCGGGCGACCCCGCCGGTCGGCGCGCCCATGCGCAGCGCGACGGCTACCTCTATGCCCCGCACCTGCTTCGCGAGGCGGCGCTGGCACCGCTCCGCGCGCTGATCGACGGTGCGCTGACGCGCCGCGGCTGGCTGCGCGACGCCGCCACCGATCCGGCGCTGCGGCTCGGCCGCTGGGACGACCCGCGCTGGATCGACTTCCTCGGCGAGATCCTGCCGTCGCAGCCGTGCCGTGCGCTGGCCGCGGCCCCCGAGCTGCTCGCCGTGCTGCGCGACGTCCTGGGCGGCGAGCCCGAGCCGCACGCCGGCGACGTCTGCCGGGTGGTCTCGCCCGCGGCCCCCGAGCTCACGACCCCACCGCACCAGGACGCGGCGTACCTCCCGGATGCCGCCGCGGTCTGGACCGCCTGGGTCGCGCTCGGTCCGTGTCCCCGGCGGCTCGGTCCGCTCGCGGTCTGGCCGGGCTCGCACCGCGCCGGGCTTCGCCCGCATGCGCGGGTCACCGCCGGCGGTGGCGTCGCCGGCACCGACGTTCCCGACGACGCGACCTGGGCGGCGAGCGATCTCGAGGCCGGCGACGTCGTGCTGTTCTCCGCGCTCACCGTCCACTGCGCGCTCGACAACACCACCGCCGATCGGCTGCGCGTGTCGATCGACTTTCGCTACCGTCCCCGACCGTCGCCGGTGACCTCATGAGACCTGCCATCGTCGTCGGCCTCGGCCTCGTCTTCGGCCTCGTCTTCGGGGCGGCCCTGGCCGCGGGCTGTGCGGAGCGCGGCGGACACGACCGCGTGCGCGAGCCCGGCACCGAGCTCGACGAGCGCGCGCCCGAGGCATTTCGCGTCCGGCTCGACACCACCAAGGGACCGATCGTCCTCGAGGTCCGGCGCGTCTGGGCGCCGCACGGCGTGGATCGGTTCCATGCGCTCGTGCGCGCCGGGTACGACGACGACGCGGCGATCTTCCGGGTCCGCGCCGGCGTGTTTGCGCAGTTCGGGATCCACGGCGAGCCGGCGATCGCCAGACGCTGGCGCACCCGCACGATCCCCGACGACCCGCGCGTGCTGTCCAACACGCGCGGGGCGGTCGCTTTTGCGTTCAAGGACCCCGGCGGCCGGACGACCCAGGTGTTCATCAACCTGCGCGATAACAGCGCGGCGTTCGACGCCGAGCCGTTCGTGCCGTTCGCGCGCGTCATCGAGGGCATGCAGGCCGCCGATGCGCTGTTCGCCGGGTACGGCGAGCGCGCGGGCGGCGGGATCCGGGCGGGCAAGCAAGATCCGGTGTTCGACGGCGGCAATGCATACCTGCGCCGCGATTTTCCCAACCTCGACTACATCCGGCGTGCGACGATCGAGGCAAGTCAATAGAGTTTCGCCGCGCCGATCGACCTGGGCGGAGCGAATTGCACCGCCACGCGCAGCGCGCGCTCGCGCTCGGCGGACTCCCTGGCAAGACCGCGCGCAAAGGCGCCAGGCGAGAGCCGTGGCTCGCCTCGAGGCGCAGGTCGCTGCAGGGGCACGTCGCTTGCGTTCCTCGATCGCAACCAGGGCGAGGAGGAGCAGGTGATGAGGGTTTACCGGTATCTGGTGGTACTCGCGTGGCTGGCTGGCTGTCATGCGAGCGAGGGCACGGAGCAAACCGTGACCGGCGCGGGGGACGAAGCCGACGGTGGCAGTGAGCCTCACAGCGGCGGCGGCCAGGCGCGCGATCCGTTCTTCGAGGCAGCCGCGAAGCTGCTCGCGGAGGGCCGCGAGACGTTCCGGTTCGACACGTTCGGCGACGAGGCGTTCTGGAGCGGCACCCTCGGCCTCGATCGCGCGATCGCGAAGGTCAGCCCGAAGCAGGCGCTCGCGGTCGGTCTCAAGGTCGACGTCGATGCGCTGCCAGCCGCCCTGGTCGCCGCGCTGCGAGCCGGCAAGGTCGACCTCGATGACCCTGGCGTGACGCGACGGCTGCTCAAGGCGAACGCGGTCGTCGGCGTGACGGGCTTCTTCAAGCAGGGCGCACCATTCCCTCGGATCGGCATCCAGTGCGCATTGTGTCATTCCACGGTCGATGATTCGTTGGCGCCCGGCATCGGCCATCGCCTCGATGGCTGGGCGAACCGCGATCTGAACGCCGGTGCGATCATCTCGCTCGCTCCGAACCTCCAGCCGGTCGCTGCCAGGCTGCACATCACCGTCGACCAGCTCAAGGTCGTGCTCGCGAGCTGGGGCCCGGGCAAGTTCGATGCCGTGGTGTTCCTCGATGGCAAGGCGTTCCGCCCCGACGGCAAGTCGGCGGCGACGCTGCTTCCCGCCGCATTCGGCCTCGCCGGTGTACCGCTCCACACGTACACGGGCTGGGGCTCGGTGACGTACTGGAACGCGTTCGTCGCGAACCTGATCATGCACGGCAAGGGCAACTTCTTCGATCCTCGCCTCGACGACGCTGTGAAGTTCCCGATCGCGGCGGAGAACCGGCTCGGCCATATCACGATCGCCGAGGACGAGGATCGAATCACGCCGAAGCTGCCGGCGCTCCACGTCTATCAGCTGGCGCTCGTGGCGCCCAGGCCGCCGGCCGGCAGCTTCGATCCAGCGCTCGCCGAGCTCGGCCACCGGCTGTTCGACGGCAAGGCGCGGTGCGCGACGTGCCACCACCAGCATCGCACCGAGCCGGGATGGAACATGCACACCGGCGCCGAGATCGGGATCGACGACTTCGAGGCCAATCGATCGCCCGATGAGCGCTATCGCACGACGCCGCTCGCCGGCCTGTGGACCCACATGAAGGGCGGCTTCTATCACGACGGCCGGTTCGCGACCCTGCTCGATGTCGTGAACCACTACGATGACGTGATGAAGCTCGGGCTCACCGCGCAGGACAAGACTGCGCTCGTCGAGTATCTGAAGTCGATCTGACGTCCTCTGGTCACGAGCTGGGCCGGGGAGCCGCGACCTCAGAACACCAGCTGCACGGCGGCGCGCGGCCCCTGCATCGCGAGGCTGACCTGCGCGCGGTCCATGGTCAGCGTGCGCCAGCCCGCCGAGATCAGGAAGTGCGACGACGCGCGCAGGTTCACGTCGGCGGATGCCGACCAGGTGCGGTCCGAGCTGCCGAACACGCCGATGTCGAACACGCCGGACAGGAACACCCAGCGGGCGGGCCGCAGGACCGCGCGCGTGCCGGCGATCGCGTCGCTGCCGTCGTCGACCGCGTCGGGGCTCTGCAGGGTGAAGCCCTCGACGGCGAGCTGGCCGTTGACCTCGGTGCGCTGGTAGCGGATCCCGGCGCGCGCCTCCAGCGAGAACACCGAGTCCTCGTCGCCGATCAGCTCGTAGCCGACCGCGCCGTCGACCAGCAAGCTGCTCGCGTTGCCGGACAGCGTCACCATCAGGGACGCGACGCTGGTCGAGCCGTTCACGGCCTCGGAGCCGTACATGAGATCGCCGTAGAGCGCGAACCGGCCGTGCCGGATCTCGCCCAGGACCTCGGCGCCGTACCGGGCGTGTTGCACCAGCGGGATGAAGCCGATGTCCGCGCCGGCGGACACCGAGCCGCCGAGCGAGACGTTGGCATTCACCGAGGACGCCCACAGGTACGGCCCGATCGCGACCTGCCAGCCGCGGTCCGCGGGCGCGGGCGCGGGCTTCACGAGCTTCCCGGCGTCCTTGCCCGCGTCCCGGTCGTCGCTGTCGACGGGGGTGTCTGCGGTCTCGAGCGCGACCTGCTTGGCGTCGGTCGGCGCGGCCGCACCGGCGTCTGGATCCGCGCTGTCCCCGGCCGGCGCCGCGGGCGCGGCCTCGACCGGTCGCTTCGCCTTCTTGTGACGGCTCGCGCTCTGACTGGTCGCCGCCTGCGCAGCGGACCCGCCCAGCACGAGCCCGAGCGCAACGACGAGACCACGGGTGGGCGCACGCATACCAGATGCGGATTGCAAACCGGCAGCCACGCGAAGTCCCGGCCAAGTGCGCAATTCCGGAACACGACACGAAGATCCGCGTGGCTACCGCGGGTGACAGCCTGGGGCGTCGCTTCCCCATGCCGCCGGCTCGACGGTGGCTCGACGGAGTGATGGCGGCGGCCGCCATCGCCGAGCTCGCTGCGCATGGTGTGCATCGCCCCCGCGCATCACGCCGGGGCGCGCATCCGACCCTCGCGCGCGGCGCGCACGAGGAACGCGACGGTCCCCACCACCACCAGCGTCGCGACGAGCTGGCCGGGCCAGCCGCCGATCAACGGGGCGGTCGGCCTGGGGACGAGGTTGCCGCCGAACAGCGCGGCGATGACCACGCCGGCGAGCCCCTCGCCCGCGACCAGCCCCGAGGCGGCGAGCACACCCGCGGTGGCACCGTGCGGCGCGCTCGCGGCGCCAGCCGGCGCGGCCGCGTCGGCGATCCGGCGCGCGATGCCGCCGACGAAGATCGCCATCATCGACCCCAGCGGCAGGTAGACGCCGATCGCGAACGCCAGCCCCTGCAGGCCGGCGAGCATCGCCCCCGCGGCGAGCCCGGCGCCCGAGAGCACCAGGCCCCACGGCAGCGAGCCGGTCATCTGGCCCTCGATCACGGTCTTCATCAGGGTCGCCTGCGGCGCGGGCAGCTCCTTGCCGCCGAAGCCGAGCTCGTTGCCCAGGAACAGCAGCGTCGCCGCCACCGCCCAGCACGCGGTCGCCGCGCCGAGGTACTGCCCGACCTGCTGGATCGCCGGGGTCGCGCCGACCAGCTGCCCGGTCTTGAGGTCCTGCGAGATGTCGCCGGCCTTCGACGCCGCGGTCGCGACGATCGTCCCGCAGGTCAGCAGCGCGAGCCGGGCGCCGGCGCCGGTCAGCCCGAGCTGGCTGAACAAGAGGCCCAGGCCCAGCAGCGTCACCAGCGTGACCCCCGAGGTCGGCTGCGACGACACGCCGACGATCCCGACGATGCGCGACGCCACCGCGACGAACACCAGCCCGAACACCGCGACCCCCGCCGCCGGCGCCAGCCGCTCGGTGAACCGCAGGTCGCCGGCGAGCAGCCCCGGGACCAGCGCCACGGCGGCCACCACCGCGAGCACGCCGGTGCCGATCACCCAGCCGGGCACGTCGCGCTGGGTGCGATCCGGTGCGGCGCCGCCGTCGTCGCCCAGGCCTTTGATCACCGCGGTGAACGCGGAGGCCATCGCCGGCAGGCCGCGCACCACCGTGACGATGCCCGCGCACGCGACCGCGCCGGTGCCGATGTAGCGCACGTACTTCGCCCACAGCGCGCCAGTCTCGGGCACCGGGGCGGGGCCGCCGGCGAGCAGCGTCGCGACCAGCGGGATGATCATCAGCGCCGAGATCACGGCGCCGGACACCAGCACCGCGGACTGGCGGTAGCCGAGGATGAAGCCGACGCCGACCAGCGCCGGCGCGATCTCGATCGCCAGCTCGCCGCGCGGGATCGCGGGCAGCGCCCAGTGCACGTTGCTCGGCACCAGCGCGACCAGCGACAGCACGAGCTTGATCGCGGCGCCGAGGCCGAGCCCGTAGAAGATCCAGCGCCCGGAGCCATCGCCCTCGGCGGTCACGCGCAGCACCTCGGCGCACGCCTGGCCCTCGGGGTACGGCAGATCGGGGCCGCCGCGCACGATCAAGAGCCGCCGCAGCGGGATCATCGCCGACACCCCGAGCACGCCGCCGCACAGCGCCAGGCCCGCGATCTCCAGGTACCCGGGCGGCGACAGCCACAGCCACAGCGCCGGCAGCGTGAAGATCGCGCCGGTGGCCAGCGACGTCGACGCCGATCCGATCGTCTGCGCCAGGTTGGCCTCGAGGATCGAGACCCGGGAGCCGAAGATGCGCGGCAGGGCGACGGTCATCACCGCCACCGGGATCGAGGTGGCGATCGTGAGCCCGACGCGCAGGCCGAGGTAGGCGTTCGCGGCCCCGAACAGGGCGCCGAACCCGACGCCCATCACCACCGCGCGCACGGTCGCCTCGCGCACTGTTGCGTTCGACATGGGGCCGCGAACGTATCACGGCCATTGCGGGGCACGCGTCGTCGACGGCGGGGCCGTCGCTCGCCGGCGCGGCGAGCTCAGGAGATCCGATGCGGGGTATCCCAGGACGAGGCGTGGTCTCGCCCGGGGCCGGCATGGGGATGGACGTGGCTGGCCACGATGGACTTGAAGGCGTTGATCGTGTCGTCGGTCATCCGCGGTTGACCCGGAGTGCCGCTGTCGCGGTAGGACGCGAGCATCCGGCCGCCGCCCTGGTGGTGGAGCCACCGGGCCACGCTCCTGAACCAGCCCGGCCGGCTGGATTCGTCGTCGGTGTTGGTCGCGCAGATGTTGATCCTCGGGTGAATCAGCCCGGTGCGGCGCTGCGCCAGGATCCGGTACGCGTCCAGGTGCGCCTTCAGCTTGTCCTGGGTGGTGAGGTCGAACGGGTCATTCCCGTAGACGTCGATCCCGTACCAGTCGAGCGCATCCGGTGCGTACGGGATCCACCGCTCCATCAGCGGAATATCACCGCGGATGATGCAGCCGTACTGCACACCGGACACCTGATTGCACAGCTCCTGCATCTTGCGATGCATCAGGCGGACCACGGCGGGCGTGATGTACGAGAGTTCGCGGTAGAGGTGGCCGGCTGCGTGCCACACCGTGAGCTGGGGCGCGGTGAAGCGGGCGGCGCCGTCCCGCAGCATGGCGAGGATCGCGTCGTCGAGGCCACCCGACAGCAGCGCATCGGGACAGGGCCGGATCGAGGCCACGACCCTCGAGCCCGGCTCGCCGGGGAACGCAGTCGGGACGTCACAGGGTTCGTGGAGCACCTCGTCCAGGTAACTGCGGCACCCGACCGCGCCCGGGATGGCGGCGGTGAAGGCGGAATAGATCTCCGCATTGCAGCCAAGGATGATCGACATTCGGATCTCCTGTTCTGGGTGCGCTCGACGACCAGGCAAGCTCTGGCATACGACCGGTCTGGACCCCGACGCCGCGGTGGTCGGCGTCGAACCGCACAGCGGCTGGAGCTTTGCGACGCATGCAGCGATCTGCGACAGTTGGCGACATGTCAAGGTCGTTGTACGCCTTTCTTCTAGCGGGTCCGGATTCCAGCTACAAGTACCCGATCGGGTGGTCGCCATGAGTCTACTGCGTCGTCTGGCAGGTCGAGTCGCAGCAACGAAGAATGAGCAGCAACTCGCGGCGCTCGTGGTGGATGGCTGCCCGGACCTGTTCGAGGCCGACAGTGTGGGCATCACCCTGTTCGGTGAGACTGTCTCCTCACTGACGATCGAGGCCACGCGCGGCACGGAGCCTTTCATCGATCAATATCAGCGTCATCTGTGGCAGACAGATCCGTTGCTGGAGTGTCTGCAGGCCCAGCACAGGGCCGTCCGCGATCTCGATGTGAGGTCGCGCGATCAGTGGCTGGCGGATCCGCTGTACACCGACGTCGCCGCGCCGCTCGGCATGGTTCGTTGCATGCAGGGCCCGATCCTCGCCGATGGACGGGTCACCGGAGTGATCTATGTGGCGCGACGTCACGACAACCCATTCTCGGTCGAGGCCGTCCTGAACCTGTCGAGCGTCAGCGCACATGTCTCCGTGCAGCTGGCCCGGCTGCGGTCGGTGGCGGTGGCGCTGGCGCGCTTGCGCAGCGTGCTCACCGAGCGCGAGGTCGAGGTGAGCTTGCTGGTCGCGAAGGGGCTGACCAACGAGCAGATCGGTCATGTGCTCGGGGTCAGCGCGAACACCATCAAGGGCACGCTGGCGCGCGCGTTCCGCAAGCTCGGCATCGAATCCCGCGCGGAGCTGGTCGCGACCCTGTTCGACGGGCTGTGATGCCTCGCGGTTGCACGCTGGCCGCGCCGGTCGCGGCGATCAACCGGGCGTTCCGCGCGCCTGGCCTGCGAAGCTCGCCGCGGTGTAGCTCGCGATGATCCGCGCATCGACCACGGCGACCCCGCCGGCCTCGACTGCGGCGATCGCCTCGGTCAGCGCGGCCGCGAGCTCGGCCCCCGTGTGCGCCGGGCCAAGGCCGTGCGCGCCCTGCGCCCGGGCGATCTGCGCGATGTCGATGTCCGGATCGGTGATGCGTTGACCGATCCACTTGTTCTCGACCGGGCGCTTGCGCGCGATCGCCATCCGCTCCTGATGGACCTCGTCGTTGTAAAACGATCGGTTGTTGGCAACGACGATCAGCAATGGGATCCGGTAATGCGCGGCCGTCCAGATCGCCGTACACCCCATCATGAAGTCGCCATCACCGCACACGGCAATCGGCAGGCGGCCGGAGCCCTTGAGCGCCAGCGCCGCGCCGACCGAGATCCCGGGGCCGGCGCCCATCCCCGCGCCGCCGTCCGAACCGATGTAGTCGAGCGGATGCCGGAACTCCCAGAGCGCGCCGTGCCAGGACAGCGACACGTGCGTGAGACAGACGTCGCGATCGCCGACCGCGTGGCGCAGCACGCTGGCCAGGTCGGCCAGGGCCATCGGTCCATCGGGCGGGGGCGCCGGCGGCGCCGGCCTGGGTCGGCTGCGCGGCGCGGTCGAGTCGGCGCGCGGGCCGAGCGCGCCGACCAGCGCCTCCACCGTCGCGTCCGGGTCGGCCGCGATGAACAGATCGACCGCGGGCAGCCCCTGATGGTCCATGCTCCAGCCGTTGTGCAGCTGGTGATCGAGCGACACCTGGATCACCGTGGCACCCGGTGCACCCCCGGCGGCCTGGACCACGCCTGCGAGGTCGACCCAGTCCAGGCTCAAGATCGCGTCGGCCTCGCGGATCGCGGCGGGGACGTCGTCGGTCGCCAGCGTGGTCCGCGCGCCGGCGTGCAGCGGATGGTCGGTCGGGAACGCCGCGCCCACCTTGAGATCGGTCGCGACCCGGGCGCCGAGCGCCTCGGCGAGCTCCACGCGACGCTGCCACGCGGCGAGATCGCGCGACACCCGGCCGGCCAGGATCAGCGGGCGCCGCGCCGCGACCAGCCGCTCGAGCGCCTGGGGCACGACGTCCGCCGGCGGGCCCGCGGCCACGCGCGGCAAGAACCGCTGGGGCTGGATCGGCGGCAGCGGCGCGGGCAGCCGCGCCTCCTGCAGCTCCGCGTCGAGGTTGACGTAGACGGGAGCCTGCGGCGCGGTGTTCGCGAGCCACGCGGCGCGCAGCAGCGACTCGCGCGCGGCGCCCGCCGAGGCCGGCTGGTCGTCCCACTTGGTGTAGTGGCGGACGAGCGCACCCTGATCGGCGGCGGTGTGGATCCAGTCGATCCACGGCCGGCGCCGGGTCGCATCGACCGGGCCGGTCGCCCCGAGCACCAGGATCGGCATGCGATCGCACCACGCGTTGAAGATCGCCATGGTGGCGTGCAGCAGGCCGACGTTGGAATGCACGGCGACCGCCATCGCGCGCCCGGTGACCTTCGCGTAGCCGTGGGCGATCGCGACCGCGCTCTCCTCGTGGAGGCACAGCAGCATCTGCGGCCGCTCGTTGCCGAGCAGGTTGACGATCGAGTCGTGCAGGCCGCGATAGCTGGCGCCCGGGTTGACCGCGATGTAGGGCAGGTCGAGCGCGCGAAGCGTCTCGGCAACCACGTCGCTGCCGAACTCCGCGCGCGCGTCCGACGCAACCGGCTGCTCCCGCCGCGCGGCGTCGTCGATGGGCTTGGTCACGCGGCGAACCTATCAGAACTCGCCCCCCCACCGACGAGGCCCCGACACACCTGTCATGTTCTCGTCGCCCCCGCCCGCGCAAGCGCGCGGACTGCCAGGGCCACCCGTCGGGCGCACGGATTGCTTCCACGCCCTCCCATGGCGATCCGTCTGCTCGCGGCCTTGCCGGTCCTTGCCGGTTGCTTGACCGGCAACGTCCAGCGCTCGGCCCGCGTGCCGCATCCCGGCGTGCCGCTCAGCAGCGGCCAGCCGCTCGTCACGACGGCCGAGGTGTCCGCCGGCCTGAGCAACGCGTTCGACATGACGGCACCGAAGGTCGGCAACGCCAGCCAGGCGGTCGAGGTCCCGTCGACCGAGATGCGCGACGAGCTGCGGATCCGGCTCGGCCAGCGCGGCACGCTCAACGTGATCTACGAGCAAGGGTTCGCCTCGACCTCGCAGAAGCCCGACCCCACCCAGGCGCCGATCGGCAGCGGCGACGTCCACGGCTACGGCGCGTCGATCGGCTACGCGTTCTCGACGGCGCAGCCCGGCCTGTCGATCGGCACCACCTTCGAGACCATGGTGTGGTCGCTGCCCTACGTCGAGTACCAGATCTGCACCAGCGAGGGGTGCTCGGGAATGACCACGATCATCGCCCACGGCCGCGCCAATCCGATGACGTTCGGCCTGGGCATCTCTCCGAGCTACCGAATCGGCGCGATCACCGTGTTCGGCGGCCTGTTCGGCCGCAACCATCCGACCGCGATCCGCAAGGAGATGGGCGTCCGGTTCGACGACGAGGACAGCGTCACCAGCGGCCCGTTCAACCTGCTGTTCCACGCCGGCATCGAGCTCGAGATCGCCGATCGCCTGTCCGCCCTGGTCCTCATCCACCAGGACGTCATCGCCGACCCGCTCCGCTACGGCCCCGGCATCGGCATCGCGCTCACCGGCCGCATCGGCAAGTGACCGCGCCGGATCAGCGACCGAACCCGCGCGGGCCCGGCATCGGCGGGGGCTGGTTCTCGAACGGGCGCGAGCCGTCGGCCTCGGGCTCGCTCCCGAACCATTCCCAGTGCAGCCGGCCGGCCATCGTCGCGAACACGCGCTCGAACCGGCCGTCGATGTGCGGCCACTCGAGGTAGCCGATCGTGTACGCGGTGAGCACGCGGGCGAGATCGCCGGCGATCTTCGTGCGGGCGGGGTCGTCCGGAGCGTCGCCGCCGTCCTCGATGCGGAGCACCAGGTCGCGAACGAACGCCGGCGACTGCGCGCGCATCCGCTCGCGCGGGGCGATCAGCGGGTCGAGCTTCGCGGCGCGCGCGGCGGCGACCGGGACCGCCGCGCCGCAGCTCGGGCCGGGGTCATGCTCGACGCGCCGGTAGTCCCCCTCGGGGCCCACCGTGATCGCGCGCTTCGCGGTCTCCGCGTACAGCATGTCATGCAGCCACGCGACGTCGCCGCGGTGCGCGGCCGCGATCCGCCGCTGCGACCAGTGGCAGTCGGCCGCGGTCCAGCCCGCCGCGGTGTGCTCGAGCCGGAAGCCGTCCGCGTCGTAGATCGTCGTCGGGTCGGCATCCTCTCCATCGCGGCGGTAGGCCGTGGTGTGAACGTAGATCTGGTCGCCGCCCGACGACAGCCGCTCGAGCTCCTGGTCGTAGGTCTCGACCGGACCGTTCAGCCAGTCGGTGAACTGGTGCACCTGGTGAGTCACCCCATCGGCGCCCGGCAAGACGTCGACGCGGTCGGCGCGGCCCTCGGGGTACGTCCGCGCGAGCAGCTTGCCGTCCGCATCGTGGTGCAGCCACGTGCCGATCACGCCGCCCTCGCTCGAGAACGCGCCGGTCGCGAGCAGCGTCCTGGTCTCGCGGTCGGTGTAGAACCGCCAGCGGCCGGTGCGCTTGCCCCGCGTGAACCGGCCCTCGGCGGCGACCGTGCCGTTGGGGTGGTAGAACGTCCACGCACCGTGCGCCACATTGTGGGCGTACGGCCCCTCGGCGAGCCGCCGCTTGCCGTCGGCGTAGTAGCTGTGCCAGGTGCCGGTCCCGTCGACCAGCTCGCCCTGGCCGACGATCACCCCCTGGTCGTTCTTCACCGTCCACAGCCCCTGCATCGAGCGGTGCGCGAACCGGCCGCTGATCCTGTCGCGCTCGAACGGCCCGTCGGGTGGCGCGTGGTGGACCAGGTCCCAGGTCCGCCACTGCATCGTGTTCGGGCTGGCATACGCGGGCTGGATCGACGCGAGCTCGTCGAGCGTGAACCCCGACGACCGGATCCACGCGTCGACCTCGGGCATCGCCGCGGCGATGTCCTCGAGGAAGTCGTAGCGGTGCTCGGCCGCGATCTGGTCGGGCAGCGCGCGCCCGACCGAGCGCTCGATCAGGTATCCGACCGCGCAGATCGCCCCGGCATCGTCGATGAACACCGCGGTGCGCCACGGCAGGTGCGCGTTGCTCGGCGTCACCCCGCGCGCGATGTAGTTGTCGAGGTAGCCGAGCAGCTCGGCGCGGCGCGCCGCGAGCTCGGGCCGGGTCGCCGGCCGCGCCGCGAGCCACGCGCGGACGAACTCGAGGTGCAGCTTCATCCGCAGGTGCTCGTCGTCGGCCGTGGTCGGCAGCCGCCCGAACCGCGCGACGAAGCTGTCGTCGCCGAGGTGGTGGTTGGCGCCGGGCCGGAACCGCGCGTCCGGGTTGGGCAGCGCGCTCGCGGTCCCCCCGAGGGCTGCGATCGATGCCAGGATCGATGCCAGGGTCGATGCCACGATCGATGCGATGAGCGTCAGGCGCATACGCCGGGGAACGCCCGGGGACGCCGGTTTATTGCCGGCAACGCCTCTGCGCGCACGCCGACGAATCCTCGACGAGCTCGTCGCCTCCCTGTAACGGACCGTCATCGTCTGTCATGGCCTGCGAACAGCCGAGTATCTAGTGTCGTCTCGAAAGGAACGTGAGCATGTCAAGCATGAACCCCAGCCCGGCCGACCTGTGCGTCCTGCTGTACGACGGGACCAACTACACCTTCAAGGACATCGGGAACCAGAGCCAGAACAACCCGGCCCTGGCAGTATTCAACGATACGCTCTACATGGCATTCACCGGGACGAACTATCACCTCAACATCTGGTCGTCGTCGGACGGTTTGACCTGGGGCAACCAGCACATCTATGACCAGAACAGCAGCAAGGTCGGCCCGGCGCTGGCGGTGTTCAACGGTCTGCTCTACTGGGCCTTTACCGGGACGAACGGTCACCTCAACCTCTGGTCGTCATCGGACGGCACGACCTTCGGCAATCAGCACGTCTATGACCAGAACAGCAGCAACGTTGGCCCGGCGCTGGCGGTGTTCAACGGTCTGCTCTACTGGGCCTTCACCGGGACGGACGGCTACCTCAACCTCTGGTCGTCGTCGGATGGTGTAACTTTCGGTGACCAGATCACCTTCAACGGTCAAGCGGGCAACCCGTCGGCCGTCAGCACCGTGGGTCCCGGGCTCGGGGTGTTCAACAACACGCTGTACCTGGCATACTCCGACACCAACCAGGACCTCTACACACTCGCGACGACAGACGGCCGCACGTGGAATCCCAACTATGTGACGAACGAGAGCACGGTGAATCCCGGGATGGCGGTCTATCAGAGCTCGCTCTACGCATGCATCCTCACCGGGAACTTTGTCCCGTACCTGATGATGACGCCGAACGGCCGGAAGTGGAACGCATTGACGAACGAGCCGCCTTACTACCTGAGCGGAGCAGGAGTCGCGTTGGCGGCATATCAAAGCAACTTGGTCCTGGCATTTCCGTATACCTGGCCA
>DATAPF010000098.1:0-25112 GCA_036265355.1 Kofleriaceae bacterium | reverse complement strand
AGCTGGCCGGCTGCTGGGTGATGGTCGGGGCGACGGCGGGGTTGACGGTCAGGGTGGCCGCGGCCGAGGTCACCGAGTTGACCGGGTTGGTCACGACCACCGTGTAGCTTCCCCCGCTGTCGGCCGCGGTGAGCACCGCGGTGGTGAAGCTGGCCGCCGTGGCGCCGGAGATCGCCGCGCCATTCTTGCGCCACTGGTAGGTCAGCGCCGGCGATCCGGTCGCGGTGACCGAGAACGTCGCGGTCTGGCCGACGGAGGCGGTCCGGCTCGCGGGCTGCGCGGTGATCGCGACCGCCGCCGGGGCGACCACCGTGAGCGTGGCGGCGGCCGACGTCGCCGAGCCCAGGCTGTTGGTGACCCGCACGGTGAACTGGGCATTGTTGTCGCCCGAGGTCGTGGCCGCGGTGGTGAAGCTCGCGGCGGTGGCGCCGGAGATCGCCGCGCCGTTGCGCGACCACTGGAACGTCATCGGCGCCGTGCCCGCCGCGGTGACAGTGAACGTCGCCGGCTGGCCGGAGGTGACCGCCGTGCTCACCGGCGGGACGATGATCACCGGCGCGGCCGGCGCGGGCTGGAACGACGGCACCGCCTGGACGGTGAAGCTCGCGGTCCCCGTGGTCAGGCCCGGCGAGGTCGCGGTCACCGTGACGGTGCCGGTGGTGAACTGGCTCTGCAGGGCGATCTTGGCGAGGCCGCCCTCGGCCGCCAGCTCGGGGTCGCCCGGCGCGTGAAAGTTGATCGAGCTGCGGCCGCCGGAGGTCGAGTAGGCGTCCGAGCCGGTGGCGACGTACTGCTGGGTGCCGCCCAGGTACGTGGCCGGGCCGCTGACCGAGAACGTCAGGAGGTTCGCCGCCGTCGGGACGACGTTGCCGGCGGCGTCCTGGACCTGGGCGACGACGAACGCCGCATCGGAGCCGTTGGCGGTGACCGCGAACGCGGTGCCGTCGGGCCGGACCACGGCGGGCACGACCGAGACCACGACCTTGGCCGCCGCGCCGGCGGTGACCTTGCTGTCGGTCGCGACCACGTTGCCGAACGCGTCGAGGCACTCCGCGAGCAGCGTGCCGGCCACGAACGTGACGTTCCACGACGTCTGGTACGGCAGCAGCGTCGTCGACTGCGTGAGGTTCGAGCTCGAGTCGGAGGTGGCGGGGTTCGGGGTCTTCGCGCCCTGGTCGGCGCCGTTGATGCGCAGGCGGACCTGTGGGCAGTTGCTGAACGCGTTGACCGTGACCGCCCCGGAGCGGTTCCAGTGGTGGGCCAGGTGGACGACGGGCTTGAGCGAGAACGGGGTCCACGCCGCCTGGTACGCGTAGTACAGGAGCTTCGGGAACCGGTTCATGTCGACGGACGACGCGCCGAGCGCGCGGACGCTGTTCGCGAACGTCGACTCCTGCGACGTGCCGCGGAACTGCTGGTACTCGGCGTACAGGCCGTTCTCGCCCGGGCTGTCCGCGAAGTACCACTGCGCGATCCCGGCGGAGTTGGCCTGCCGCGACTTGCGCCAGTCGTTGAGGAACGGCGCGACGAACGCGACCTCGAAGTCGTAGGCCAGGCCGCGCGCGGTGCCGTTGCCCCAGTACTCCGCGCCCCACGACGGGTTGTTGGGGAACTGGTTCTTGACGCCGACGTCGCAGCCCTCGAGCGTGCAGCCGAGCAGGAACCCGTTCGCCGGATCCGGCGTGCGGTCCGCCGCGACCCGCGGGTTGATCGGATCCCAGGTCTGGTCGATCGTGAGCAGCGCGGACCCGACGGCGTGGTTGGTCACGCCGTTGTCCGACTCCCAGGCGAGGATCGATGGGTGGCTGCGATCGCGGATGATCATGTCGCGATGCAGCTCGGTCTTGAGCGTGACGTCGTCGGCGACCGGGGTGTTGAACCCGTTCTCGCCGTCGCCGCTGGGCTGGACGATCATGACGCCGTAGGCGTCGGCCGCGTCGACGAACTCCTCGCTGGTCGACGAGTGGCCCGGGCGCCAGATGTTGCCGCCGCCGGCGACGAACAGCGCGAGGTCGCGCCACTGCTGCTCCTCGGGGACCGACGACCCCAGCGCGGGGTAGTCGTAGCGGCCCGCGCCGCCCCAGAGGAACATCGCGTGGCCGTTGAACGACGGCAGGTTGTGGTCCCACGTGATCGTCCGGATGCCGAGGGTGGTCTGGGTCGAGTCGACCACCGCCCCGTTGACGCTGACGACGTGGAACACCTTGTAGAGGACGGGCCGGCCGAACGTGCTGTTGTTCGGGTACCACAGCGTCGGATTCGTGACCGTGATGCGCTGATCGAACATCGGCGTCGCCGTCGACGGGAACGCCGCGGACGTCATCGCCGGGACCGCCTGGGTGAGCGGCGCCGCGGCGGCGACGACGTTGCCACTGGCGTCCACGATCTGCGTGGTCAGGGTCACCTGCTGCGTCGATGTGGTCTCGTTGAGCACGTTGGTCTGCACGGCGATGACCGCCGAGTCGGCCTGCGCCGTCGAGCTCGCCGATGGCACGATCGAGACCGTGGCGACGTTCGTGCCCCAGGTCCGCAGGTTGGAGTAGACGTTGACCGGGATGTGGACCTTGTTGGTGAGCAGCATCCGGACCGGGCGGAACAACCCCGCCTCGGCCTGGCCGAACCGGAACGCGCCGGAGAACCCGGGCTGGGTGAACCAGGCGGCGCCGCGCGCGACCCGCACCGCGAGCACGTTCTGGGTCGCGCCGTCGGCGTGGACGAACGGGGTCAGGTCGACGACGAACGGCAGGAAGCCGACCACGTGCGAGGCCTGGGCGTCCCCCGCGACCGCGCTGATCCCGGGCAGCAGCGTGCCGTTGATGTAGACCTGCACGCCGGTGTGCGCGCCCTCGATCTCGACCACGACCTTGCTGGCGGCGAGCTGTGTGGCGAGCGTGAAGTGCAGGCGGTACCACTGGGTGCCGCCGTCAAGCGACCCGTCGCCGCCGCCGGACACCTGGTTGAGGAACGTCGTCAGGTAGTTCGCACCGTGCGGGATGCCGACCTGGCTCCAGGTCGAGTCGTCGAACGCCGTCGCCGCGAACCCCGTCGAGTCCTGGCCCTTCAGGGTGCGCCAGTGGGTCTGGCCCGGCATGCCGGCCGACAGATCGATGGTGGTCCGCTCCGACGTCGGAGGCGCGACCGCCTGCCCCACGACCGACACCGCCGGTGCCGGGGGGGCCTCGGCGCTGCACGCGAACAGCCATGGCAGCAGCAGGGCAGCCAGGCCAAGCCGCCGCGGAGCGAACCGGGTCGCGATGACAGACGTGCAAGCCCTCGTGAACTGCATGTGCGCATACCTCCGTCTGTCGCACGCGGCGACGTTGTGCCCGGTCCAGAGCTGGCCCGGCACGCCCGGTGGCACCGTGCGTCCGAGCGGTTCCGCGGGCGCCAGTATCACCGCGCCGGCACCGCAGATGAATGATGGTTCTTCCGCTGACTTGATACTTCCAACGGCAACCGACGCGGCAAGCCGCCGGCCGCCAGCCGCGCGCGTCAGTCGATATGCACGAGCTCGGGCCACCGGCCGCGCAGGCCGCCCTGCAAGCCGCGGCACACCAGGATCGGGCGATCGCGCTCGTACGGCATCGCGTACGGCACGCCGACCGTCGCCGCGACCGTCGCGCCGGCGCAGAGCTGCCGGTAACGCGCCAGGTCACCGCCGACGCGGATCACGGGCGGCTCGAGGATCGGCATCGAGTACGGCGCCGCGATCAGCCCCACGGCGACGGCGAGCACCGCGTGGATCACCGACGCGGGAACGTACAAGCAGACCAGCGCCAGCTTCAACCGTTGTCCGGGCGGGCGGCTCGGCGTCGTTGCCACCGACACCGGCGCCGAGTTCCATTCCCTGAGCTTCAAGCTCTGACCGCAGCTCTCCCCTGCGGGAGCGCGCGTCGTGGCCGCGGCGGGCGTGACGCCCGTCGCGGTTGCCTCACGTGCGATGGCAAGATCCGCCGCCAGGAACAACCGACGGCGGCCCGGCGTACTACCATGTGCGGCGGATGTCCCGTTCAGCCGGATTCGCGGTGCTGCCGGTCCTGCTCGCCTCGATGTGGCTGGGCGGGCTCACCGGTTGCTACGCGCCTCGTGCGCTGCCGGAAGGGGCACCGTGCGAGCGCTCCGAGCAGTGCCCGGAGTCCCAGCAGTGCGTGCTCGGCAGCTGCTCGCTGCGCGCGCCGCCCCCGACGGACGCGCCGGCTCCGCCGTCCGATGCGCCGGCTGACGCGCCGATCGACGCGATGCCGCTGCCATGCAGCACGGCCGGCCTCAGCTGCAACGGGACGGTGACCATGTTCCTGTGCGGCGCGAACTGCTGGACGCGCTGCTCCGCCTCCGTCGTCCGCGAGACAGCGCGCGCGGCGTGCGCCGGCTGGATGGGTGCGCTGGGCGAGATCGACAACCAGGCCGATCAGGACTGCCTCAACGCGCGCATCGGTGGAGTCCTCACCATCTGGGTCGGAATGATCCAGAACAACGATCCGGCGAACACGCCGAGCACCGGATGGACCTGGAACGGCGTCCACCCGGTGACGTACACGAACTGGGCAGCGGGCCAGCCAGACGACGCCGGTGGCGGCGAGAAGGGCGCAGAGCAGTGCATGGTCCTGCGGACCGACGGGACGTGGGCCGACGACCCGTGCACCAATTCAAGGGGCTTCTTCTGCGAGCGGCCGTGACCCGGGGATGACGAGGATCGGCATGCAACAGCGCACGGGTCTTGCATGTCAGCATATCGGGCGGTGCGGGCGGGCCATCCAGACGAGGAGAGACCCATGCGCGACCTGCAGCTCATCGCTGATCGCATCGAGATCGAGGCCCTGCGCGGCGAGTTCACCGACGCACTGATGATGCGCGACCACGACCGCTTCGCGTCGCTCTTCACGGAGGACGGCGTGTGGCGGATCCCTTACATCAAGGTCGAGTTCGTCGGTCGCGAGAAGATCCGCGCCGCGATCGAGCGGATGCAGGATCTCTGGGACTACTTCGTGCAGACCCCGCACCCGGGCACGATCCAGCTCGAGGGCGATACCGCCATCGGCCGTGCCTACATCGCAGAGCTCGGGCGCAAGCGCGACGGTAGCTCGGAGCGGAACTACGCCGTGTATCACGACCGCTACCAGCGCACCCCGGACGGCTGGAAGTTCAAGCAGCGCGTGTACGAGATCAGATACCTCGACAGCACTGCCCTGGCGGGCTCGGCGCCCCAGCCACCGACGAGCGCACGCTGACCGACCGAGGACGGGTCACCACAGACGAGGTGTGATCCGCGGCCCTCACGTCAGCGATTCCATGACGCTGTCACGACGCGTCCCCGGCGAGCCGGCCGTGAACTCCTCCGGCGATCGCGGCCTGGGATCCGGCGCTGGCATCCATGAGTGAGCTGGCTCGCGACCTTGCTCCCGCTCGACGTCGTCGATCCCGGAGGACTCGCGCTGCGAACCACGCAGACCGCGTGCAAGAACTGGCCGTTTCGGCGAGGATCCAGAGATGACCAGGGTGCGCATGCACGCCGACGAGGTGTTCACCGACGCCGCGCTCGTGCGCCGCCTGCTGGCCGCACAGTTTCCTCACTGGGCCGACCTGCCGATCGAGCCCGTGTCATCGTCCGGCACCGATCACGACATCTACCGCCTCGGCGCGGACCTCTGCGTGCGGCTGCCCCGGATCAGCTGGGCCACCGCGCAGGCAGGCCGGGAGGCGCAGTGGTTGCCGAGGCTTGCGCCGCACCTGCCGCTCCGGCTGCCGGTGCTCGTGGCGATGGGGCAGCCAGGGGAGGCGTACCCGTTCGGCTGGTCGGTGTACGCGTGGTTGCCCGGTGACAGCGCGCTGGCCCACGTCGAGGATCTCGAGCAGGCCGCGGTCGATCTCGCCGCGTTCGTCGCCGCGCTGCGCCGCATCGATACCACCGGAGCGTTTGAACGCCTGCCCGGCAAGCGGGGCTGCCCGCTCCAGGACAAGGACGAGCAGGTCCGCCGGTCGATCGCACAGCTCGGCGATCGCATCGACGCCGCCGCCGCGCTGCGGTCCTGGCAGGAGTCGGTGGAGGCCCCACCCTGGGACGGTCCGGAGGTCTGGCTGCACGGCGACCTCATGCCGGGCAACCTGCTCGTCGTCGAGGGCCGCCTGTCCGCGGTCATCGACTTCGGCTGCCTCAACGTCGGCGATCCCGCGTGCGACCTGCAGCCGGCGTGGAACCTGTTCCACGGCGCCAGCCGCCAGCGGTTCCGGGCCGAGCTCGCCGTCGACGACGCGTCCTGGCTGCGCGGGCGCGGGTGGGCGCTGGTCCAGGCGGTGTCGGCATTGCCGTATTACTGGGACACCAATCCCGGCATGGTCCGTCAGGCATCGTACTCGCTCGCACAGGCCCTCGCCGGGTGAGTCACTCGCCGGCGCCAGGCCGCCCGATCCCGATCGGGTCTCGATCGCGCACGATCAGATATTGATGCTCTGCGGGATCAACGACGGGAGCAGTGTGGTGTAGGGCGTGCGCTCGCCCAGCGCCGTTCTGCGCTGGATGTCGATCTCGATGTCCTGGAGCGCGCGCTGGAACGCGGACAGCGCGTCGGACACCTGCAGTGTCGCGAGCTCGCCGCCGTACTGGCCGAGCGCGGTGTACTGCACACCGCCCAGGACGGTGCCCACCGCCTGCTGCAGGAGGCCCATCTGGAGCGGCGGGAGGATGTCGAGGACCTGGGTCGCGGGTGCTCCGGGCGGCGCAGGGAATGGCGCGTAAGCGGCGAGCGGCATCGCGGGCGTGTAGGACATGATCGTGCGCTGCGGGAAGTTCACCGCGGCGTGCTGCACGCTGGCCGTGAAGATCACCTGGGTCAGAAGCCTGGCGAGGTACGCGGCCGATGCGATCCGCGGCGTCCCGTCGACCTGGCCGTCGCCGATGTCCTGGATGCTGCCACCCTGCTTCGAGGCGAGCTCGACGACCCACGCCTGCAGCTCGTAGTCGCCGGTCACGTCGGCCGGGGTCGGATAGTAGATCTGGACATACGCCGTGACCCAGGCATGGATGGCATTCCACAGGGCGAGGGCGTCGTCGCGGTAGGGATAGTCGGGGAGCGCCTCGACGTCGTCGATTCCGCGCGCCGCGAGCGCGAGCGGCAGGAAGCTCTCGTTGTAGCGCACGGCCTGGACCGCGCTCGCCGACACCTGCCGCGAGCTCTCGATCGTGCCGGTCAGCAGCTGGTCGACGGCGCCGCCGTTGGTGATCAGCGTGGTCTGCGCGGCGTAGTTGATGAACAGCGTGCCCGCAAAGTGCGGCGCGAGCAGCACGTAGAGCGGGTGCCTGGGGTCGAGCTGGCGGTGCGTGGTGATCACGAACGGCTCGGTCAGCAGGTGCGTGAGCCCGAGGTGGCTGATCAGCTCGTGGTAGTTGCCGTCGGCCATGTTGACGATGATCTTGGCGATCTCCCAGGGCGTCCCGTCGCCCGGGAACACGACCGCGGCGCCGGACGCAGTCTGGATCGCGACCGGGCGCAGCGAGCGCTTGCCCGCGGCGGGGACGTCGAACAACGCCCTGGGCGCGAACACGTACTTCTGGGCCGGGTTGGTCCCGGGCTGGAGGCCGGCGAGCACGCAGTAATCGGCGACGAACAGCGCGCGGCGCCGGAGGGCGTCCTCGATGCCCGCGGCGTGATCGCCGAGCGAGAGGCCGCGGAGGTCGTCGGCGCTCGCCCGGCGGATGACCAGCGGGTTGGGGCCGGCGACGCGCATCTGCGCGAACACCTCATCGGTCTGGTACACGCCCACCGGCCAGGGCAGCGGCAGCGTGTGGAACTGCCGCTGGTAGTCGGCGAGATCGGTGGGGCGGCCGTAGACGCCGAACAGCTTGCCCAGGAACGCCTCGAGCTTGGCGATCAGATCCGAGAGCCACGAGCCGACGCGCTGCTCGACCACGCCCTCGAGCGACGCCACGACGTAGTTTTCCACCGACGCGATCACGTCGCCGCGGGCGGGGTCCGCCGCCGGCAACGCCATCGCGCTTGCGCCGGTGAGGCCGGCGAGCACCGCGCGCGCCTCCTCGAGATCCTGCTTGAAGCGGGCGGCTTCGCCGGCGAGCGCGCTCGACCTTGCGTCGAGCTCCCGGGCGCGCTCCCGGGCCCCGTCATCGCGAGCGTCGCGCCGGGAGACGAGGGCGGACGGTGGCGGCGATGCCTCGATCGCGCGGCTGCCGCCCGGACCGACCTGGAGCGGGATCTGGATGTCGAAGTCGATGAAGTTCGGGAGCACGATGTTCAGGAGGTTCTCGCCCAGCGCGAGCGCGACCTCGGCGACACCGGCGGCCCAGACCAGGGACAGCTCGACCGGGATCGGGGTCGCGGCCATGGGCAGGCCGGCGAGCGTCGCGGTGTGATAGTCGAAGCGATACAGCCCCTGCATCTCGGCGAGCACCTGCTGGCGCTCGCGGCGGTTCTCGGGCGTGTCGTTTTGCGGCAGTACCAGCCGACCGAACGGGTTCATGATGTGCGCTCTCCTCTCACCGCCGGAATCCGGCGACGAGCCACCACCTCTACGCCGTTGCGATGCCGGCGGCCATGACAGCCGATCACGACCGCGCGGCTCCCGGCCCGTCCCCGTCCGCCGACCACGCCGGACACGCCCCGTGCTGGACAACTGAACCCAGGGCGGCATCAACCTGTCACCGGCGCCGGGCCGCCGCCGCCCACCATGGCCGCTGCCGCTACGCGTCGCCGGTGCGAAGGAAGCGCTGCACCGTCTTCTCACTCAGCTTGAACGACGGGCTCGCGCGACCCCGGCGCACGGGCTCCTCCGTCCGCTCGTCGACGACGGACAGGATCGCGTGCGGATCATCCTCGTCGAGCTGGATATCGAGATCCGCGCGCAGCCGCTGCCCGGTCTCGCTGGTGCAGGTGATCGAGCGGTGCAGCCGCGCCCGCAGCGCGTCCTCGTGCCGGCGCAGCACGTCCATGGCGCCCTTCAGCAGCGTCGCGAAGCCGGCATGATCGAGCGGCTTGGGGTTCACCTTGTCGCGCCCCATCGTCCACGGGCTCACCAGCACCGGCTCCGCGTCCCCCACGCGCGTCATCGACACCGCCCAGCCCTCGTCGTTCTCGTTCTTGATCACGTGCGCGATCCAGCCGGACTTCTTCCAGCGCCGCGGATCCGAGGTCTCATCTTCCATGTCACCAGCATCGCGCAGGGGGATGACACCCGGGCGGTCCAGGCCGCGAACCGGCGCCTAGCCGTGCTTTCCGGGGCGCGCGACCCAGGCGAGGATCAGATCCGCCACGACCTCGCCGCGCCGCTGGATGGCGGCCTTCGAGCTCATGTCGACGTCGAACACCGCAGAGAACGAATAGCGGTTGGCCACGTGGTGGAACGACAGCGCGCTGATCGTCATGTGGAGCTCGATCGGGTCGATCCCACGGCGAAACAGCCCATCCTTTTCGCCGCGCTCGAGGATCCGCTTGGTCGCGTCGATCGCCGGCACGTTCAGCTTCTGGATGACGTTCGACTTCCGGATGTAGGCCCCGGAGTGCAGGTTCTCGTTCATGATGATCCGCACCGTGTCGGGGTTGGCGTGGTGGTGATCGAACGTGCTGCGCACCAGCTGGCGCAGCGCCTGGTCGGGCCGCTTCGCCTCGAGGTCGAGCGCGAGCTCGACGCTGCGAAGCCTCCGGTAGGCGGCCTCGAGCACCGCGAGGTACAGCGCCTCCTTGCTGCCGAAGTGGTAGTAGATCATCCGCTTGCTGGTCCGGGTGCGCGCCGCGATCTCGTCGATCCGCGCGCCGCTCAGGCCTTCACGGGCGAACGCCTCGGTGGCGACCTCCATGATGTCAGCCATCGTCCGCTCGGCCACCGTCTGGACCGGCTCGCCGCCTACCGCGGAGGTCTTGCGCTGCTGGCTCTTGACGGCCCGCGGCACCGCTACCCTCGCGGCCGGGTCGCCGGGGTGAAGCGCGGCGTCCGGGGTCTCTGCACGGCTCGTGTGACACAGTCCACGGCGATGATGATACCGCTCGGTCGGTCCAGTGTCTGCGCCGCGGGTGCGATCCGGCGGGTGCGGTCGGGCGGGATCGATCCCGCCCGCGCCGTCAGGGCGCGTCGGCCGTGCGCGCGGCACCGAGGAACAACCGATCGAGGTCCGGATCGTCCAGTAGCTCGTCCGCGCGGCGGTGCAGCACCTGCCGGCCGGACTCCAGCGCGATGGCGTCGTCGGCGATCTCGAGCGCGCGCCGGACGTTCTGCTCGACGATCAGCACGGTCGTGCCCGCGTCGGCCAGGCCGCGCAGCAGCCGGAACACGTCCTGCACGACCCGCGGCGACAGACCGACCGACGGTTCGTCGATCAGCAGGACCCTGGGCCGCAGCAGCAGGGCGCGGCCGACCTCGAGCTGCTTCTGCTCCCCGCCCGACAGCGAGGCTGCCGCGCTGCGCAGCCGATCCTTCATGGCTGGAAACCGCTCCAGCAGCTCCGGAATCCGCGCACGCGCGGTCTTGATCCCGAGGCTGATGCCGCCCAGCTCGAGGTTCTCGTACACCGAGAGCTGGCCGAACAGGTGGCGGCCCTGGGGAACGAACGCGACGCCGTGGCGCGTGAGCAGCTCTCGGGGCGCGACGCCGGTGATGTCCGCACCGTCGAGGAGGATCCGGCCCTGGCGCACGGGGAGCATGCCGAACAGGGCGCGGAGCGTCGTCGACTTGCCGGCCCCGTTGGGGCCGATCAGCAGCGTGATCTTGCCGAGATCGGCCCGCAGGCTCAGGTGGTCCAGGATCACCAGCTGGCCGTAGCCCGCCACCACGTCGTCGAACTCGATGCAGGCCGGCCCGCCCATGTCAGGCCCCACCCATGTCAGGCTCCCAGGTAGGCATCCAGCACCTGGCGGTTCGCGCGGATCTCCGCCGGCGTTCCGATCGCCAGCACGCGGCCCTCGACCATCACCAGGATGCGGTGACACAGCCGCTGGACGAACTCCATGTTGTGCTCGATCACGACGAAGCTCCGGCGGCGCACCTGGTTCAGGTCCTGGAGCAAGCGGCGGATGCCGTCGACCAGCCCGGGGTTGACGCCGGCGCACGGCTCGTCGAGCAGCACCAGCACCGGATCGCTCATGAACGCCATCGCGATGTCCACCAGCTTCTGCTGGCCGTAGCTCAGCTCGCCCGCCCGGCGGTGGGCGACGCCGTCGAGCCGGAACTGCGCGAGGAGCTCGTCTGCCTTGCCCCCGAGCCCGTTGTCGGGAGCCGCGAACAGCCGGCGGAGCATGGTGCCGCGGTGCTCCTGGGCGGCGACGATCAGGTTGTCGCGCACCGTCATGTGGCCGAACACCTGGAGCGACTGGAACGTCCGGCCGACGCCGCGCCGGCTCAGCTGGAGCGGCGAGAGGTGCGTGATGTCCCTGCCCTCGAGCGCGATCGTCCCCGCGCTGGGCCGGGTCTGCCCCAGCACGGTGTTGAACATCGTGGTCTTGCCCGAGCCGTTGGGGCCGATCACCCCGAAGATCTCGCCGGGCATCACCGAGAATGACACGCCGTCCACCGCGCGGATCGCGCCGTACGACTTCTCGAGCCCCACGACCTCGAGCAGCGGCGCGGTCATGTCCGGCCTCGGTTCGCCGCCGTGACCCTGGCGCGCCGCGTCCGCAGCCGGTCCGGGATGCTGAGCAGCCCGCCGGGCAGCCATCGCATCAGGAGGACCACCGCGACCCCGAACGCGACGAGGTACCAGCCCCGGGCGAACCGCAGCCACTCGGGCAGCAGCACGCCGACCGCGGCGCCGAGCGCCGGGCCGAAGAACGACCCCGCTCCGCCGACCACCACCATCAGGTACATGAGGAACGACGCGCCCAGGCTGAACGGCGTGGGCTCGACGAACTGGACCAGGCCCGCGAACAGCGCGCCGGCGACGCCCGCGTAGGCGGCGCCGATCGCGAACGCCAGCAGCGTATAGGCCTGGACATGGATCCCCAGGCTCTCGGCGCGGATCGGATTGTCGCGCAGCGCGGTGAATGCCTTGCCCCAGGGCGAGCGCAGCAGTCGCCACAGCAGCGCTCCGAGCGCTGCGGCGACCGCGAGCTCGAAGTAGTAGTACGCCACGCCGCCGGACAGGCTCCACCCGAGCACGCTCGGCCGCCCGACGTCGTTGATGCCGGACGTCCCGCCGGTCAGCCACTCCTCGTTGCGCATCACCAGCCACATGGCGACGTTGAAGCCCAGCGTGGCGAACGCGAGGTAGATGCTCTGGACCCGCAGCGCCGGGAACCCCAGCCCCAGGCCGAGCACGAAGCACAGCGCCGCCGCCACCGGCAGGCCGAGCCAGAAGCTGCACCCCGCCTTCATCGCGATCGCGACGCTGTAGGCGCCGACGCCGAGGAACGCGGCGTGGCCGAGCGACACCTGCCCGGCGTACCCCACGGTGAGGTTCAGGCCCATGGTCGCGACCACGAACACCAGCCAGTAGCCGAGCAGGTAGACGCCGTAGCCGCGGAGCAGGCCCGGCGCGCCGAGCAGCACGACCGCCGCGGCGCCGCCGATCAGCCAGTGCGATCTTCGGGTCATCTCCGCCTCATCTCCGCCTCATCTCCGCCTCATCTCCGCCTCACACCTTGCGCTCGACCGGCTTGCCCAGCAGGCCCTGCGGCCTGACCAGGAGCACGAACAGGAACAGCGCCAGCGCCACGGCGTCCTTGTACGCCGCCGAGACGTAGGCCGCGGCGAGGTTCTCGCACACGCCGACGACGATCCCACCCAGCAGCGTGCCGCGCGCGTTGTTGAAGCCGCCGATCACCGCCGCGAAGAACGCCTTGGTGCCGAGCGACTCTCCCATGTCGAACTTCGCGAGGTAGCTGGGCGTGACCAGCAGCGCCGCCGCGCAGGCGAGCACCGCGTTGACCGCGAACGTGTAGAGGATCATGCGCGGCACGTCGATGCCAACCACGACGGCGCTGTCGGCGTCCTGCGCCACGGCCTGCATCGCGCGCCCGGTCACGGTCCGGGCCAGGAACGCCTGGGTGCCGAGCACGAGTACCAGCGCCGCGACGAGCGTGCCGACGTCGATCCGCGTGACCGCCACGCCTCCGATGTGGAACAGGTCGTCGCCGAACACGCTCGGGAACGGGTGGGCCTCGGCGCTGTAGCCGGCGCGCACGGCGTTGCGCAGCGCGATCGACAGGCCGAGCGTCGCGACGACGACCGGCATGTGGCCGGACCGCAGCAGCGGATCGGCGATGCCGCGCTTGAATCCCCAGCCGAGCACCACCACGGCCACCGCGCAGGTCAGCGCGAACGCGACCGCCAGCGGCAGGCCGAGCCCCGAGAGCGCCAGGATCCCGAACGCCGGCAGCATCACGAACTCGCCCTGCGCGAAGTTGAGCGTCCCCGAGGCCTGCCACAGCAGCGTGAAGCCGAGCCCGGCCAGCGCATAGATGCTCCCCGTCGCCAGGCCCGAGACCAGGAGTTGCAGGAAGTCGGACATGGCAGCGCACGTCGTCAGAACCTGGCGACCGGCGGCAACACCTCCTTGACCTCCTGCTTGCCGTCCTTGACCTGGACGATGAAGCTGGCGCGGTCGAGATCGCCGTGGTCGTCGATCGCGACGTCCATCAGCACGCCGGGCTGCTTCGCCGCGCGGATCTTGAGCCCGTGCAGCGCCCTGGCGACGGCGACCCGGTCGAGCTTGCCCGCGGCCTCGATCCCGGCCTTGAGGAAGTACACGCTGGTGTAGCCCTTGATGCCATTGTGGTCGGGGACGTACTTGTACGCCTTCTCGAACCGGGCGCGGAACTCGTGGACCGCGGGGATCGGCGCGTCGACGGTCAACCCCACGTGTGCGAGCACGCCGTTGGCCGCCGCGCCGGCGAGCTCGATGACGCGCTGTCCGGCCAGCGTGGTCTCACCCACGATCGGCCTGGCGAACGCCTGCTTGCGCAGCTCGCGCAGACAGCGCGCCGATTCCTCCTCGTTGGTGTACACGAACAGGGCGTCGGGGTCGCTGTGCTTGGCCTTGAGCACGGGAGCCGAGAAGTCGAGCTGGCCGGCCTCGGTCGAGATGTCGGCGGTCACCGTCAGCCCCTCCGCGACCGCGGCCTTGACGAATGCGTCGCGCCCGCCCTTGCCGAAGTCGTTGTTGACGAAGATCACCGCGATGCGCTTGGCCTTCAACGTGCCGGCAATGTAGCGCGCCACCCGGGGCATCGAGATCAGCTGGGTGAAGCTGGTGCGGAAGATGTAGGGATTGCCCTGCTGGGTCAGCGCCGCGGCGTCAGCGCCGGTGAAGTTCGGCACCTCCGCGCGGCGGGTCTGCGCCATGCTGACCGCCATCGAGCCGGAGAACGTCGGGCCGAACACGGCGAACGCACCGTCGTCGACCGCCTTGAGCGCGAGCCCCTTGGCGACTGCCGGGTTGGACTGGGTGTCCTCGAACGTCGCGTCGAGCTTCTGGCCCAGGATGCCACCGGCGGCGTTGATCTCCTTGACCGCGAGGTCGACGCCGTTCTTGAAGTTCGTCCCGGCCGTGGCCCCGGTCCCCGACAGCTCCTGGATCACCGCGATCTTGATCTGCGCGTGGGCGGTCGAAGCCGCCAGGAGGCAGGCAACGACGGCGGCGGCCGGTAACTTGGCGTTCATGGGTCCTCCTGTCGTCGTGTCAGCGTAGCCTGGCCACGGAGCGCAGCTCGTCCAGGCTCGCCTGCCCGAGGCCAAAAAACTCCAGATACAGCGGGATCTGCTCGAACAGCATGTCGATGCCCGGCTGCGTGCGACAGCCGCGCTCGCGCGCCGCGGTCAGCAGCGGCGTCACGTCGGGTTGCATCACCACCTCGGCGACGAAGCTCGTGGCCTCGAGCCGGGACACGTCCACCGGCAACCCGTCCGCCCCGGTCATTCCCAGCGAGCTCGCGTTGACCACCAGGTCGAAGCCCGCCGGGTCGTTCGAGCCCTGGCGCGCGGCGACCCGCGGATGGTGCTGGTGCAGTCTCGCAAGCAGCACCGCGGTGTGCTCCGGCACGATGTCGTGGATCACGAGCTCGCGCGCGCCCGCGCCGGCGAGCCCGATCGCGATCGCCGACCCCGCCCCCCCGGCGCCGACCACCAGGCACCTCGCGCCGTCCGGCCGAACTCCGTTGCGCCGCAGCGCCGCCACGAAGCCGACGCCATCGAACAGATCGCCCAGGAGCGTGCCGTCCGGCCGGCGGACGACCGCATTGCACGACCCGGCGACCCGAACGCGCGGGCTGCACTCGTCGAGCAGGCCGACCGTGGTCTGCTTGTGCGGCATGGTGACGATCGCGCCGAGCACGTTGGTCATCCGCAGCACCGCGCACAGCGTACCCGGGTAGTCCTCGCGGCTCACCCCCATCGGCACGACGGCGACGTCGATCGCCCGGCGCTCGAAGTACGGGTTATAGATCGACGGCGACTGGACCGGCGCGATCGGATCGCCGAGGTGGGCGACCAGCCGGGTGGTGCCGCGGATCACGGGATCCTCTCGCGCGACGCGCGCGCCGGCCGGCGCGGCAGATCGGCGGGCAGCGGCACCGGGCGGTGCAGGATCTCCTCGCCGAGCTCGATCCCGTCCAGTCCCGAGGGATTTCGGGACGCCGGGACGTCAGGCTCGGGGGTCGCGCTCACGCGCGGAGCATCATTGTACGAACCAGTTCGTCACGTCAAGGCGGTTCGCCGCGGCGGCCTCGCCTCGCACGCTCGGCTTGCTATGTACGAACTAGTTCGTTTACATTGCCTCTGAACGCGGCGCCAGTCACCGCTGCGGCGAGCGGAGGTACCGATGAACCGTAGAGCCACCTCGTGCGCGCTCGGAGCGCTCGCCTGCGTCACCGCGAGCACCGCGCTCGCCCAGACCCCCGCGGCGCCGCTGACCGCGCGCGTCGGCGGCGCCTCACTCACGCTGTACGGCGACCTCGACATCTACCTCAACTTCATGCACAGCAGCTCGGGCGCGAACCTGTTCGCGATCCAGGACGGCGCGATCCTCCGGTCCAGGGTCGGGCTCAGGAGCGACGTGGACCTCGCGGACGGGTTCCTGGGCACCGTGGTCCTGGAGCAGGGGATCAACTCGACCAGCGGCGCCCCGGCGGACTCGACCCGGCTGTTCGATCGCCAGGCGTGGGTCGGCCTGGCGACCCCGGCCGGCGAGTTCCGCGTCGGGCGGCAGAACACCGAGGTATTCCTGCGCGGCCCCGCGATCGACTACGGCGAGCGGACGCTCGGCGCGGTGATCAACGCGTTCGGCGTGCCGTCGCGCTACGACAGCGACCTGGTGTACATCTCGCCTCGCCTGGTCGGCTTGCAGGCCGCGGTGCACTACTCGCTGCAGGGCTCTGCGGTCGACAGCCCGACCACGCAGCGCGTCTACCAGGTCGCGCTCGACTACGAGAACAGCCCGTTCCGCGTCGGCTACGCGCGTGTCGCCGGCAAGCCGGCCCCCGGGATGCAGGTCGATCGCATCGTCACCTACGACAACTTCTATGCCGACTACAACTACGGGCCCGGCAAGGTCTACCTGGTGTACATCCGTTCGAACAACAACGGCCCGGCCGGCGACCTGTTCAACGGCAGCTCGCCGCTGGGCAACACCGGCGCGCTGCTCGCCGGAACCGACGCCGGCGCCGGGACCTATTACAATCTCTACCAGGCGTCGGCCGACTATGCGATCACGCCGACGCTGCGCGTCGGCGGGCTGTACGGCCTGATCCGAGACAGCTCGGGATCGGGCAAGAACGCGGCCGGCGGCAGCGTGGGGGGCTTCTACGTGATCAAGAACGTGAAGCTCTACCTGATCGCCGACGCGCTCGACAACTCCGCGCACGCCGGGTTTCGCCCCAGCGGCTCGGCCGGCCTCACCAAGCCGTTCACCGCCGCCCAGGACGTCAACGGCCGCACGATCCTGGGCGTGCACCTCGGGCTGGTGTTCCGGTTCTGAGCGCGGCGCGGCGGCTCAGAAGAACAGCCAGCCGCTCACGATGACCGCGTAGTTCTTCGCGGCCGTGCCATCGCCGTAGACGTCGTCGTACAGCGAGCCGCTGATCGCGACGCGGGTGTACCGGGTCGGGTCGGCGAACGCGCCGATCTCGAACAGGTCCTCGTGGTCGCGGATCCGGGCGGCCGCGGCCGCGGCCGCGGTGGGCGTGGTCCCCGCCGCGCTCGCCGCGCCCACCGACCGGGCGTTCGACGACTCCATGTGCCCGTAGTTGGCGATCAGGCCGACCCGGCCGTCGGTGCCCGCGGGATAGAACTCCAGCGACGCGAAGTACGCGAGCCACTTGATCAGCTCGACGTTGCCGGCGGCGTCGATCGCGGCGAGCCCGGGATCGAAGTTCGCCGCGTACGGCGTCGTCGCGCCACCCGGTGTCGTCGGCGGGATCGCCGCATTCGCCGTGCCCGCCGCGCCGAGCGTCGTATAGTCGTCGGACATGCCCGACGTGATCGACAGCTCGCCGTTGAGCGACAGCGCGTTGTCCTTCGAGCTCCGGGTCGCCGGGATGATCGGGAGGTACGCGCCGAGCGCGATGCCGCCGCCGGTCCGGGTGATCCCGCTGTGCGGCGTCACCACCAGCTCGGGGATCCGGAACCGGCGGACGTCGCCGGAGATCCCGATCTGCGCGGGCTGGATCGCGGTGTTCGCCACGTACGTCGTGTGCTGGCCGGTCCAGTGGTTGAACTGCACGCGGATGCCCGCGACGCCCTCCGGGGTCGCCGAGTCCTGCTGCGGCGGGCGGTTGGCGGCCACGGCGATGTCGGCCGTGACCGCCTCGCTCCTGAGGGTCCGCGACAGCCGGAGCTGGGGCGTGCGCTCGAAGGTCTCGCCGGGGAGCCCGGGGTACTGGACCGAGGCGCTGATGAACATCGGCTGCCAGCCGAACAGGGTCCATTGCTGCCCGACCAGGACATCGAGCACCGGCGTCTCGATCTTCAGGAACGACGTCCGGATGCGGAGCACCGGATTCACGTACGTGGCCTGCTCCGTCGTGGTCGTGGGGCCGAAGAAGTCGGTCTCCAGCACGCCGCTCACGCGGATCCCGTGCTCCTCGGGTGCGGCGAACCGGAGGCCGAGCCGCGAGTCGCGGGCGCTGAAGATCGTGCGCCCGTGGTCGCCGCGGTACGTGCCCGAGCGCTGGATCTGCGAGCTGCCGCAGAACTCGACGCAGCTCTGGGTCGAGTCGTACTTGAAGTTGCCCTCGAGGTAGCCGTACAGCGTGGTCTTGAGCCGGCCGACCACCAGCGTCGTGGCGTCCCCGGCGCCAACCACGCCGATGTCGCGCAGCGCCGACGCGAGCTCTGCGTCGGAGATCACGCCCTTGTCATGCAGCAGGCGCAGCGAGGTCCACTCCGGTCCGTTCGGCACCGCCGGGGCAGCGGCCGGTGGCGCCGGGGCAAGCACCGGCGGTGGCAGGGCAGCATCCGGCGGCGCCGGGTCCGGCGCGGGCTGGGCGGAGGCCACCGCCGGGGCGGCGAGCAGGGAGAACAGCGTCGCCGAGAGTCGTGAGCGCGTCGTCATGGCTATCTACAGAACGGCTTTCTGCCCATCGCCGACTCGATGCCGCCGAGGATCAGCGCCTGGAACTGCTGGGCTCCCGGGAACGATCCGTCGGTGGAGAAGTCGCGGGCGTCGTGGCCGAGCGTGGTGAGGAAGGCGCGACCGCCGTCGTAGTACTGGCACCACGCCACCGGGTGGAACTCGCCGTGCCCGGGGTGCCCCATCGAGCCGGTCGTGCCCCGCAGCATGGTTCGCTCGTCGACGGTCGCCAGAAACCGGACCTGCGACGGGAACGGGATCAGGTTGTACCACTCGTCCTGGAACGCCCACCGCGCCGGGAGGCTCGCCGTCGAGGCGTCCCGCGTGGTGAGCGTGACGACGGTGGCGGGCTGCTCGGGGCCGTGATCGTAGAAGTTGGCGCCGCCCAGCAGGCCCTCGTACCAGGGCCAGTTGTACTCGGTGCCGAACGCGTTGTGGATGCCGACGAAGCCGCCGCCGCCGCGCAGGTACTGGCGCAGCGACGTCTGGGCGGCATCATCCAGCGTGTCGCGCGAGGTGCTGAAGAAGATCACCGCGTTGTACTTGAACAGCTGACCGGGGGTGGCCAGCTGGGTGACGTCCTCGGTGTAGTGGACGGCGAACCCGTTCGCCGCGCCGAGCGCGACGATCGCGTTCTGGACCACGTTGGCCGCGGCCAGCGGTGGATCGAGGCCGGGGCCGAGCGCGGGGCCGAGGTCGGCGTGGCGCGGACCGGCGGTGTGCGTGTAGAGCAGGACCTTGTACCCGTCGACGGCGGGGTTGAAGTTGCCCCAGTCGTGGTAGCAGTCCGGATCGGGGCCGCGGCACACCCCGTAGTCCGGATCGCCGAGGTTCTGCGCGCCGGTCCTGGGATGCGCCGCGAGCGGCGCGCCGGTGACGACGAGCGTGGCGAGCGCAGTGGCCGCGGCCCGCAATGCGGATCTGTGAGTGGGTGCTCGCATGTGCAGTCCTTTCCTGGTCAGTAGACGACGACCTTGCCGGTCGGCCGCGGACTGAAGCTGTCGTTGAAGAAGTACTCGCCGGCGCGCGTGAACGTGTACGAGAACGATTCGCCGGGGCGCAGGCGAACGTCGAACAGGCCCTCGAAGAACTGGGTCGCACCGTGGACGTTGACGTTGTCGGCCGGATTGACGAACGTCACCGTGGTGCCGACCGGCACGCGCAGGTGGGTCGGCGCCATGGCGTTGACCGCGGTCGACTCGGTGGTGCCGACGGTGTTGGTCGCCGCGTTGTAGGTCCTGGCCAGCACGATGGTGTTGTTCACGACCGCTCCCTCCACCGGAGCTCCGGACACCGGCCGGCGGACCACCGGCGGCGTCGGCGTCGGCGCCGGCGCGACGCGGCCGCCGACCTTGAACGCCCACAGGAAGTCGCCGCGCGGCGCGGAGTCGCCATACGGGATGTCGGTGCCGCCCGCGTACACCGCGATGTACTGCTCGCCATCGATCTCGTAGCTGATCGGGCTAGAGCTGATCGCGGCGCCGGTCTGGAACCGCCATACCTCGTGGCCGGTGCGGGCGTCCATCGCGAGCAGGTTGCCGTCGGGCTGGCCGATGAACAGGAGGTCGCTCGCGGTGGTCAGGATGCCGTTGCCGTGGGCGAGCGAGTACGGCATGTGCTTCTTCCACCGCACCCGGTTGGTGGACGGATCGACCGCGACGATGCCGCCGGTCTGGTACTCGCCGGGCGGACGCAGGCCGTTGCTCGCCTCGGTGAGCGAGTGCGCCGCGGCGACGTAGCCGAAGCCGGTGTAGACCAGCCCGGTCGCGTGGCTGTACGACTGGTGGTTCCAGTCGGCGCCGCCGCCATGACCGGGAATCGACAGCACCGGAATGTCCCAGTGCGGGGAGTACAGCGAGCCCCGGACGTAGTTGGGGACCGCGCGGTTGGGATCGCCGGGGATCTCGGTGCCGAGCGGCTGGTCGACGACGGTGTGCTCGGTCCACGTGCCCTGGCGCGGGAACGGCTGGGTCGGCCAGGTCTTCTGCCGCGGATCCTGTGGCACCGCGACCTCGTCGATGCCGAGCGGCGCCGAGCCATCGCTGCGATCCAGGATGAAGTACATCCCGGACTTGCTGCCGTAGATCACGATCTTGCGCCGGCGGCCGTGGATGTGGACGTCGGCCAGGACGGGCGCCATCACGTTGTCCATGTCCCAGATGCCGTGGTGGATCGACTGGAAGTGCCAGCGGTACTCGCCGGTCTTCAGGTCCATCGCGACGATCGAGCTGGAGAACAGGTTCTGGCCGCCGCGCAGCGACCCGTCCTGCGACGAGTTGCTCCCGCGCGCGTTGCCGAACGTCCAGTAGACCAGCCCGAGCTCTGGGTCGATCGCCGGGTGCATCCACGGCGTGGCGCCGCCGGTCTGCCACGAGCTGCCCTCCCAGGTGTCGTTGCCGAGCTCGCCCGGTCCGGGGGCGCCCCACAGCCACCACACGACCTCTCCGCTGGTCGCGTCCAGCGCGAGGGCGGCGCACCGGCTGCTGTCGTGGGTGCCGCAGTACAGCAGGCCATCGTGGTGGGTGACCGCGACCTTCTCCATGGTGCCGAAGCCGGTGATCTGCTGCTCCCAGACCACCGCGCCGGTCTCCTTGTCGAGCGCGATGATCCAGTTGCCCTTGCCGTGGGTGAACACCTTGCCGTCGCCGACCGCGACGCCGCGGCGGGTCAGGCTGCCGCGGGTCTGGAGGTACTTCCACCGGGTGACGCCGGTCCGGCCGTCGACCGCGACCACGTTGCCGAACGCGGACTCGATGTACAGCACGCCGTCGACCGCCACCGCGGTGCTCTGGTTGGTCCCGGTCGTGATGCCGCCTTCGATCCGGTTGAGCCAGGCACCGCCGAGCCGGTCGATGTTGTGGTGACCGATCCTGTCGAGTGACGTGAAGTTCTGGTTGCCGAGGTTGCCACCGACCTTGGGAAAGTCACGCCCGCCCGGCGCCGTGCAGCTGCGGTCGGGGGGCTCGCCGCGTTCGGGCCCCGGGCGGGCGCGTGCGTCGCCGGTGAGCTCGGACGCCAGGACCGTGCCGACGGCGGTCGCCGCGGCGCCTTTGAGGAAGGCCCTTCGGGGAAGGCGCCTGCTGGGTGGAACGCGTGCCATACCGGTCACCTCGATTCGAGTGGCTGGACGAAGTTGGACTGCCTGCGCTCGATCGCGATGGATAGTGTACGAACTAGTTCGTTTCGTCAAGCATGTGCAATCCGGCTCCGTCGGATCCGTGCTGGCGCACCGCGCCATCGTCAGGGCGCTGCAATGCTTGATGTGTACGAACTAGTTCGTTTATGTTGACAACACACTCCGCACTCGACCGCGATCACCCGACCAGGAGACCCCATGACCCAGGACCCACGACAGGCCGCGCAAGCGGCGATGCGCACGCGCGCCGTGGCGGCAGCCACCGTCGGGACGGCGCTCGAGTGGTTCGACTTCACGCTGTACGGCGCGCTGTCGGCGACCATCCTGCCCAGGCTGTTCTTCCCTGCGATGGATGCGACGTCGGGGCTGCTGGCGTCGCTCGCGACGTTCGGCGTCGGCCTGGCCGCGCGGCCGCTCGGCGCGATCGTGTGCGGACACCTCGGCGACAAGCTCGGCCGCCGCAACCTCATGCTCGGCACGGTCTCGGTGATGGGGCTGTCGTCGATGTTGATGGGCGTGTTGCCGACCCACGCCAGCATCGGCGTGTGGGCTCCGGTGCTGCTGGTCGTGCTGCGCATCCTGCAGGGCTTCGCGCTCGGCGGCGAGTCGACCGGGGCCCAGCTGATGGCGATCGAGCACGCCGGCCCCGATCGCCGAGGCCTGTACTCCGGCCTGCTCGGCCTGTGCTCGCCGCTCAGCCAGATCATGGCCAACGGCGTGCTGCTGGTGCTGGCGTCCACGATGTCTCCCGAGGCGTTCGAGGCCTACGGCTGGCGCATCCCGTTCCTCGCGAGCTTCGTGCTGATCGTCATCGGCGTGTACATCCGGCTCCGGGTCAGCGAGACCCCGGCGTTCGTGGCGCTGCGCGACACCCGCGGGACGCGGACGAGCCGCCCGCTGCGCGATGCGTTCCGCCTCCACGGGCGGACCGTGCTGCGCTGGATGGTGTTCTTCTGCGGCCCGGCCGCGATCTTCTATCTCATCGTGGTGTTCTCGCTCAGCTACGTCACCAAGACGCTGGCGCTGCCCAGGCAGACCGGGTTCCTCCTGCTGATGGGCGCCAACGTCTGCGCGATCGCGGGCGCGCTCGCCGGCGGCATGCTGAGCGACCGGATCGGCCGGACCCGGGCGCTGGCGATCGGATCGATCGCGACGCTGGTGATGCTGTTCGTCTACTTCCCCATCCTCGAAACCAGGAGCTTCGTGCCCATGCTGGCGGCGATGGGCGTGTTCCTCGGCTTCACCCAGTTCCAGAGCGGCATCCAGCCGGTCGCGTTCGCCGAGGCGTTCCCGACCAACGTGCGGTATTCCGGTTCGGCCCTCGCGTACACCGGCGCCAACCTCGTCGCGGGCAGCCCGATGCCCGTGCTCGCGGTGTGGCTGCTGTCGATCTGCGACGGCTCGCCGTGGGGGATCATCGCGGTGTGCGTCGCGTTCAACGTGCTCTCGCTGATCGCGATCGTCACGGCGCCCGAGACCCGCGGCGTCGACCTGGATCGCATCGACCCTGCCGCGCGGCGCGCGAGCGGCGACGGGGTGGTGCCCACGTCGCGCGCCGGCTGAGCCGGGTCACCGGCGAGGCGCGGGGCCCGTGCGCGCGTGGTGCATCGCCTTGCCGGGCGAGTAGATGTCCATGATGTTCCAGTGACCGGCGGTCGGCACCGGCTCGTTCTGCATCGCGACGTCGATCACGTACGGCCGGTTGGCCCGGATCGCCTGCTCGAGCGCCGGCTTGAATGCGGCGGCGCTGGCGAGCTTCACACCGTCGACGCCATAGGCCCGGGCGATCGCCGCGTAGTCCGGCGAGTACGGCGCGCCGTCCTTCTCGAACACCGTGCCGAACGTCGTGCCGAAATGCGCCTGCTCGAGGCCCGCGATCGTGCCGAACGCCTGGTTGTTCATGATCACCCACACCACGCCGAGACCCTGCTCGAACGCGGTGGCGAGCATCGCCGGGTTCTGGCCGAAGCCACCGTCGCCGACCAGCGCGACGACCGCGCGCCCGGGGTGGGCGAGTTTGACGCCCAGCGCGGCGGGCGCCCCGAAGCCCATCGTGGCGTATCCGCCCGGCGTGAAGATCGTGCTCGGCTCGTAGATCGGGAACTGCTGCCCGACCCCGTTCTTGTTCCAGCCGACGTCGGTGGTCAGCAGCGCGTCGCGGGGCAGCGCCTCGCGCACATCGGCGAGGATGCGCTCGGGGCGCATCGGGTAGGCGTCGCTCTGCGCGTGCGGGCGATTGCCGGCGACGAACTGCGCGCGCGCCGCGGCGATCTCGGCCCGGCGCTCGGGCCGCTGGACGCCCGCCGGCAGGAGCTTGCGCGCCGCGCGAACCAGCGCCGCCAGCGCCGGCTTGAGGTCGGCGACCGCGCCGAGTTCCACCGGGTAGTTGCGGCCGATCTCCGATGGATCGATGTCGATCTGGAGCAGGCGGGTCGGCGGGACGTTGAACGTGTACGCGGGCTCCCACGAGCTGCAGTCGGCCTCCGAGAACCGGGTGCCGAGCGCGAGGATCCAGTCCGCGGCGCGGCACTGCTCGTTGATGAACCGCGTGCCCCAGAATCCGGTCATGCCGAGCACGAGCGGATGGTCGTCGGGCAGCGCGCCCTTGCCCATCAGGGTGTGCGCGACGGGGATCTGCAGGTGATCGACGAGCGCGCGCAGCTCGCGGGCGGCATCGGCCAGGACCACGCCACCGCCCGCGTAGATCACCGGGCGGCTCGCGGCCACCAGCCGTCGCACGATCTCGGTCGCGGTGTCCTCGTCGAGCGCGGCCCCGCGCACCGGCTCGGCGCCGGGACGCAAGCGCTCGAACCGCGCGACGTCCACCGCCCGCGAGAAGATGTCCATCGGCACGTCGATCAGCACCGGGCCCCGCCGGCCGCTTTCCGCCAGCGCGAACGCCTTGTCCAGGATCTCGGGAAACAGGTCCGGCTGGTCGACCCGCCACGCGCGCTTGACGAACGGCCGGTAGATCTCGAACTGCGACGCGTCGGCGTGCAGGTTGACTTCCTGGTGCGGGTGCTTGCCGTGGTAGTGGGTCGGCACGTCACCGGCGATCACCACCATCGGCACCGAGTCGAGCGCGGCGTTCGCGACGCCGGTCGCGGCGTTGGTGAGCCCGGGCCCGAGGTGCGAGAGCACGACCGCGGCCCGCCGGGTGACGCGCGCATATCCGTCGGCCATGTGCGCCGCGATCTGCTCGTGGCGCACGTTGACGAACCGGATCTTGCTCCCGGCCAGCTCGGCCAGCACCGCGATGTTGGTGTGTCCGCACAGGCCGAACACGTACTCGACGCCGCGGGCCTCGAGGTAGCGCACCAGCTGACGTGACACGAGCTGGCTCTCCATCACTTCCTCCTTCGATCGGGAACCCGATCGGGAACCGCGCGGCGCGGCGGTCCGGTGTAGCGGTACGGGATGTCGCGCGGCATCGGCCCCGTGAGGCGCCCGCCCTGCCGCGTCTCCTCCGACGCGTGG
>DATAPF010000097.1:0-34075 GCA_036265355.1 Kofleriaceae bacterium | reverse complement strand
TCACTCGGCCTGGAGCTCGACCTTGACCCGCTCGAGCTCGGCGAGCTCGCGCGCCGGCAGGCTGGGATACTCCAGGCGCAGCTGCTTGAGCGTGCCGACGAGGATCTCGGCGACCGTGCGCCGCATGCAGTGCTTGGAGTCGGCCGGGACCGCGTACCACGGCGCCCACGGCTTGCTGGTCGCGGCCAGCGCGTCCTGGTACGCGTCCATGTACGCGTCCCACTTCTTGCTCTCGGCCATGTCGGCCGAGCTGAACTTCCAGAAATGCTCGGGATCGGTGACCCGCTCGAGGAACCGCTGGTGCTGTTCCTTTTGCGAGACATTGAGGAAGAACTTGAGGATCACGCAGCCGTTGCGCGCCCAGTGCTTCTCGGCCGCCGCGATCGACTCGTAGCGCTCGGCCCACAGGTCGGCGAGGTCCTTGGGCCGGCGCGGCAGCTTCTGGTGATCGAGGTAGCCCGGGTTGACGCGCACGACCAGGACTTCCTCGTAGTGGCTGCGGTTCCAGATCCCGATCCGGCCGCGCTCGGGCAGGCAGCGCTGGAGCCGCCACAAGAAGTCGTGGTCGAGCTCCTCGGCGTTCGGCGACTTGAACGCATAGACCTGACAGCCCTGCGGGTTGATGCCGGTCATCACGGCGCGGATCGTGCCGTCCTTGCCGGCGGCGTCCATCGCCTGGAAGATCAAGAGGACGCTGTAGCGATCGTGCGCGTAGAGCTTCTCCTGCAGCTTGGACAGCTTGTCGATCGCCTGGCCGAGCGCGGCGACGTTGGCTTCCTTGCCCGGATTGTCGTCGGGATTCGTCTGCAATTTGCGCAGCTTGAACGAGCCGTCGAACGGCACCAGGTACGGGCTGTCGATCGGGTCGAACAAGATCGGATGAGCCATGCGCCGCCACGATACCCCACGGCTGTGTGACATCTTCGATAGAACGGCTCGAAGTGACGATGACGTTGCCGCAATCCGGACGTCACATTGTATGGTGAGCGACGCCATGGCCACGCCGTCAGACCCCAAGCCTGCGCTGTCCTACCCCGAGCATGACAAGCTCGGGCCGCTGGGCGCGAAAACTTCAGCGATCCAGGACGCCTCCGCGCTGCGCGGTGCGCTGATCCGCGCGTTCGAGGCCGCCGCCCACGACGCACGCGACGCGGTCGCTGCGATCGACAAGGGTTCGGCGCCGGCTGCGGTCCACGCGTCGCGCAAGGCGCTGCGCCGGGCGCGCGCCGTGCTGAGCCTGGTCGGCGGCGCGCTGCCCCGGAGCGAGCGCCGCGCGGTCAAGACCGCCCTGCAGGACGCGCGGCGCGCGCTGTCGACGGTGCGCGATCACGCGGTCGCGCCCGAGACCCTCGGTCAGATGGCGCTCGACGACGACGATCGCGCCACCGCGAACCGCGTGCTGGCCAACGCCGCCGAGGCGATGCCGGCGGCCGCCGAGATCAAGCAGCTGCTCGCCGAGAGCGCCGCGCGCGCCGCCGCGCAGGCCGAGGCGCTGCAGGCCGCGCTGCCGCAAGATGTCGAGTGGGACACCGTGTCCGCCGGCGTCCACGCGACCTTCGGTCAGGCCCGCCGCGCGTGCCGCGCCGCGAAGCGCTCGCGATCGTGGTTCCACACCTGGCGCAGGCGCAGCAAGGAGCTGGTCTACCAGCTCGAGCTGCTCGCGCACCACGCCGGGCCGCGGATGACCGAGCTGCGCGACGAGGTCTCGAGCGCGACCGACGTGCTCGGCCCCGCGGTCGACCTGATCATGGTGCGCGACTTCGTCGTGACCTACGGCCAGGGCATCGCGCCCGACGCGCTCGGCCGGCTGCGCGACACGATCGACCACCACCTCGACGATCTGATGCGGTCGGCGCGCAAGGCCGGGCGCGAGGCGTTCCGCGCCAAGCCCCGCAAGCTGGAGAAGCGCCTCACCAAGTCGGTGCGCCGCGATCTGGCGCCGCCGGATGACGGCAACGGCGCGCCCGAGGCCCAGGCCTGAGACGATCGCGTCGCCCGCTCGGTGATTCCCCCAATTACAGTGGATTACAAACCGAGCACCATCGCGCGAGGAGCTGCTAGGATCGAATCATGGGCAAGGGAGACTCGCGGCGCGCGCATCGGCCAGGGCAGACCGCCGCGAACAAGCCGCCGGCCGGTGAGCCGGCCGCGCCGAGGCTGGCTGGACCGGGGCCGGCGCGCCTCCCGAAAGCGTCCATCCCACCGCTGACGTCGCGGACCACGACGCTCGATGACCCGCTGACCACGAGCCTGCTCGCCGAGATCGCGCGGCGGCCGTCCACGGTGGAGATGTCGCCCGCGCAGCTCGCCGAGGCCCGGGCCATGGCGCCCGGTGCCCAGGATGCCGAGGCTGGCGCGGATCGCGCCGATCGCGATCCCGACGATCCGGCTCGCGATCCGGCCTGAGGCTCCGGCCCCGCGACACCGGCCCGAGGCACCGGCGCGGCGGCACGAACGCCGCCGGCGTATGCTAGCTTGCGCCCCCTATGTCGAAGGTCCTCATCATCGGCGCCGGAGGCGTCGGCGGCGTCGTCGCCCACAAGTGCGCGATGGATCGCGAGACGTTCAGCGACGTCCTGCTCGCCAGCCGCCGGATCGCGAGCTGCGACAAGCTCGCCGCCGAGATCCAGCACATGCACGGCCGCGCGATCCGCACCGCGCAGGTCGACGCCGATGACGTCGCCGCGACCACCCGGCTGATCGCCGACTACCGGCCGGCGGTCGTGATCAACGTCGCGCTGCCCTACCAGGACCTCCACATCATGGACGCCTGCCTCGCCGCCGGCGTCGACTACCTCGACACCGCCAACTACGAGCCGCCCGACGTCGCGAAGTTCGAGTACAGGTGGCAGTGGGCGTACCGCGAGCGGTTCGCCGCCGCCGGCCGGATGGCGCTGCTCGGCTCGGGCTTCGACCCGGGCATGACCAACGTGTTCTGCGCCCACGTCCAGAACCACCTGCTCGACGAGGTCCACTACGTCGACATCGTCGACTGCAACGCCGGCTCGCACGGCAAGGCGTTCGCGACCAACTTCAACCCCGAGATCAACCTGCGCGAGGTCACCGCGCGCGGCCGGTACTGGGAGGACGGCGCGTGGAAGGAGACCGACCCGCTCAGCGTGTCGCGGATCTTCGACTACCCCGGCGTCGGCGAGCGCAAGAGCTTCCTGCTCTACCACGAGGAGCTCGAGTCGCTGGTCCTCCACCTGAAGGGCCTGCGCCGGATCCGGTTCTGGATGACGTTCGGCGAGGCCTACCTCAAGCACCTCGAGGTGCTGCAGAACGTCGGCATGACCCGGATCGACGCGGTCGAGTTCGAGGGCCACAAGATCGTGCCGATCAAGTTCCTGCGCGCGCTGCTCCCCGATCCGGCATCGCTCGCCACCGGCTACACCGGCAAGACCTCGATCGGCTGCCTGTGCGAGGGCATCAAGGACGGCAAGCGCAGGCGCTACTTCATCTACAACATCTGCGACCACGCCGAGACCTACCGCGAGGTCCGCGCCCAGGCGGTGTCGTACACCACCGGCGTCCCGGCCGTGACCGGCGCCGCGATGATGGTGACCGGCGCGTGGAAGCAAGCGGGGGTATTCCACATGGAGCAGATGGATCCCGATCCGTTCCTGGCCGACGTCGCCCGGCGCGGCTTGCCGTGGCACGTCGAGGAGAGAGAATAGCGTCATGAGTGCGGGAGCTGCGCTTGGCGCCGACGTCGCTCGCGCGATCGACGTGCGCGATCTCGAGACCCCGTGCTTCGTCACCGACCTCGGGGCGCTCGAGGCCAACCTCCGGATCCTCGCCGACATCCAGCAGCGCGCGCGCTGCACGATCCTGCTCGCGCTCAAGGGCTTCGCGCAGTGGTCGACGTTCCCGCTGGTCAAGCGCTACCTCGCCGGCGCGACCGCGAGCTCGGTCGCCGAGGCGCGGCTGGCGCGCGAGGAGCTCGGCGGCGAGGTCCACGCCTACGCCCCGGCCTACACCGACGGCGAGATCCGCGAGCTGACCACGCTCGCCGACCACATCGTGCTCAACACGCCCGGCCAGTGGCAGCGCCATCGCCGGGCGATCGAGCAGGCGCGGCACGCCGGCCGATCGATCTCGTGCGGCCTGCGGGTCAACCACGAGCACCAGGAGACCGGCGTCGCGCTCTACGATCCGGCCGGGCCGTGCTCGCGGCTGGGCACCACGCGCGCCAACCTCACGCCCGGCGATCTCGGCGGCCTCGACGGCCTGCATTTCCACACCCTGTGCCAGGCCAACAGCGACGCGCTGGAGCGCACGCTGGCCGCGTTCGAGCGCCAGTTCGGCGAGTTCATCCCGCGGATGGACTGGGTCAACTTCGGCGGCGGCCACCACATCACCCGCCCCGACTACGATCGCGACCGCCTGGTCCACCTGGTCCAGAGCTTCCAGGCGCGGTGGAACGTCGAGGTCTACCTCGAGCCCGGCGAGGCGATCGCGCTCGGCGCCGGCGTGCTGGTCGCCAGCGTGCTCGACGTGCTGCACAACGCCATGGACATCGCGATCCTCGACACCTCGGCGACCACCCACATGCCCGACGTGCTGGAGATGCCGTATCGCCCGGTGATCGTCGGCGCCGGCGAGCCGGGCGCGCTCGCCCACACCTACCGGCTCGGCGGCATGACCTGCCTGGCCGGCGACGTGATCGGCGACTACAGCTTCGAGTGGCCGCTCGCGATCGGCGACAAGCTGGTGTTCCTCGACATGGCGCATTACACGATGGTCAAGACCACGACGTTCAACGGCGTGCGGCTGCCGTCGATCGCGACCCACGACCCGGCGACCGGGCAGATCACGGTGCATCGCCGGTTCGGCTATCGCGACTATCGCGATCGGCTGTCGTGACCGGCGGTGCGGCGGTGCGGCGCGGCGCGGTCACTGCTGCCAGCACGACCAGCCCGACCGGCTGCGCCGCGAGCAGCGCGAGCGCCGCCAGCACGCCGGCGTGATCGGCGACCCAGCCCAGCCCGTACGGCAGCGCGAGCGTGAGCGGCGCGAACAGGTGGCTGGCGACCAGCACGACGCTCGACCGCTCGGGACAGCGCGCGTAGGCCAGCGCCGACGCCAGCGGGTACAGCGGCGCCGCGGTCGCGCCGACCGGGACCATCAGCACCACCGCCAGCCACGCGCTCGGCGCGGCGAGCCAGCCGGCGAACAGCACGGCGCACGCGGCCCCGGAGGCGATCAGCAGCCGGTGCTCGCCGTGGCGCGCCAGCAGGCGGTCGAGCCCGATCAGGCCGGCCGCGCCGCCGGCGATGAACCCACCGACCATCGCGTTCTGCACCGCCGGGCTCGCGCCGAGCGAGTCGCGCACGTAGATCGACGCGAACACGATCAGGATCTCGTCGAGCAGGTGGCACAGCGCGGTGCCGAACAGCCAGGCGATCAGCACGCGATCGCGCAGCGCCTCGCGCGCCGCCTGCCACAGCGGCGGCTGGTTGTCGCTGTCGTCGGCAGTCGTCGCGGCCGGCAGCGGCGACAGCCACGCGGCGAGCGCCCACGCGGCGAGCAGCGCGCCGACCACCGCGAATGCGATCCGCCAGCCGCCGGGGCCCGGCGCGATCAGCGCGAGCGCGCCGAGCAGCATCGGCGCCGCGAAGTCGCCGACCATCCCGAGCAGCGTCCAGCGCGCCATCGTGCGCGCCCGCCGGTCCGGCCACCGGTCGATCCCACGGGGGACTCCGCCCCCCGCCCCGCCGGCGAAGCCGTCGGGGTCCCCACCCCCCGTCTCCCTTCGGTCGATCAGCGTCAGCTCGGTGCACGACGTCGCGGCGCCGGTCGCGACGCCCCAGATCGACAGCGCGGCCGCCAGGGTCACCGGCCCGGGGGCGACGGCCGCCACCAGCGAGCTCGCCGCCATGATCGCGAGCCCACCGCGGATCAACGACGGCCGCCCCAGCCGCTCCGACAGCACCATCCACACCGGGTCGAGGACGAGCTGCACCACCCCCGGCACGAGGAACAGCACCACCGCGGTCGCGGTGTGCGATAGCCCGAGCGAGCGCTCGATGTCGGGTGCGCCTCCGGACGGCACGCCGGAGGCCAGCTCCTCCAGCAGAGCGACCCCGAACAGCAGCGCGGCGCTCGAGCGCAGCGCCCGCCATGGCAGCGATGTCAGCCGCCGGAGCCCCGCCCCGGCGGCCCGGGCCGTCACCCGGATCGAAGATCAGATGCGCTCGGTGAAGCGGTTCGCCATGGTGCGAGGATAACCGAAAGCGCCGGCCCGGCATTCCGGAAACCGCCGTCCGGCGGCATGGCGAGCTGCGTCACCCGCCGCGGGCGCCCTCAGCGCAGCAGCACCAGCTCCTCGGCCGTGGTCGGGTGGAGCGCGAACGTCCGGTCGAGGTCGGCCTTGGTCGCGCCCATCGTCACCGCGATCGCGACGGTCTGGATGATCTCGGGCGCGTCGCACCCGATCATGTGCACGCCCAGCACGCGGTCGGTCGTGCGGTCGACCAGCACCTTGATCAGGACCTGCTCGTCGCGCTTGCTCAGCGCATAGCGCATCGGCCGGAACCGGGCGCGGAACACGACCACGTCGTGGCCGGCGGCCAGCGCCGCCGGCTCGGTCAGCCCGACCGCGGCGGCCGCCGGCTGCGCGAACACCGCCGTCGGGATCAGGTGGTGGACGATCGGGGTCGGCCGGTTGCCGAACAGCGTGTCGGCGACCGCGTGGCCCTCGCGGATCGCGACCGGGGTGAGCGCGACCCGGCCGGTGACGTCGCCGACCGCGTAGATGTGCGGAACGCTGGTCCGCGACCACTCGTCGACCATGATCGCGCCGCGCGTGTCGAGCGTGACGCCGGCCTCGCTCAGCCCGAGCTCCGCGGTCGCCGGATCCCGGCCGATCGCCGCCATCGCAACGTCGACCTCGAACTCGCGGCCGCCGGCGATCACATGGTGCCCGCGCCGCACCAGCTCGCGGCAGCAGATGAAGTCGATGCCGTGCGCCGACAGGTTCGCGGTGACCGCCTGGCGCACATCGGGATCGAAGCCGCGCAGCACCAGCTCGTCGCGATGAACCAGGCTGACCTTCGCGCCGAGCCCGGCGAAGATGTGTGCGAACTCGACGGCGATGTAACCGCCGCCCATGATCGCGATCCGCCGGGGCAGCGCCGGCAGGTGGAACGCCTCATCCGATGTGATCCACTCCGCGCTCGGCCGCCGCGCCCGGCCGCCGGTGGCGATCATCACGTGCGCCGCCGTGATCGTCCGGCCCGCGACCTCGATCGTATGGTGATCGGTCAGCCGCGCCCGCCCGGCGATGACATCGGCGCCCGCCTTGCGCAGCCGCTCCACATATGCACTCGACAGCCGCGTGATCTCCTCGTCCTTGGCAGCGATGAGCGTGGCCCAGTCGTGCAGTGCTTCTGGAATGTTCCAGCCCTGGCCGCGCGCGTCCTGCAGTGTGCGACTGATCTCGCTCGCGTACACAAGTAGCTTCTTGGGCACACATCCCCGGATCACACAGGTCCCGCCCCAGCGATCCGCCTCGGCGATCGCGACGCGTGCACCATGCTCCGCCGCCACGCGAGCTGCACGCACACCACCGGAGCCGCCTCCGACCACGAACAGGTCGACATCGAACCGTGTCATGGCCCGCAGTGTACGTGCCCCGGCGCACAACGGCACCTGCTGCTGTACCTGTCACGACCCGACGGTGCCCAGCAGTTCTTCACCATCCTCCGTATGCTGTCGACGAGCAGGCTTGATACTCTGGAGGCAGGAGGTGCGCATGCGAAGCGTCGCGTTCGTGCTGTTGACTCCGCTGCTCGCGTGTAGCGCGACCGCGCAACACGTCGACCAGCTGAAACCGGACGGCCAGACGACAGACGACGGCGGGGGCCTGACGCCGCCGACGACGAATGGCTTCCAGCTCACGAGCCCCCCGGTCGACATCAACCCCGGCAGCGACATCACGTACTGCTACTACTTCCAGGCCCCGAACACCGGCGAGCTGACGATCCAGCGCTGGGCATCGCACATGACACCGGGCGTCCACGACATGATCCTGTACCTGACGACGAACGACCAGCAGACGCCGGGGACGATGTCGCCGACCGACTGCGGGATCGCCGCGCGCGCCGGCGGCCCGATCTGGAGCTACGCGGCGCAGACCGCCGACGCCGCGGTGACGCTGCCGGGCGATGACGGCAACGGCAACCCGGTCGGCCAGCTGATCAAGACCCGGCAATCGGGCTTTCTCCAGATCCACTACGTCAACACCGGCACCACCACGCTGAAGGCTGCCGTCGAGCTCAACGCCTACGCCTATCCCGACGGCACCCAGGTCACGTTCGCCGCGCCGTTCATGACCTTCAACCTGAACATCTCCATCATGCCCGGTAGCCAGGCCCAGCCGGCCACGGGCATGGTCAACGGCTCCTGCCCGGTGCCGCTCGATCCGACCGGCAAGCCGCTCCGGTTCTTCGGGATGACCAGCCACACCTACAAGCAAGGCGTTCACACGTTCATCAAGGATGGGGTCGACCGGGTCCTCGACAGCACCGACTGGCAGCACCCCGACATCTCCAGCTGGCCGGTGTCACCGTTCTACACGTTCAAGAGCGGGACGCTGTTCTATCAATGCGAGTACTCGAACCCCACCGATCGGACCATCAAGACCGGCGACGACGCCACGATGGACGAGCTGTGCATGACGATCGGCTACTTCTTCCCGGCGCCCACCGAGGGCATCACCCGCGGCGTCGGCCACTTCTGCTCGAACAGCTCGATGATCTACTGAACCCGCCGCGCAGCGGCCGTCAGTCGTCGACCTCGATCACGATCTCCTCGGTCGGCAGCGGCTCGTCCTGCGCCGGCGCGGCGGCCGGTGCGCCGGTCGCCCCGCTGGCCACCGGGGCCGGCGCCGCGGCAGGCGTGGTGGCGGCCGCGCGCTCGGCCGGACGATCGTCCTCGACGATCGCGGCGATCGCCCGCGCCGCGGCCCGGGGCGCCAGGCTCTCACCGCCGTCGGCCTCCCGGATCGCCGGCTTCGGCCATGCCGGCCCGGCCGGTTCGTGGCCAGCGCACGACATCGAGCACGCAGCCAGCGCGAGCAGGAGCATCCACCTCATTGGTTCCACGATAGCAAACGTGGTACCTGGCGGCATGATCGAAGTTGGCAAGAAAGCCCCGGCGTTCACCCTCGAATCGTCCGACGGCGGCAAGGTCAAGCTCTCCGATTACGCGGGCAAGATCGTCGTGCTGTACTTCTACCCGCGCGACAACACCCCGGGCTGCACCGTCGAGGCCAACGAGTTCAACGCGGCGCTGCCCGCGTTCAAGAAGCTCGGCGCGGTCGTGCTCGGCGCCAGCAAGGACTCGATCGCCTCGCATGGCAAGTTCCGCGACAAGTTCGGCCTGACCTTCCCGCTGCTCAGCGATCCCGACGGCAAGGTCCTGGAGGCCTACGGCGCGTGGGGCGACAAGGTCATGTACGGCAAGAAGATGAAGGGCATCATCCGCTCCACTGTGCTGATCGGCGCCGACGGCAAGGTCGCGCAGCACTGGCCCAAGGTCAGCGCCAAGGGTCACGCCGCCGAGGTCCTCGAGGCGATCCAGGCGCTCGACTGACGCCCCCGCGCCCCCGCGCGCCGGCCGGATGAAGATTGGATTGCGGCCCGCGTTTCCGTTGCAGATCCACCCGCGTGGCATAGTAGCTGACGCCATGACCCTCCGCCCCGTCCACTCCGCCCTCGTCCGGTTCCTCGGCGGCATCGTCCTCCCCCTCGGGCTCGCCCTCGGCCTCGCCATCGCGCTCCTGTTCGCCCCGAGCCTCGGTCATGCCCAGAAGGCGCCGGCCGGCGACAAGCCCGCCGCGACCAAGCCGGCCGCCGACGCCAAGCCCGCCGCCACGCCGGCCCTGGTCGACCTCAACACCGCCAGCCAGGCCGACCTCGAGGCGCTGCCCGGCATCGGCGAGGCCTACGCCAAGAAGATCATCGCCGGCCGGCCCTACGCCAAGAAGGACCAGCTGGTGTCGCGCAAGATCGTCCCGGCCGCCACCTACCAGAAGATCAAGGACCAGGTCATCGCCAAGCAGCCTGACAAGAAGTGACCGCCGCTCCCGGGCTGCGGCGTGGCGATGCCGGGCGTGGTGCGAGGCGTGGCGAGGGGGAGCGCGCGGACACGCGGGCTCGCCGTGGGCTGCTGCGCGGATGGGCGTCGGGACCGCGTCCGCCGAATCACCACCGGCGCCTGCGCGGGCGGCGCTAGGTATGTGCGGAGCAAGGCCCGCCAATCGTAATCACGGCCGCGGCGCCCGACCCCATCCTGCTCGCGGTCGCCCACGACGAGCCCGCGTTGGCGTCTCGCGATCGTGGCTTCCAGAGCAGGAGCGAGTCGCTCCTGTCAGCGGGCGAAGCCGCGCGTGCGCGTCTTCCCAGCGCATCGCCGCGGCTGGATCGGCATGGTGTCCCCGCCTTCGCTCCGCCAGCAGGCTTGCGTTGCATCCGAGCTCGGGTCTCGTCCTCCAGCGTCATGAACACGATGCCCGAGGCGGTTCCGGGCGGCTGGCGGCAGATCACGCAGTCCCTGTCGTGATCTGCGCGGTCCCGTCGCCTAGACGCCATGGCGTCGCTTGCGTATGGAGCGGACAGCTCGTCCTACCTGAGGCCGCGACCGCGCCGGACCCGCGGCGTGATGCCCCACACGCTGTGCGTGGTCGTGGCGATCGCCGTGATCACGCAGATCAGCACCCTTCCGTGATGGCCATGCCGGCTGTCTTCCTCGCGTTCGCCAACGACTGGAGTGACCGCAGCCGTCACCTTCGCAGCCTGCGCGGCGAAGGCAAGGCGATCGGCAAGGCCCTCGCACCCCTGGTCCAGATCGGCCTCGAGGTGTTGCCCGCCGTCCACGACGCGACGCTTGCCGACGTGCTCGACGAGTTTCGCGAGCATCACGATCAGATCCGCGTGTTGCACTTCGGAGGCCACGCCACGAGCTCGACCCTGCTGTTCGAGGACGATGCAGGAGCGCCGACGGCGGCGCACGCGAAGGGTCTGGCGGGCTTTCTCGGTGAACAGCCCGGCCTGGTCCTGGTGTTCCTCAACGGCTGTTGCACGGAGCCGCAGGTGAAGCGCCTGCGTGCGGCGGGCGTCAAGGCCGTCGTGGCGACCACGCGCGCGATCCAGGACACGGTCGCCTCCGAGTTCGCACAGGCGTTCTACGCCGAGCTCGCGGTCCGGCCGCTGCGGAGCGCGTTCGACACCGCGGTGCATGCGGTGCAGACCCACTGGGGAGATGACCCACGCGCCATCATGCGCGATGTCGTGGACGCCAGCGACGAGACGATGCCTGCCGGCGAAGACACCCCGCCCGCGTGGCCGTGGAGGATCGATTGCGATCCTGCCTACGAGGCCTGGATGCTGCGCGCGGAGCTCGACCAGACCGCGCGGCGATCCGGACGGGCACGACTCCTCGGGGCCGCCGCGGCGCCGATCGTGATCCTGTCCAGCGTGCTCGCGCTCAGCGCGGACGCGCGCCGCACCACCTGTCGCGCGCCCGGCCTGCGCGAGCTGTGCGCGGCGACCGGCATCGGCCAGGTTCCCACCGCCGAGGAGCAGGCAATGTGGGAGAGCGCGCTGACGCAGCGCTCGGGCGACGGCCTGCGCGCCTACCTGCAAGCGTACCCACGAGGCGTCTACGTGGACGAGGCGCGCACTCGGCTCGCTGGCTGCTCGCACGAGCGCGTCGAGAGGCTGAGCCCGGAGAAAGACGTCCGCTACCCGCTCACCATCAACGCAAACCGCGCGGACCTGCGATCCTCCGAGGCCGAGGCGCGGGGCGATGCGGTGATGCGCGGCAACCGGGACGCTGCCACCGCCTGCGCTCTGCTCGACGCGGCGAGCAAGGCGCTGTCCTCGGTGGCCGAGCCAAGCGATTGGAAGTGCGTGCAGGATGGCCATCGATTCACGTGTGGGTTCGACGGGGAGATCGTCTGCCACGTTCGGGACCGCAGCGTCTCGAACGAGGAGCGCTGCGGGGAGACAGCCGAGAAAGCCGAAGCCGCACGCGCTCCGTGAGGCTTGCCCACCCGCCCTCCGGCGCGGCGGTCGTTCGCCAAGGTTGCTCGGCGCGGTGCCTGTGGTGACTGGCGCGGTCCTGTCGCCTATCTGCCATGGCGTTGCTTGTGCACGGACTGGAGCATTCGTCCCATCACGCGCCGCGACCGCTTAGGACCGGCAGCGCATCGGACTCCGCCGTGATCCACGCCGTGCGCGTGGCCGTCGTGATCGCCGCGATCAGCGGCGCGGTGGTTGCCGTGGCCGACCCCGCCGCTGGCGGAGACCTCAACGCCGACAAGCGCGCGCTCGTCGCCCAGCTCACCGCCGAACGCGCCATCACGCTGGCCAGGGAGCGCCGGCTGGCCGACGCCGCCCTGGAGGAGCTCTCTCGCCGGCTTGCGGCGCAAGATCTTGCCCGGCGGGCGGCCGAGGCCAAGGCGGCAGACAACGCCGCCGCACTCCGGCAGGCGCGCAAGGCACGCGGTGAGATCGCCCGGCAACGCGAAGAACTGGTCGCGGCCCTCGAGCAACGGGACCGCACGCTGGCGGCCGAGGTGCAGGCATACCGCGAGGAGGTCACCAAGCTGGCCGCGTCGCCGGACCCCGAGAAACAGAAGGCACTGCAGCTGTTTGCCGACGGCGAACACACCAAGGCCCTGGCCGTGCTCGACGCGATCGCCGACGCCAAGCGCGCCGCGCACGACAAGGCGGTCCAGATCTCGGATGCCGCGGAGCGCCGGCCAACCGCGTGGCTGGCGGTGCAGGCGCACGACGTCGGTGACGCCACGCTCGACCAGCTGGTGGGCCGGTTCGAGCAGCTCACGCAGCTGGACCCGACGAAGACGGCAGACTGGATCGAGCTGACCCGGTTGTACCAGGAGCGAGGACGACTGGCAGACGCGCGGCGGGCCGCCGAAGCGGCGTACCAGAGAGTGCCTAGCGGCAACGAACGCGACCGCTCGGTGGTCCTCGACGAGCTGGGTAACGTGGCGCTCGAGGCTGGGGACCTGGAGGGCGCCAAGGCGCTCTTCGACGAAAGCCTGGTCCTCCGTCGCAAGCTCGCCCACGACAACCCGACGTCGGCCGAGGCCCTGCGCGACGTCAGCGTCAGCCTCGACAGGCTGGGCAACATGGCGGTCCAGACCGGGGACCTGGCGGGCGCCAAGGCGCGCCTCGAGGAGAGCCTGGCCATTCGTCACAAGCTCGCCCGTGACAACCCGACGTCGGCCCAGGCCCAGCGCGACCTCAGCATCAGCCTGGAGAAGCTGGGCGACGTGGCGGTCCAGGCCGGGGACCTGGCCGGAGCCAAGGCGCACTTCGAGGAGTGCCTGGTCGTCGCCCGCAAGCTCGCCCACGACAACCCGATGTCGGCCCAGGCCCAGCGCGACGTCAGCGTCAGCCTCAACAGGCTGGGTGACGTGGCGGTCGAGAGCGGGGACCTCGCGGGCGCCAAGGCGCGCTTCGAGGAGGACCTGGCCATCGCCCGCAAGCTCGCCCACGACAACCCGACGTCGGCCGAGGCTCAGCGCGACGTCGTCATCTCGCTGATCAAGCTGGGCAAGACAACCCAGGACCGCAAGGTGTTGCGCGAGGCGCTCGACCTAGCGCAGGGCCTCGGGCGATCGGGGCACCTGGCGCCCAGCGATAGCGGCATGGTCGACACGATCACGCGGCTGATCGATGCGATCCCGTGATGGCTGTGCGCGCTGTTCCCCGACTGCTTGCTCGACTCGCGGCAGCCCGAGACGAAGCGACCGCAGCGACATGCCAAGCTTGCGGTATGGCGATGCCGTCGACCCGTGAGTTGCTGGAGCTCGACATCCAGGCCCGCCTGGAGCTCATCGACCAGCTGTGGGAGAGCGTCGTCAACGACCTCAACGATCCCAGCAAGCCCAACTCGCTACCGATTTCCGATGCGACGCGAGCCCTGCTGGAGGAGCGGATGCGAGAGCACCGCGTGGATCCAGCCGCGGCGGTGCGTTGGGAAGACGTGCACGAACGACTTCTCCGGCTGATATGAGCGACCCGGGGGACGGAGAGACGAGCGGGTCGGCTCCCCGGGGCGATCGCGGGACGTCAACGCGGGCTAGCCGTGGGCGACCGCGAGCAGGATGGGGTCGGGCGCCGCGGCCGTGATTACGATTGGCGGGCCTTGCCCCGCAAATACCTAGCGCCGCCCGCGCAGGCGCCGGTGGTGATTCGGCGGACGCGGTCCCGACGCCCATCCGCGCAGCAGCCCACGGCGAGCTCGCGTGTCCGCGCTCTCCCGAACCCACGCCCCACCGCCCCGCCCCACCGCGCTAATGGAAGTCGCGGCTGGCGACCTCCACCGCCGGGCGTGACAGCCGCGGCTTCCAGATCTCGTCGGCGATCAGGTGGACGATGCCCTCCTGGACCTGCAGCCGGCCGGTGACGCCGAGCAGCGAGGTGGTCTTGAGCACCAGGGCGAACTGCGCGAACACCTGCTGCCACACGACGAGGTTGACGAAGCCGGTCTCGTCCTCCAGCGTCATGAACACGACGCCCGAGGCGGTCCCCGGCTGCTGGCGGCAGATCACGATGCCGACGTACTCGATGCGCTGGCCGTCGCGGCCGCGCGCCACGGTGCGCGCATCGGGCCAGCGCCGCGCGGACAGCTCGCGGCGCAGCGGCGCGAGCGGGTGGCCGCGGGTCGAGTGATCGCTGACCTGGTAGTCCCAGCAGATCTCGTCGAGCCGGCTCAGCGGATCGAAGGCGACCGGCGCGTCGCTGCCGCCGATCGGCAGGCTGTCGGTGTGGCGCGCGACCCAGCCGCTGACCTGCCACAGCGCCTCCCGGCGGGCGGGGCCGGCGAGTGTGGCGAGCGCACCCGCCTCGGCGAGCGCGCTGTGGCTGCGCGCCGGGACGCGCGACCGGCGCACGAAGTCCTCGACCGAGGCGAACGGGCAACCGAGCCGCGCGGCGACGATGCGCTGGCCGTCGGCGAACGCCAGGCCCTTGATCCAGCGCAGGCCCATGCGCACCGCGAACTGGAAGCCGTCGGCGACCGGCTCCAGCGTGCAATCCCAGGCGCTGCAGGTGACGTCGATCGGCCGGATCTCGAGGCCGTGGCGCTGGGCGTCGCCGACGATCGTCGCCGGCGAGTAGAACCCCATCGGCTGGGCGTTGAGCAGCGCGCAGGTGAACTCGGCCAGGTAGTGCTTGCGCAGCCACGACGTGGCGTAGGCGATCAGCGCGAAGCTCGCGGCGTGCGACTCGGGGAAGCCGTACTCGCCGAACCCGCGGATCTGCTCGAACACGCGCTCGGCGAACTCGTGGGCGATGCCCTTCTGCTCCATCCGGCTGACCAGCCGCTCGCGGTGCTTCTCGATCCGGCCCGAGCGGCGCCACGCCGCCATGTCGCGGCGCAGCTGGTCGGCCTCGCCCGGCGTGTAATCGGCCGCGACGATCGCGAGCTTCATGACCTGCTCCTGGAACAGCGGCACCCCGAGCGTCTTCTTCAGCACCTCCTCCAGGCAGGGGTGGGGGTAGTCGATCGGCTCCAGGCCCTTGCGCCGCCGCAGGTAGGGGTGGACCATGCCGCCGGAGATCGGCCCCGGGCGAACCAGGCTGACCTCGACGACGAGGTCGTAGAACGTGCGCGGCCGGAGCCGCGGCAGCATCGACATCTGCGCCCGGCTCTCGATCTGGAACGTGCCGACGGTGTCGGCGGTGCAGATCATGTCGTAGGTCGCGTCATCCTCGGCCGGGATCGTCGCCATCGTCAGCTCGACCCCGCGGTGCGCGCGCAGCAGGTCGAACGCCAGGTGGAGCTGGTGCAGCGCGCCGAGCCCGAGCAGGTCGACCTTGAACAGCCCGAGGTCCTCGAGGTCGTCCTTGTCCCACTGGATCACGGTGCGGCCCGGCATCGCCGCGTTCTCGATCGGCACGATGTCGTGGACCGGCTCGTGGCCGAGCAGGAACCCGCCGGGGTGGATCGACAGGTGGCGCGGGAACTCGAGGATCTCCTGGGACAGCTTGACCAGGTGGCCGAACACGCTCTCGCCGTGCTCGCCCAGCCCGGCGCGCGCCAGAGCGGCATCGTCGACCGCGCCGTACATCGACAGCTGCTTGGCGGCGCGGTCGAGCGCGGTCTCGGAGATCCCGAGCACCTTGCCGACGTCGCGCACCGCCGAGCGCGGGCGGTAGCGGATCACGTTGCACACCATCGCGGCGTGATCGCGGCCGTACACGGCGTAGGCGTGCTGGATCACCTCCTCGCGGCGCTCGTGCTCGATGTCGAGGTCGATGTCGGGCGGCTCGGCGCGCTCGCGCGACAGGAAGCGCTCGAACAGAAGGCCCATCCGCACCGGGTCGATCGCGGTGATGCCGAGGCAGAAGCACACCGCCGAGTTCGCCGCCGAGCCGCGGCCCTGGCACAGGATGCCGCGGCGCCGGCAGTACGACACGATCTCGTGCATCGTGAGGAAGTAGCCCGGGTAGTCGAGCTCCTCGATCAGCGCGAGCTCGGCGTCGAGCTGGTGGCGCACATCGGACGGAACCCCGGGCGGGACCGCGTCCGCGAACCGCTGGGCGGCGCCGGCGTGGACCAGCTGGCGCAGGTACGCCGCCGAGGTCGTGCCGCCCGGCAGGCGCTCCGACGGGTAGCGGTAGCGCAGCTCGCCGAGCCCGAACCGGCAGCGCGCGGCGATCTCGCGGGTGCGGGCGACCGCATCGGGATCGTCGGCAAACAGCCGATCGAAGCGGTGCGGCGCGCACAGGTCGTGCTCGTCGTTGCCGCGGATCCGGCGGCCCGCGGTGACCAGCGTGACGCCGTGGCGGATGCAGGTCAGGACGTCCTGCAGCGGGCGGCGCGCCCGCGAGTGGTAGAGCACCTCGGTCGCGGCGACGATCGGCAGGCCGGCCGCGGCGGCCCGCGCGCGCAGCCGGCGCTCGCGCGCGACGTCGTCGGCCTGGCGGTGGCGGGTCAGCATCGCGTACAGCCGATCGCCGAACGCGCTGCGCAGCTCGCCGGCGAGCGCGCGCGGCGGCTCGGGCTCGTCGGCGATCGCGCTGCCCTCGCCGCCCCACAGGGCGATCAGCCCGGCCGCGTGGTCGCAGACCTCGGACCACGCCACCATCGCCGCGCCCTTGTCGCAGCGCCGGCGGCCCGCGGTCACGAGCCGGGTCAGGTTGGCCCAGCCGGCGCGATCGGCCGCGAGCAGGACCAGCATCGAGCTCGGCGGCGGGCGCCCGGCATCGATCCCACGAGGGGCTCTGCCCCCCGCCCCGCCGGCGAAGCCGTCGGGGTCCCCACCCCCCGTCTCCCTCCGGTCGACCGCGATCTGCCGCGGCCGGGCGCGCTTGGTCCCCCGGCGCCGGCCGGTGACCACCACCGCCGGTGGCAGATCATCGGTATCGTGGCCCCAGCCGGGGCCGCGGCCCTCGCGGCCCTCGCTCAGCTCGACGATCGAGACCGGGGACGCGGTGAGCTGGGCCCCCGGGGCCGCGACCGTGACCTGCGCGCCGCAGACCAGCTGCACGCCGAGCTCGCGCGCCTTGACGTGCGCGCGGACCATGCCGTACACCCCGTCGCGATCGGCCAGCGCGATCGAGCCGATGCCGAGCCGGTGCGCCTCCTCGACCAGCTCCTCGGCATGGCTCGCGCCTTCGAGGAACGAGAAGTTCGACTTGCACCACAGCGAGGCGTACACCTGCGCAAGTGTTCAGCTCGACATGGACTGCTGTCAACGCACTCCGGAGGCCATCCCACCCCGCGGGATCTGCTGCGTTTTATCCGGTGAGGCTCGCTCCGAAATTACGGTGAGGAAACCTCCGAGAAACCCCTTGTGTGTCATCATGGGGTGTGACTGTCGTACCTCCCTCCGTGGTGCACGTCCATCACCGCGGGGATCGCGGCGTCGACGGCATCCTCCGCCTGATCGAGCTCGCGAGCCATGACGGCCCGCTCGAGGCCACGCTGAGCGCGATGTGCGACGAGGTCGCAGCGATCGCCGAGGTCGACATCGCCAGCGTGTACGTGCGCGAGGGCGATCGGCTGGTGATGCGCGGCAACCATGGGTTCTCGAAGGCCGCGATCGGCGCCGTCACGCTCGCGGTCGGCGAGGGCATCACCGGCTTGGTCGCCGAGTGCATGCGCCCGGTGTCCGCGGCCCACGCCGCGGCCGAGGCCGCGTACAAGCACGTCCCCGGCCTGGGCGAGGAGCGGTTCCCGGTGTTCGCCGGGGTCCCGCTGATCGGCGGCGGCGCGGTGATCGGCGTGCTGGTGCTGCAGCGCGGGACTGCCGGGTTCTCCACCGACGAGGTCACGCTCGCCACCGCGCTCGGCGCCCCGGTCACGCTCGCGATCGAGCGCCGGCGCGCCGCCGAGATCCGCTCGGCGCGCCTGCACGGGCTGGCCCACGTCGGCGGCGCGGTGCTCGGCCGGGCCGCGGCGGTCGCCACCACCACCGCGCTGGGCAGCGCGCCGCTCGATCTCGATCGCGCGATGAACCGGCTGCGCGATGACCTCGGCCGTGCGATGCGCCGGCTCGGCTCGGTCGAGGTCCCGGCGGTGGGCGCCGCGCTCGATCGGTTCGCCCTCGCGCTGTGCGATGCGCGGCTGCGCGAGCGGCTCGCCGCGGCCGCCGCGCATCCGGCCGGGTTGCGCTCGGTCGCCAAGGACTACGCGCGCGCCCCGTACCGGCTCGGCACCGCGAGCGAGGTCGCCGATCACGCGAACGAGCCCGCCGCGGAGATCGAGCAGCTGTGCGTGCTGCTCGGCGACACCCGCTCGCTGCGGCCGGGTGCGGTCTGGATCGCCGACCGGATCGGCGCGTTCGTCGCGATCGCTGCGGTCGCGCGCGGCGCCGCGGCGCTGGTCGCCGGCGATGCCGTGTCGCCGGCCGCGATCGCGATCGCGCGGGCCGCAGGGTTGCCGACGGTGAGCGACGTCCCCGGCCTGTTCGGCTGGGCGCGCCCCGACGATCTGCTCGCGGTCGATGGCGACACCGGTACGGTGCTCGTCCACCCGGCCCCCGCCGAGATCGAGCGGCTGCGCCACGCGCGCTGACCGGGCGGCCCGATCGCGGGTCGCACATTGCCGTACCCGGCACCGCCGAGGGTGCGCCGGGCGGGCCGCCGCGCCTGCGACGCCGCCAGGGTCGCTCCGCGTCGCGTGACAGCTCCGGCGCAAACCCGCGTGCGGAGGTTTCATTCGCCGCCGACACCATAGTAGAAGCGGCTCACGAGGTGCCGGAGATGAAGCTTCTCAATCAGCTCGGTCGTCGAACCTGCACTGGACTCGCGGCGCTGCTGGCCATCGGCAGTACGGCCCACGGACAGCCCACGCTGCACATGCGGCCGCCATTGCAGCGACTGGCGCTGGCCGCGCAGCCCGCGGCGCCACCGCCGGCGCCTCCGGCGCCGCAGCCGCCGCCGTCCCCGGATGCGCCGCCGGCGACCCCCGACGCGCCGCCGGCCGCGCCGGCTCCCGATGCCGCCCCGCCCGGCGCGCCCGCGGCGCCACCGGCCGGCGCCGCACCGGTCTCCGACGTCCCGGTCGCCGCCGAGGTCGCGCCGCCGACCGAAGGCGAGGTCATCGTGGTGACCGGCTCGCGCATCGGCGATCCGCTCGGCAAGCAGTCCCCGGTCCTGATGCTGTCGCGCGAGGACCTCGACCGCACCGGGTTGACCTCGATCGGCGACATCCTGCAGCAGCTGCCGGTGTCGGGCGGCGCGATCAACGGCAAGTTCAACTCGAGCGGCAACTTCGGGTTCCCGCCCGATGGCGGCGGCATCGGCGCCGGCGCGGTCGAGGCCGACCTGCGCTACCTCACCTCCAAGCGCGTGCTCGTGCTGGTCGACGGCGTGCGCTGGGTCAACGGCTCGTCGGCCAGCGGCGTCGCGGCCGCCACCGACCTCAACACGATCCCGCTCAGCGTCGTCGAGCGCATCGAGGTGCTCGAGGACGGCGCGTCGCCGATCTACGGCTCGGACGCGATCGCCGGCGTCCTCAACATCATCACCCGCAAGTCGCTGACGGGCGGGCTGGCCAGCGTGTACACCGGCGGCTTCAACAAGGGCGACGGCTTCATCCAGAAGTACGACGTCGCGTGGGGCAGCTCGACGGACAAGACCTCGATCGTCGTCGGCGCGACGTTCCACGACCAGCACTCGGTGTACTCGAGGGACCGCGACATCTCGGCGTTCGTGACCCCCGACGTCGGGATGTGCACCAACCGCTGCTCGTCGACGACGCCCCAGGGCCGCATCAAGTACCTGCCGCCCGGCGTCACCGATCCGAAGCAGGCGATCAACATCACGCTCAACGACGGGACGTCGGCCCCGGTCGTGGGCAGCACCTACCACGACTTCACCGACGCCGACCGCTTCAACTTCGCGGAGTACAACCTGGTCGAGACCCCGTCGCGGCGGACGAGCGCGTTCAGCTCGCTGACCTACAAGCTGCTGCCGACGGTCAACCTGCGCGCCAAGGCGTCGTTCACCAACCGGCAGTCGGTCAACCAGGCCGGCCCCGAGCCGCTGTTCCTCGGCCCGGACGGTGGCAACGGCAACCGGCTCGACACGATGGTGATCGACGCGACCAACCCGTACAACCCGTTCGGCTTCACGCTGGTCTCGGGGCAGAACCTGTTCGCCGCCACGCGCCGCCCGATCGAGGCCGGCCCGCGCACGTTCGAGCAGAACGTCGACACGTTCTACGTCTCGGGCGGGCTCGACGGCCACATCGACAGCGGCGACCAGCGGTTCAACTGGGACGCGACGGTCGCCTACGGCGTCAACCACGCCGATCAGCGCCGCAACAACGCATTCAACTCGCTGAAGCTGCAGCAGGCGCTCGGCCCGGCGTTCCGGGACGCCGACGGGGTCTACCGCTGCGGCACCGACGCCCAGCACATCGTCGACCCGCGCTGCGTGCCGTTCAACTTCTTCGGCGGGATGGGCCCCGACGGCAAGGGCACGATCACCCCGCAGATGCTCGCGTTCACCACGTTCACCGAGCACGACGTCTCCGAGCAGACGCTGGTCGACGCCGTCGGCAACGTCACCGGGAACCTGGTCAAGCTCCCCGCCGGATGGCTCGCGGCGGCGGTCGGCGTCGAGCACCGCCGGCTCAGCGGCTACTACGAGCCCGACGCGGTGGTCGCCGCCGGCGACGGCGCCGACGTGCCGTCGACCCCGACCGCGGGCCACTACTCGGTGTCCGAGGGCTACGCCGAGCTGCGCGCACCGCTGGTCGCGGGCGCCACCGCCGCCGAGCTGATCGACGTCAACGCCGCGGCGCGCATCTCGAAGTACTCGTTCCTCGACGCCGAGCTGACCGGCAAGGTCGGCGCGCGCTGGAAGCCGACCAAGGACCTGATCATCCGCGGCAGCTACGCCCGCGGGTTCCGCGCGCCGAGCATCGGCGAGCTGTTCGGCAACAAGGCCCGGTTCGACGCCAACCTCTCCGATCCGTGCAGCGACCTCAACGCGCCCGGCGTGACGCCCGAGATCCGGGCGCGCTGCATCGCGCTCGGCGTCCCGGCCGACGGCAGCTACGTGCAGGCCAACTCGCAGATCTCGGTGGCCACCGGCGGGAACCGCGCCCTCGCGCCCGAGATCTCGGACAGCTACAACCTCAGCGCCGCCTACAGCCCCGCGGCGCTGCAGAACCGCCCGGGGATCGACAGCCTCGACTTCGAGCTCGCGTACTGGGACGTCCGGGTCGCCGGCGCGATCGCCGCGCTCGACGCTCAGTTCCAGATCAACCAGTGCGTCGGCCCGAACCCCGGCACCTACTGCGACGGCATCGTGCGCAACGCGCAGGGCACGATCTCGTCGTTCAGCAACGCGCTGCAGAACCTCAACGGCATCAACGTCCGCGGCCTCGACCTGACGGTGGGCTACCGCGCGCCGCGCATGAACTTCGGCCGGCTCCGCGCGGCATGGAATTCGAGCTACCTGCTGGCGTACCAGGAGCTGACGCCCAACGGCCACGGGTTCGACGTCCACGACCTGACCGGCCAGATCGCGGGCACGCCGGAGCGCGCGTTCCCGCGCCTCAAGTCTCAGCTCGCGCTGGGCTGGCAGTACGACGAGTTCGATACCACGCTGACCACCCGATACATCCACTCGATGACCGAGTCGTGCGTCGACTTCACCGGCTACCCGACGACCTGCTCGGACTTCAACAAGACCGATGACACGCTGTCGACCAACCACCTCGGGGTCACCGTGTACAACGACATCCAGGTGGTGTGGTCACCCCAGTTCGATCACGGGCTCACGGTCACCGCCGGGGTCGACAACCTGTTCAACGTCAATCCGCCGGCGTGCTTCAGCTGCTCGCTCAACGGCTTCAACGGCCTGACCTACGACGTGCCCGGCATCTTCGGCTACGTCAGCGCCGCGTACCACGTGCAGTAGCCCGGCCCGCGGCGGCGCTGGCAAGGGCACCGGCCAGGGGCTGTGCCATGCCCGCTCGGTGATCGTCGACGAGCACCCGCGGCAGCGATCGTCCGTGCTCGGACGCCGGCTTGCGCCGCGCCGGCGGTTCGCTATAGTCAGAACAACCGGGAGCGCCTGTGCCGTCGAGAGTCCTGCCACCTGCTGTGGAAGCTGCGAGCCAAGCTCGCGGCCGGGCTCACTTCGACGGCCGCTCGATTCCGCCGCGCGACTGACCGCCGTCCGTTTCCAGGTCTGTCGTTGTCACGGTCCCGCCGGCTTCCATCCGGCGTCCGCGGGGCCAGAAGGCGTATCGCATGTCGCTCCAGGAAGTCTCCAATACCGTCCGATTTGCCGATCTCGAGCTCGCCGTGCTCGCGCGCGGGGAGCGCGAGCGGACGTTCCAGCGCTCGATCGAGCGCCGCGCCGGAGCGCCGCGCTTCGTGTTCTATGACGGCCCGCCGTTCGCGACCGGGCTGCCGCACTACGGCCACATCCTGACCTCGTTCATCAAGGACGTGGTGCCGCGCTACCAGACGATGCGCGGCTACTGCGTGCCGCGGCGCTGGGGCTGGGACTGCCACGGCCTGCCGGTCGAGCTCGAGGCCGAGCGCGCGCTCGGGCTGACCTCGCCGGCCGCGATCGCCGAGCACGGCATCGGCCCGTTCAACGCGACGTGCCGCGCGCTGGTCACCCGCTACACCGCCGAGTGGCAAGCGGTGATGGCGCGGCTCGGGCGCTGGGTCGACTTCGAGCAGGCGTATCGCACGATGGATCCCGGGTACCTCGAGTCGGTGGTGTGGTGCTTCCACGCGCTGCACCAGCGCGGCCTGGTGTACGAGGGCGAGAAGGTCGTGCCGTACTGCACGCGGTGCCAGACCGCGCTGTCGAACTTCGAGACCCGGCTCGACGATGCCTACCGCCCGCGGGTCGACACCGCGGCCACCGTCGCGTTCGCGCTGGCGCCGCGCGAGGCGGTGCTGGCGTGGACGACGACGCCGTGGACGCTGCCGGCCAACGCGGCGCTCGCGGTGCACCCCGAGCTGGTCTACGCCCGGCTCGAGCGCGACGGCGACAGCGTGTGGCTGGCCGACGCCGCGCGCGAGCGCTACGCCGCCGAGCTCGCCGGGTACGCGGTGCGCGAGACCGCGCCCGGCCGCGCGCTGGTCGGCCGCCGCTACCAGGCGGCGTTCGATGCCTTCCCCGGCGAGCGCCGCGTGGTCGCCGCCGAGTGGGTCAGCGCCGCCGACGGCACCGGCGCCGTCCACCTCGCGCCGGCGTTCGGCGAGGACGACCAGGCGACCTGCGCGGCGCTCGGGATCACCGGCGAGAACCCGGTGCGCGACGACGGCACGTTCGACCACCGGCTCGGCGAGCTCGCCGGCGTCCACGTGTTCGAGGCCGGCGAGCCGATCCTCGCCGCGCTCGCCCGCGCCGGCCGGCTGTTCGCGCGCGCGCCGCACCGCCACGACTATCCCCACTGCTGGCGATGCGACGCGCCGCTGATCTACCGCTCGGTGCCGAGCTGGTTCGTGCGGGTCACCGCGTTCAAGGACCGGCTGGTCGCGCACAACCGCGAGATCCGCTGGGTGCCGGCGCACGTCGGCGACAAGCGGTTCGCCGACTGGCTCGCCGGCGCGCGCGACTGGGCGGTGTCGCGCCACCGGTTCTGGGGCGCCCCGGTGCCGGTCTGGCGGTGCGACCGCTGCCGGGCGACCGAGGTGATCGGCAGCGCCGCCGAGCTCGCGGCGCGCGGCTGCGCGGTGGTCGACTGGCACCGCCCCGCGATCGACGGGGTGACCTGGCCGTGCGGCTGCGGCGGGACGCACCGCCGCGTCCCCGACGTGCTCGACTGCTGGTTCGAATCCGGCGCGATGCCGTTCGCCCAGGACCACTATCCATTCGCCGGGCCGTCCGCGCAGTCCGCCGACCAGGCGGGTGCGCCGGCCGGGTTCCCCGGCGACTTCATCGTCGAGTACGTCGCCCAGACCCGCGGCTGGTTCTACACCCTGCTGGTGCTGTCGACCGCGCTGTTCGACGCGCCGCCGTTCCGCCACGCGGTGTGCCACGGCGTGCTGCTCGGCGAGGATGGCCGCAAGATGTCCAAGCGGCTGCGCAACTACCCCGATCCGACCGAGCTGGTCGCCGAGCACGGCTCGGACGCGCTGCGCGCGGCGCTGCTGATGTCGGGCGCGGTGTCCGGCAACGACATCCGGTTCCTCGGCGCCAGCGTCAAGGACGCCGTGCGGCGGCTGCACCTGCCGCTGTGGAACGTCCTGCACCTCTACACCGCCTACGCGCTCGCCGACGGCTTCGTGCCGACCGGCGCGAGCGAGCCCGGCCGCCTCGAGCGCGCGCTGGCGAGCGAGACCGAGCTGCTCCGCGTCGAGCTCGAGGCCGCGATGGCCGGCTACGACTTCGCGCGGGCCTACGCCGCGCTCGAGGACTTCATCACCGCGCTGTCGACCTGGTACCTGCGGCTGCTCAAGCCGTCGCTGTGGCGGCCGGAGCTCGACGCCGCCAAGCGCGCGAGCTACGAGGCGCTGCACGCGGCGCTCGCCCAGCTCGCCCGGCTCGCCGCGCCGTTCCTGCCGTTGCTCGCCGAGCAGATCCACGCCGCGCTCGGCGGCACCGACTCGGTCCACCTCGAGGACTGGCCGGCGCCGCGCGACGAGCTGCGCGACGACGCGCTGGTCGCCGAGATGCGCCAGCTGCGCGAGGTGGTCCGGATCGCGCGCCGGGTCCGCGAGCAGGCCGGCGTCAAGCACCGCCAGCCGCTGCGCGCGGCCCGCGTCGCCGGCCTCGGCGCGACGCTCGCCGCCAACCGCGAGCTGCTCGCCGCCGAGCTCAACGTCAAGGCCGTCCACGAGCTGACCGACGTCGCGAGCGTCGTCGCGGCCGAGCTCGTGCTCGACTACGCCCGGCTCGGCAAGCGGCTGCGCGATCGGGTCAAGCCGGTCGCCGCCGCGGTCCGGCGCGGCGAGGTCCGCGCGCTGCCCGACGGCCGGTTCGAAGCCGCCGGCGAGCTGCTCGCCGCCGACGAGGTCAGCCGCCGGTTCGTCGCGCGCGGCGCCGCGGCCGCCGCCGAGGGCGGCCTGGTCGTCACCCTCGATCTCACGGTCGACGACGCGCTCGCCCGCGAGGGCCTCGCCCGCGAGCTCAACCGCGCGGTGCAGGACCTCCGCAAGCAGGCGCGGCTGGCCTACGCCGATCGCGTCGTGGTCGGCGTCACCGGCGCGTCCGACGCCGTCGACCGCATGCTCGCGGACCACGCGGCCTGGCTCGGCGAGCAGGCGCTCGCGACCGTGACCCGGACGCAGCTCGCCGACCCGCTCGGCTCGGCGGTGCTCGAGGTCGGCGACGCCGCGGTCGAGGTCTCGATCGCCCGGGGCATAACGTCCTAAGATGTGTCCCGCAAGTACGATGCGGGATCGTGCTTGCTGGCCATGTCGGTTCGCATCCGTACCCGTTCTGGCGTGGTCTGGCCGAAGCCAGTCTCATTCAGGGTTGGGCACGGTGCCATGCCAACGTTGCGCCGAGCCACCGCGACAGGGTCGGGTGTGGACGTCCGCCACGTGAGGAAGGATCCCTCGCGAGCAGAGAGGTCGGTTGACTCGGACAGGGTGTCTTGCCACCCCTCATAAGGAAGCGAGAGCGCCCGCCGGATCTCAGGCAGCGCCTCGGCCGCGGCGGCGTAGTCGACGTGGGCCGAGCGAACCTGATCGGGCTGAGCGAACACGACGAAGGATGCGAGCACGGCAGCCACGGCGTCGCGGTCGCCGCGCAGTTGACACGCCGGGCAGCGATGCACGCGGTCGGCCAGGTGCTTGGTGACCCGGGTGCCACACGGGCAGTGTTGTGACAGCGCGGTCGTGTGAGTCGCCGCGCGACGAACGCCGCCGCTGCCACCGGCGACCGTCGCCACCGCGCGAGCCTCGCGATCGATCGCGGCCATCAGCAGGCCGGGCGAGAACGCGGCGACCGCACGGCCCCACGATCGCGACCACGCCGAGATGCTCGCGTCTTCGACGATCAGCTGGTAGCCGTGCGTGGCAACGAGGTCGGCCGCGACCTGCCGCGCCCGATCGCGGCGCGCCTGGGCAGCGGCAGCCGCGTCGGCGGCCTGAGCGGCTCGACCCCGCTGGTAGCTCGCCGACAGCGGGTCCCTTCGGTAGCTCTGGAGCGGCACGCCATCTGTGCGCGCCGTGCGCGGCCCCATGGGGATCACGTCGACCGGCGGCAGCCCCGCTGCAGCTCGTCGGCGAGCGCGCTTATCCTGGCGCTTAGACAGCCGATACTGTGCGCGGTTCATCGCGCGTCGGGATCGGTCGAGGGCACGTTGCCGCCGCCGCTCGCGACGACTCCGGCTGCGATCGCGCTGCTGCTGAATCGCGTCGCGCACGATGCGGTTCACACGGAACGCGCGCCCCTGCTCATGCGATGCAACGGTGATGTTGGAGACGTTGACATCGATCCCGGCCGTGCGATCGATCGCCGCGACCGCCACCCGCGCCCGACGGGACGCCGTCGACGGCGACACGTACGGCGTGGTCAGCACCATCAGGTGCGCTTCGTAGCGCCAGCCGCCCGAGGAACGCGGATCGCGCCGGCGGACCAGATCGATCTTGTGCCATCGGCTCGGATCCGCGAGGTGGTGATCGAGGATCGGCTGGTTCGACGGCGCGGTCGGCAGCCGCACGGGCAACACGAGCGGACCGTCGGCCAGACCGGTGAACACCACCGCGAGCGGTCCGTCGTGGCTCCACCACGCGTTGCTGTGGACCGGGCGCAGATGCCGCGGCTGGACGAAGTCGCCGGTCCGATCGGTGTACACGGCACGGTGGCCGGCGAGCGTGCCACACAGCCGGAAGGTCTCCCACTTGTTCGCCGTGGTATGCGAGCGCGCCCGGCCCGGCAGCCGCGTGAAATCGTACCAGCGACCGACCCGCGGCATGCCATGACGGCGACCGCGCGCATCGGCGAACAAGTGGCGCTCCGTCGCGGTCCATACGCCGTCCGCCAGATGCATCGCCAGCGCCTTGGTCACGAACCGCCGCAGGTGAGGCGCAGCATCAAGGTGCGCGTACGCTGCATGCTCGAGCGCCGTGCGCGAGAGCCCGAGCCGGTCGCGGACGGCAGCCGGCTCGCGAGCGCGCTCGTGCGTCGCTGCCCAGTACGCATGTGCACGATCGCGAGCGTCACGCTGGATGGCACGCCGGAGGGTGTACCCGGCGCGAAACATCGCCTCGATGCGAGCGCGTTGCACGGGGTCGCTGATGTCGAGCGCGAGCCGCAGCACCGACACGCCGTCCTCGGGCCTTCGCACCCATGGCGCCTGCTGGTTCGGACCTCGTGTCCGCTTCTCGGACGACATCACCGAGCGATCCTACACCTCCCCTGTGACAGGAAGCGATGACGACTGCGCGCATGCTCGCCATGGCCCGCCATAGGCTTGCGGTCGTGATCCGTCGCCTCCCCACCCGAGCTTCGGCGCGGCCACCCCGACCTTGTACGACCCGAGGTCCAGCGCCTGCAAGGCCTACCGGGCGAGGAGCTGCGTCGCAAGATCAGGATCGGCTCACGACCGAGACGACCACCTGCCCGTCGTGGAGGCATGACATAACGTCCTAGCAGGGTCGGGTTCCGGGGGGTACGTGCTAGCGTGCTCTCGAGGACACCGCACACATGCTGGGCCGAAGCCTGGGGAACTATCAGCTCGAGTCGGTGATCGGAGAAGGCGGGATGGGGGTGGTCTACCTCGCCCGCCACGCCGCGCTCGGGCGGGCGGCTGCGGTCAAGGTCCTGCACCCCGAGCTCTCGACCAACCAGAGCATCGTCACGCGGTTCTTCAACGAAGCGCGCGCGGCGAGCGCGGTGCGCGATCCGGGGATCGTCGAGGTGTTCGATTTCGGGTTCGAGGACCGCAGCGCGTACATCGTCATGGAGTACCTCGAGGGCGAGAGCCTGGGAGACCGCATGCAGCGCGGCCGGTCCGCGATCGGCGCCACGCTGACCATCGTCCGCGCGATCGCGCGGGCGCTGCAGGCGGCACACGACCAGGGCATCGTCCACCGCGACCTCAAGCCCGACAACGTGTTCCTGGTTCCCGATCCGGAGCTGCCGGCCGGCGAGCGGGTCAAGCTGCTCGACTTCGGGATCGCCAAGCTGACCGGCAACGACGAGCGCAGCCACACCCGGACCGGCACGGTGATGGGCACGCCGACCTACATGGCACCGGAGCAGTGCCGGGGCAGCGGTCGGGTCGATCATCGCGCTGACCTCTACGCCCTGGGCTGCGTGGCGTACGAGATGCTGTGCGGGCGGCCGCCGTTCCTCGCCGACGGGCCCGGCGACGTGTTCGCGCGCCACCTGTACTTCCCGCCGCTGCCGCTGCGCTCGCACCACCCCGAGCTCCCCACCGAGATCGATGCGTTCGTGCTGTGGCTGCTCGAGAAGGACCCCGCGGCGCGCCCAGCGGCGGCGGCCGACGTGATCCGCGCCGTCGATCACCTCGCCGCGATGGTCGTGCCGATGTCCCCGCGGGGCGAGCCGCCGAGGATCCAGAGCGTGATCCGCAACGCCACCGCGCCCACCCGGGTGCCGATCGGGATCACCACGCTGGGCGGCGCGGCCTCGGCGGTCACCGTGATCGCGCCCCCTCGGCCTCGGCGCCGCGTCCTGGGCATCGCCGCGGCGGTCGCCGCGATGCTCGCGCTGGCGGTGACCTTCGTCGTGGCCCGCGGCCGCATCATGTACACCGGCGCGGCGGGCGTCGCCGCGGCGGCACCGCCGGCCGACGAGAGCGGTGCGCCGGCCGGACCGCACGCGGCGCTCACCGCCGTGCTGTCGAGCGATGCCAGCCACGGCGGCGTCAACCGCATCGTCCTGTCGGTCACCAACCGCGGCCCCGATCCGGCCTACGGCGTCGTCGCGCAGCTCCGGAGCAGCTCGGCCGCGCTCCACGGCCTGCAGCTGTCGTTCGGGCGGATCGAGCCCGGCGAGACCCTCGCGCGGACCCGGGACGTCGCGCTGGCCAGCAAGGCCGACGAGATCGATCCGACCGTGGTCACGGCGGTGACCTCCGACAACGCACCGCCGGTGTCGGCCACCGGCAAGCTCCGGCTCGCCACCGAGGTCACGGTCCACGACCCTTGCCAGCGAGGCACGCTGACGCGCGATGCCTACCGGATCAAGCGCGACGCCCTGGCGGCCGCGCTGGCCGCCGCCGCGCTGACCCAGCAGGAGTTCGACCGCGACGACGCCGCGCTGGTCAGCTGCATCGAATGACCGCTCACTCGATCGCGCCCTGCCAGAACCAGTTCCGCCGGTTGCGGTCGTAGTACACCCACAGGCAGTCGCCGCGGCGCAGCTCGGCGAAGTGGTACGCGCGGTGAATCTCGTGGGTCCACCACCCGCCGGTCACCAGGTACGGCCCGTGGATGCGCACCACCGCGCCCTGCTCCAGGTTCGACAGCAGCCAGCCGTCGTCGCGGCCGAGCCGGAGCTGCGGCGGCAGCAGCTGGGGATGCGCGAACACCCGGCGGACCAGCGGTCGCACCACCGGCGCCGCGGCCGGGGCCGCCGCCGCGAGCTGGGTCAGCCGCTCCCAGCCGAAGCTCGCCTCGGGCAGGTGGCCGTCGCGCAGCACCGGGCGGACCACCGCGTCATCGCCGAGCTCGGCGCGCAGCCGCGCGAGCACCTCGTCGGCCGCGCGCAGGTCGCGGCGCGGCTTGTGCGCGAACAGCGCGAGCTGCTCGGGGCTGGCCGCGACGTCGTCGGCCCACACCCGCACGGCGTTGACCGGCGCCGCCGGCGGCAGCCCGGTCAGCCGGAGGTGGACCAGCCGCAGCAGGCTGCGCCCGTCGAGCGTCGGCGCGGCCGGCTTGATGCAGTCGGCGCGCAGCTCGACGTTGCCGACCGCGTGCCGCAGCGACAGCTCGAGGTGCAGCGCGGTCAGCGCCCGGCCGCGCGCCGCGAGCCGCTCGAGCAGCCGGTCGATCGCCGGCTTGGCCGCAAACACCAGCCGCTCGAGGTCGTCCTCGTCGTCGTCGAGCAGTACCCGCTCGTCGGGCGTCTCCGGCGGCGCGACCGGCACCAGCGGATCCCAGCGCTCGCCCGCCGCCAGCTGGTACAGCCGGTGCGCGTCGCGCCCGAACCGCTCCAGGATCCCGCCGCCCGGCAGCCGCACCAGCTCGCCGACCCGCATCACCCCGAGCCGCGCCAGCGCCTCGCGCAGCTTCGGATCGACGTCGAGCCGGGCCAGCGGCACGGCAGCAGCCGCCGCGCGCTCCTCGGCGTCGCTGCCGAACACGGTCACGCCGAGCCGCCGCGCGCGCGCGATCGCATACGTCGCGAACCGCGAGAACCCGACCACCACCGTGCCGCGATAGTCCAGCTGCTCGACCATCCGCGAGATCGCGTCGCCCCACGCGCGGCCGCGGCCCTCGCCGCTGCCGTCGGGGAACACCCGCCCCAGCCCCTCGCCGTCGAGCCAGAACGTCCCGGCCTCGCCGGGCTCGACCCCCGGCGACAGCTGGTGCAGCGCCGCGCGCAGCTCGGTCGTCGCCTCGGCCAGCTCGGCCTCCGGCACCACCCGCGCCCGCAGCCCGCCGCACATCGACAGCGCGACCGCGTAGCGCTGCCCGGCGAGCACCCCCGATGCCCGCGCCCGCTCACACGCCCATAGCACCTCGCCCTGCGGCCGGTCGCTGTCCACCACCACGACCGGCTGCGTCCGCCACGCCGGCTCCCGCCGCCACACCAGCTGGAGCGGAAAGCCGGGCAGATCGAGACAGGCGACGCGCATGCAGTCCTCGTACCCTACCACTGTACATCCATTCAGGTAGCGGGTCATCCGGTCGATCTCCGCCTGGACCGCGTCATCCCCATGGCCGTCCCGGCCGATGCTTGCCCGCGCGTGCCCACCAGACGACGCCACACCCGAACCGGGAGGACATGATGAGCTTCCAGGCACTGATCCTGATGGCTGCGGTGCTGTGGTCGATGCCGGCCGCGGCCGACGACCGTGGCCATGATGACCACTGCAAGCGCGACCGCGCGAAGCACTGCAAGGCGTACATCCTGGCAACCGGCCGCCGGGATCCCCGGATGTATGCGATCGACCTCGAGCGGGCCCTCGCGCCTGCCAACCAGAATACCTCCCATGCGATCGTGTCGCGATCCAAGCCCGCGCTCGACCGGCTCGACGGTCGGCCGCTGGGCGACTCGGCGAACATCGCGATCAGCGAGGATGGCAAGACTGCGTACGTGATCAATCATCATGGCGCGATCGACAATGCCGAGTTTCAGCAGCACGGCGGCCGCGGCAACATCGCCGTGATGAACATCCAGAAGATGATCGACCCGGCCAATGACAACACGGCCGCGGCGCTCGAGCGCCACATCGACAGCGGCTGGTTCGGCGCGGTCGGCATCGTGCTGTTGCCCGATCTGTTCATCGTCGGTGCAGCCGAGAGCCATCTGACCGAGGATGGCGGCAACCGCATCGCGTTCATCGACCGCACGACCGGGAGCTTGCGCGGCATGGTGGAGCTGCGGCTCGGGACTGGCCCGAACTGTCCGGTGACCCCGGCGTTCCCGGTGCCGTTCGTGTCGCCCAGCGGTCCGCCGTCGCCGGTGGCACTGCTGTCACCCGATCCGTCGTGGGGCTGCTACCCCGACACCAACGGGCTCGCGCTCGGCCAGGGCAGCAACGGCAAGCGCTACCTGTTCGGCGCCAACGGCGGCACCGACGATGTGTCGGTCATCGATCTCGATCTTGCGCTCGCCGGCAACAAGACACCCGAGGTCGCTCGCATCCCCACCCAGATCGGCCCGTGGGGCATCGTGGCCACTCCGAACGGCAAGTACATCATCGCCGCCAACCGCGAGAGTCAGAAGGTCGCCTTCGAAGGCAACACCATCTCGATCATCGACGTCGACCTCGCACGGATCGGCGCGCCCGGTGCAGAGCTGCGCCGGGTGCTGGTGGGCACCAGCAATCCCGGCGAGCAGACCCGCCCGTTCATCCCCTCGATCACGCCCGACGGCCACGAGATCATCGTCCCCAACTTCCGCGCAAACAACGTATCGATCGTCAGCCTTTCGCTCGCACTCGCCGGCAATCCCGGTGCCGAGCTGGCGCGGATCCCCCTTGTCCGCCCGGCCGATCCCGACGGGGTGGTTCGCCCGGCGCGCCCGAAGGGCTCGGCGGTCACACCCGACGGCCGCTATGCCGTCATCTCCGCGGGTCCCCGCACCACGTTCGAGCCCAGCGGCATGGTCTACATCATCGACCTGCGCACGCGCGCCGTGGTCGGCAGCGTCACCGGCGTGGGCAACGATCCGTATGGCCTCGCCGTGACTCTCCAGTAAGGTCGCCGCTACTCGACTGAAATCGTTGAGCTCCGGCGGCGCGGTGATGATGCGGTTAGAGTAGCCCCATGCAGGACAAGGTCATCGTCATCACCGGAGCCTCGTCGGGCATCGGCGAGAAGCTCGCCGAGGTTGTCGCCGCCCGCGGCGCCAAGGTCGTCCTCGCCGCCCGCCGCGCCGCCGACCTCTCGGCCCTCGCAACGCGCCTCGGCCCCGGCGCCCTCGCCGTCCCCACCGACGTCACCCGCCGCGCCGACGTCGACCAGCTGCGCGACCGCGCGCTCGACCGGTTCGGCCAGATCGACGTCTGGGTCAGCAACGCCGGACGCGGCATCACCCGCAGCGTCACCCAGCTCACCGACGACGACTTCGACGACATGATGGCCACCAACGTCAAGTCCATGCTCTACGGCATCCAGGCCGTCGTCCCGCACTTCCGCGACCGCCGCCGCGGCCACCTGATCACCGTCTCGTCGATGCTCGGCCGGATCCCGATGGCCCCCGTCCGCAGCGCGTACAGCGCCGCCAAGGCCGCCGCCAACTCGCTCATGACCTCGCTCCGCCTCGAGCTGCGCACCGAGTTCCCCGACATCCACGTCAGCACCGTCCTGCCCGGCGTCGTCGCCACCGCGTTCGGCAGCAACGCCCTGCACGGCGGCCCCGACTCGCGCATCTTGCCCAACGCCCAGCCGGTCGACGAGGTCGCCCGCGCGATCGCCGACCTGATCGAGCACCCGCGCGCCGAGCTCTACACCCGCCCCGAGCTCGCCTCGCTCGCCGCCCGCTACTTCGGCGCCGACGACGTCGCCACGATCGAGACCGGCCCGCCGTTCTCGATGCCGCGCCGGTAGCCGTCCCCGAACCGGGCGGCAGCCCAAGCTCGCGGGCCGGCCGAGGCCGCCCGATCGGGCCGACGCGCAACCACCCGTCGCGTCGCGAAATCGGGCGCTACGTCCACAGGTGCCTGTCTATGCTGGAGGCTGTCCACGATACCGCCCCGCGCTTCAGTTCTTCACCGCAATCTCGGCGAGAAAGACGGCCGCGCGCGCAGCGGCGATCAGGTTGCCGTTGAGCTCGACGGCTTCGCGGAGCAGCCGCTCGCGGGCCTGGCCGGTGACGTGCATGGCGAGCGCGCAGAGGAGCTGGGTGCGGACGTCGGGCTCGTCGGCGAGCTCGAGGCCACGGCGGAACGACTGTTCGGCGAGATCGGGGCGGGCGATCTGGGACAGGGCGTCACCCTCGGCGAGGTGAAACACGGCGAGCTC
>DATAPF010000096.1:0-36388 GCA_036265355.1 Kofleriaceae bacterium | reverse complement strand
GCTGGTAGCTGGGAGAACGAGCCGGTGCTGGTCCTGAAGGAGTGGAGTCGTGGTCCTGCGCCTGCGGGTTCTGTTGCCACCTGAGACCTCTTATACTGCGGCGCGATGACCCAGCCGCTCCTCGTCGTGCGCTCGCGCCGCGTCGTGACCGACACCATCGCGCCGGCGGCGATCCATGTCCGCGCCGGGCGGATCGAGCGGGTCGCCGCGTGGGACGACGTGCCGGCCGGGGCGCGGCTCGACGACGCCGGCGAGCTCGCCGTGCTGCCCGGCATCGTCGATACCCACGTCCACCTCAACGAGCCCGGCCGCACCGAGTGGGAGGGCTTCGCGACCGCGACCCGCGCCGCGGCGATCGGCGGGGTGACCGCGCTGGTCGACATGCCGCTCAACTCGATCCCGCCGACCACGACCCGCGAGGCGCTGTCCGCCAAGCGCGCGGCGGCGGCCGGCCAGTGCGCGGTCGACGTCGGGTTCTGGGGCGGCGTGGTCCCGGGCAACGCCGGCGAGCTCGCCGGGCTGGTCGCCGGCGGCGTGCGCGGCTTCAAGTGCTTCCTGGTCGACTCCGGCGTCGAGGAGTTCGGCTGGGTCGGCGAGGCCGAGCTCGCGCCCGCGATGGCGATCCTCGCCGGGCTCGGCGCCCCGCTGCTGGTCCACGCCGAGCTCGCCGGGCCGATCGATGCGGCCAGCGCGGGGCTCGCCGGCGCCGATCCGCGGCGCTACGCGACCTACCTGGCGTCGCGGCCGCCCGCCGCCGAGGAGCAGGCGATCGCGCTGGTCACCCGGCTGTGCCGCGCGACCGGGGCGCGCACCCACATCGTGCACCACTCGGCGGCGAGCGCGCTCGGCCAGCTGCGCGCCGCGCGCGCCGAGGGCCTGCCGCTGACCGCCGAGACCTGCCCGCATTACCTGCACTTCACCGCCGAGGCGATCCCCGACGGCGCGACCCCGTTCAAGTGCGCCCCGCCGATCCGCGACGCCGCCAACCGCGAGGCGCTGTGGCGCGCGCTGGCCGAGGGCGTGCTCGACCTCGTCGCGTCGGACCACTCGCCGTGCAGCCCCGGGCTCAAGTCGATCGAGGCGGGAGACTTCGTCGCGGCGTGGGGCGGCGTCGCCGGCCTGCAGCTCGCGCTGCCCGTGGTGTGGACCGAGGCCTCGGCGCGCGGCCACTCGCTGGTCGACATCGCGCGCTGGATGTCGGCGGGACCGGCCCGGCTCGCCCGGCTCGACGCCAAGGGCGCGATCGCCGCCGGGCGCGACGCCGACCTGGTCGTGTTCGACGACGCGGCGCGCACCATCGTGACCCCGGAGTCGATCCATCACCGCCATCGCGTCACGCCCTACGCCGGCGAGACCCTGTGCGGCCAGGTCACGGCCACGTACCTGCGCGGCCAGCGCGTCGCCGAGGCCGGCGCGTGTCTGGCCGGCGATCGCGGCGCCTTGCTGTGACCAGCACCGGTGCGCGCCCGGGGCCGACCGCTCGATCGCAGGGACGATCGCGAGCTTCCGTCGACGAGAGTCGCTACCATCCCGCGCAATGACGCGTGACCTGTTCGCGCCGGAGCGTGCGCCGCGATGACCGACTTCCTGGAGCTACCGGATCTCGCGTGCGAGGCGGTCGGCGGCGCCGCGATCGCCTGCAACGACGAGTTCTTCGCCGAGAAGGAGAACCTGCTGCGCGACCACCCCGCGGTGTGGAAGGACCACGCCTACACCGATCGCGGCAAGTGGATGGACGGCTGGGAGACCCGGCGCCGCCGGCCGCCCGACGCGATCGGCCACCCCGGCGCGGGCGGCGATCATGACTGGTGCATCGTCCGGCTCGGCATGCCCGGTGTGATCCGCGGCGTCGTCGTCGACACCGCGTTCTTCCGCGGCAACTATCCCGCGTCGTGCGCGGTGTCCGCCGCCGAGATCGACGACGCGCTCGACCTGCGCGCGCTCGACGCCGCGACCTGGACCGAGATCCTGCCCAGCACCCCGCTCGCCGGCGACACCCGCAACGCGTTCCCGATCGTCGCGCATCCCGGCGCCGGCGACCGCCGGTTCACCCACGTCCGGCTCGACATCTTCCCCGACGGCGGCGTCGCGCGGCTGCGCGTCCACGGCGAGGTCGTGCCGCGGTGGTCCCGCCTGATCGCGCTCGGCGGCCCGATCGACCTCGCGGCGCTCGAGCACGGCGCGGTCGTCGAGTCGTGCAGCGACATGTTCTTCGGCTCGCGCAACCACCTGATCAAGCCCGGTCCGTCGCGCAGCATGGCCGACGGCTGGGAGACCCGGCGCCGCCGCGGCCCTGGCAACGACTGGGCCATCGTCCGGCTCGCCGCGGCCGGCACGATCGAGCGCCTCGAGATCGACACCTCGCACTTCAAGGGCAACGCGCCCGGCCGGTGCACCGTCGAGGGCGTCCATGCCCCGGGCACGCCGCGCGGTACCGCCGACCGGCTCGATGGCTGGCGCCCGCTGCTGGCCTCGCCGCTCCAGCCCCACACCCGCCACGTGTTCGACCGCGAGCTGCGCCGGATCGGCCCGGTGAGCCACCTCCGGCTGTCGGTGTTCCCCGACGGCGGCGTCGCCCGCGTGCGCGCGCACGGCGAGCTCGCCGGCGATCCCGTGACCGGCCGGCTCGGTCCGCCGGCCGGACTCGCCCGGCTCAACGCGCTTTCCGCCGACGACGCGCGCGCCGCCCTGCGCCGGTGCTGCGGCTCGACCCGGTGGGCCGAGGCGATGGCCGCCGCCCGCCCGTTCGACGGCGTCCCGGCGCTGCTGCGGATCGCCGAGCGCACCTGGTGGGCGCTCGACGAGGCCGCGCACCGCGAGGCGTTCGCCGCCCACCCCGCGATCGGCGCGCGCGGCGAGCATGCCCGCGCTCCCGCCGGCGACGCCGCGTGGTCGGCCGGCGAGCAGCGCGCCGCCCAGGCCACCGGCGCTCCGGTCCTCGCCGAGCTCACCGAGGCCAACCGCGCCTACCTCGAGCGCCACGGCTTCCTGTTCATCGTGTGCGCGACCGGCCGGTCCGCCGAGGCCATGCTCGCCGACCTGCGCGCCCGCACCCCGCGATCGCTCGCCGACGAGCTGCGCACCGCCGCCGAGGAGCAGATCCAGATCACCCGGCTGCGCCTCGACAAGCTGCTCGGAGCGCTCGCATGATCACCACCCACGTCCTCGACACCGCGGCGGGCCGACCCGGCCGGGCGATCGCGATCGAGCTCGAGCGCCACGACGCCGGCAGCTGGCACCGGATCGGCGCCGGCGTCACCGACGACGACGGCCGGCTGCGCACGCTGACCCCGGCCGGCCCGGTCGCGCCGGGCGTCTACCGGCTGAGGTTTCACACCGGCGCGTACTTCGCGACCCAGCAGCAGGTCGGCTTCTTCCCCGTGGTCGAGATCCAGTTCACCGTCGCCGACGGCGCCCAGCACCACCACGTGCCGCTGTTGCTCTCGCCCTACGGCTACTCGACGTACCGCGGCAGCTGAAGCGCCGCGCGGCCCCCCGCGTGTCACCGGTGTCGCCGCGATGCCGGTGGAGTACGGAACAACGCTGGGGAGATGCGCGCCAGACCAATCTGTGGCATGTGCGCGACCGGCCGATCCGCCGAGGCTGTGCTCGGTCAGTTGATCTCGCCGCCGATAGCGACGGTCTTCCAGTCGGCCTCGGAGCCGACCTGCACCGGCGTCGGCGAGTAGTTCAGCGTCCCGTCACCCAGCCACTGCCCCCAGCACCATAGTGAACCATCTGCCGCCGGGTGGGGCGGTCACGGCGGGTGCGCCAGCCACGGCGCCGACGAAGCCGGCGTCCGGCCCACCGGCATCACTGACGCCGGCGACCCCGGCGACCCCAGCCAAGCCTGCGCCGGATCCGCTCCGCTCTCCCGACTGATCAGGAGCTCCATGGTTCGCCACGCGCTCGTCATCCTGTTCTCGCTGTGCCCCGCGGTCGCGGCGGCGCAGTCCGCTTCGGAGACCAAGGCCGCCGCCGATGCGCTGTTCGACGAGAGCAAGTGGCTGCTCGCCGCGGGCGACCTCGAGCGTCGCTGCGCGATGTCACGACATGAGCCGGCGGAGCGAGCCGAGCGCGTCGAGTCCGAGCGCGGTGATCTGCTTGGTCAACGGGAAGCTAGCATCGCCTGGGTTGACGACGAACAGGTGCCGGAGCTTCAGATCCGAGATCGCGATGTCCATCGACGGCGTGAGCTTCGGCGCGTCGGCGCGCTTGAACTCGAAGCCGAACCGCTGTCCGTTGACGATGGCGAGCAGATCCAGCTCTGCGTGGGCGTGGGTTGCCCAGAAGTAGACCTCGCCGGTCTTGAGCTCCAGTTCGCGGATGACGCACTCCAGCGCGAACCCCTCCCAGGATGCCCCGACGCGTGGATGGATGGCGAGCTCACTGGTGCTGTGTACCCCGAGCAGCGCGTGGAGCAGACCGGTATCCCGAAAGAACAGCTTTGGCGCCTTCACCTGGCGCTTCGAGATGTTCTCGAACCACGGCGGAAGCAACCTGATCATGAACGTGGACGCCAGGATGTCGAGGTAGTGAGAGATCGTCTTGTTCGTTGCGCCGAACGCCCGCCCGAGCTCGGCGTGGTTGAGCACCCCACCATGGACATGCGCGAGCATCATCCAGAATCGCCGCAGCGCCTCCGCGGGCACGCGGATCCCGAAGGAAGGGATGTCGCGTTCAAGGAACGTCGAGATGTACCCGTCGAGCCAGGCGAACGCGAGCCGTTCGCTGCGAGCGAGATAGGCGCGTGGAAAGCCTCCGCGTAACCACAGCCGCTGTGCGGAGGGCACCTCGTGGCGGGAGAACGGTGTCAGCTCGAAGAACGCCGTTCTTCCGGCGAGCGACTCCGAGCTCTGTCTGAGCAGTTCGCCAGAGGCACTGCCGAGCACCAGGAATCGCCGCTGCTTGGGTGCCCGGTCGACCAGCACGCGAAGGGCGGGAAACAACTCCGGACGCCGCTGGATCTCGTCGAGGATGACGATCCCGGTAAGGTCTTCGAGAGCAAGACGCGGGTTTTCCAGCCGCGCCAGATCGCGCGAATCTTCCAGGTCGAAGCGAGTGACAGGTCCCCACCGCTTGGCAACGGTGCGTGCGAGCTCGAGCGCGAGGGTTGTCTTGCCGCACTGGCGGGGGCCGACCAAGGTCACGATGGGGTGTGATCGGTACAGGTCCCGGAGCCCAGCCAAGGCGCGCGCTCGCTTCATCTATGATATTTAGGAGGTTACCTCCCAATTTTCAAGGTGATCGGCAGCCGATTCCGACGATGACCAGCGATCCTTGTATGAAGAGTTCGCCAACCATGCCGCGTGATCCCGTGTGACTTCTTACGTAGGTGATCTTGAAATCTAGGAGGTAGCCTCCCTGATTTCGAGGATCCCTGGCGCGCGGCGGAGCTACCTCCCCAGCGGCCCTCGGTGACCTCGGCGATCGAGAATTCGTCCTCCCCCCCAGGGGGGCTGGCAAACACGGTCAGGGTCGAGACCATGCGCATGACCGGATCCGCAGGGCCAGGCCGGCCAGCGCGGGTGGTTCGCCGTCACCGTCGTGCCTCGACGGTGAACGAGGCTGGGAAGCGACGGCGCGGCCGGGGTCCTTGCCGCCGGGTGCCGCAGAACGCGACAAAACAGCCACCTACTGTGGGCTGGCTCAGTGTACAAACCGCGCCATGTCCGTCCGCACCTCGCTCCCGGAGAAGAAGCTGCAGAAGATCCTTGGCCGGGTCCGCCGCAAGCAGGCGCAGATCAGCCGGCGCTATCCCGGCGAGTCGGGGGCGCGCCAGCCGGTGCACACGGTGTACGGCGGCGCGCACCTGTTCACGTCGGACACCGCGCGCAAGCTCGGCGACCTCGCGCTGCGCGCGCTCGACGGCTTCGCGCCCGACGCCCGGACGTTCGGCGACGCGCTCGGCCTGCCCGGCGAGCTCGCGCCCAGGGTCCACGACCGGGTGCGCGACAAGCTGCGGCGCGAGCCGGTCGAGGACTTCCGGATCGACTTCGAGGACGGCTACGGCAACCGCCCGGACGACGAGGAGGACGGCCACGCGGTCGCGGCGGCCAAGCAGGTCGCCGCCGGCATGGTCGCCGGCACGCTGCCGCCGTTCCTCGGCATCCGGATCAAGCCGCTGACCGGCGAGCTCGCCGGGCGCTCGCTGCGCACGCTCGACGTGTTCCTGACCGAGCTCTTGTCCAACACCAACGGCACGCTGCCGTCGAACTTCGTGGTCACGCTGCCCAAGATCCAGAGCCGGATCGACGTGGAGGTCCTGGTCGACAGCTTCGAGCAGCTCGAGGACCGGCTCGACATCGAGAACGGCGCGCTGCGCGTCGAGTTCATGGTCGAGACCACGCAGAGCGTGTTCGACCCGCAGGGCCGCGCGGTGCTGCCGCGGCTGCACCGCGCCGCCGCCGGCCGGCTGACCGGCGCGCACTTCGGGACCTACGACTACACGGCGGGCTGCGACATCACCGCCGCGCAGCAGCGGATGCGGCACCCGGCATGCGACTTCGCCAAGCAGATGATGAAGGTCGCGTTCGCCGGCACCGGCGTGATGCTGTCCGACGGGGCGACCAACATCATGCCGGTCGGCCCCCACCGCGGCGCGACGCTGACCGACGACCAGCAGCGCGCCAACCGCGCCGCGGTGTTCGCGGCGTGGCGGCTGCACGCCGACGACATCCGCCACTCGCTGGTCAACGGGTTCTACCAGGGCTGGGATCTGCACCCGGCGCAGCTGCCGACCCGCTACGGCGCGGTCTACGGGTTCTTCCTCGACGGCTTCGGGCCGGCGTCCGACCGGCTGCGCAACTTCGTCGACAAGGCGGCGCAGGCCACGCTGGTCGGCGACGTGTTCGACGACGCCGCGACCGGCCAGGGCCTGCTCAACTACTTCCTGCGCGGCATCGCATGCGGCGCGGTCACCGAGCAGGAGGCGCAGGCGACCGGGCTATCGCTCGACGAGATCCGCAGCAAGTCGTTCGTCAAGATCATGGCAGCGCGCCGGGCGCAGGCGTGACGCCGGCACTCCGCTTGCCAAGTGGGCGTCACACCAGGTGTTCCTGGAGGTTGCAGACGCGCTCCGAGTCATGTAGACACAGGTTCCTGCGGAGGATGTAGCTCAGTTGGTAGAGCACCAGGTTGTGGCCCTGGGTGTCGTGGGTTCGATCCCCATCATTCTCCCCCGACTCTCCGAACTCGCGGAACTCTCCGGCCGGCACGTTCGTCCGGCGCCGGCCGGGCGCCGCGTCGCCCGCTGAATCCGCGCTCGACGGCATCGAACGCGCGATCGAGCTGCCGGAGCTGCGCCTGGCGGATCGCCGGCAGCTCGTCACCGGCCTCGACCCGTCGGATCGCGTCGCGCCAGATCGCGCGCCAGCTCGCTGCGATCATCGCGGCGATCAGCATCGCGTCGGGCGCGTCGCCGCCGCGGCCGAGCTGGTGCGCGATCTCGTGCTCCAGCGCGCTGCTCAGCGCCCAGGTGCGCGCGACCAGCACCGGGCTGGAGGTGATCAGCGCCCAGAACGCCGGCGCGCCCGCGACCGCGCCCATCAGCGGATGGCCCTGGCGCGCCAGCGCCTGGAACATCGCGCGCAGCCCGGCGAGCGGGTCGGCGGCGGCCATCGCGTCGTGCACCAGCGCCAGCAGCTCGGCGTCGCGATCGACGACGAGGTCCTCCTTGCGCGGGAAGTAGTTGAACACCGTCATCTTCGAGACCTCGGCCGCGCGGGCGACGTCCTCGACGGTGACCGCGTCGAAGCCGCGCTCGGCGAACAGCCGGGTCGCGATGTCCGAGATCCGGTGCCGGGTCGCCTGCTTCTTCTGCTCGCGGAGGCCGGATGGAGCGCTCATGGTGCCACTTTATACCATGATAAAACTTTTGACTTGAGTACAAGTTTGGGTCACGCTGACGGCATGACGACCGAGGACTTTCGTGACCACAGCGCGCCGTCGCGCGACGGCGTTCGCATCGGGTGGCAGCAGCTCGGCCGCGGCCCGGCGCTGGTGGTCGCCTCCGGCGGCTCGCGTGCGGGCAAGCACTACCGCGAGCTCGCGCGTTGCCTGGCCAGCCGGTTCACCGTGGTGTTGATGGATCGCCGCGGCCGCGGCGCGAGCGGACCGCACGGCCCCGGCCACGGGCTGGCCACGGAGATCGAGGACCTCGCCGCGGTGATGCAGGCGACCAGGGCGGAGCGCCTGTTCGGCCACAGCGCCGGGGCGATCTTCGCGCTCGAGGCCGCGCGCGTGCTGCCGGTCCGCGCGCTCGCGGTGTACGACCCGCCGGTCGCCGTGCACCGGCTGATCGACATGGCCTGGACGGTGGACGTGGCGCGCGCGGTCGAGCGCGGCCAGGGCGGTCGCGCGATGGCGGCGGTGATCCACGGCCTGCAGCTGGGAGGGGGGATGCCGCGCTGGTTGCTGGTGCCGCTGTGCGGTCTCATGATGCGCGGCGCCGAGGGCCGCGAGATGATGGCGCTGCTCGGCACGTGGGTGCACGAGGAAGCGGCGATCCGGGCGCTCGATCCGGACCCCTCGCGCTACGCCGACGTGCGCTGTCCGACGCTGTTGCTCGGCGGGACCAAGTCGCCCGCGTGGCTGCACCGCGCGCTCGACCTCGCGCAGGGCGCGCTGCCCGACGCCCGTCGCGTCATGCTCGACGGGGTGGCGCACAACGCGCCCGACCAGGAGGCGCCGGCGCGGGTCGCCGACCAGCTCGCCGCGTTCTTCGCCGAGGCCGGGGCGGCGCCGGCTCAGCTGCCGAGCTGCGCGAGGTAGGCCATCAGCCGGGGCTTGATCGCCTGCATCGCGCGGGCGCGGTGCGACAGCTCGCCCTTGGTGCCGACGCCGAGCTCGGCGAACGTCTGGCCGAGCTCGGGGACCAGGAACAGCGGATCGTAGCCGAACCCGCCGGTGCCGCGCGGCGCGTCGAGCACGACGCCGTCGCACGCCCCGTCCGCGGTGATCACGGCGTCGCCGAGCGGGCCGGCGACGTCGGCGAGCGCGAGCACCGAGCGGAACCGGGCGGTGCGGCGGGCGGCCGGCACGCCGTCGAGCGCGGCGAGCAGGCGGGCGTTGTTGGCGGCGTCGCCGGCGCCGGGGCCGGCGTAGCGCGCGCTCCACACGCCGGGCGCGCCGCCGAGCGCGTCGACCTCCAGGCCGCTGTCGTCGGCGAGCGCCGGCAGCCCGGTCGCCCGCGACACCTCGCGCGCCTTCTTGGCCGCGTTGCCGGCGAACGTGTCGGCGTCCTCGTCGACCTCGGGGATCGCGCGGCCGAGCCGGGCGACGGCCTCGTCGACGTCGAGCACCGCGATCCCGGGCAACAGCTGGCGCAGCTCGACCAGCTTGCCGGGGTTGCGGGTCGCGAACACCAGCGGCCTCACGCGATCACCCGGCGCTGCGCCGCGACGAGCTGGCGGATGCCGCCGGCGGCGAGGTCGAGCATCGCGTCGAGCTGCTTGCGATCGAACGCGCCGTGCTCCGCGGTGCCCTGGACCTCGATCAGCGAGCCGTCCTCGCCGCCGACCACGTTCATGTCGACCTCGGCGGCCGAGTCCTCGGTGTACGCCAGGTCGAGCACGGAGTCGCCGCCGACGATGCCGACCGACACCGCGGCGACCGGCGGGCGCAGCGCGCCCGTGTCGGGGAGCCGGCCGGTCGCGACCAGCTTGTGGATCGCGAACGCCAGCGCGATCCACGCGCCGGTGATCGATGCCACCCGGGTCCCGCCGTCGGCCGAGATCACGTCGCAGTCGACCGCGATCGTGCGCTCGCCGAGCCGGTCGAGGTCGACCGCGGCGCGCAGCGAGCGACCGATCAGCCGCTGGATCTCCTTGCCGCGGCCGCCCGGGTCGCGCTTGGTGCGGCTGTGGGTCGAGCGCGGCAGCATCGCGTACTCCGCGGTGAGCCAGCCCCGGCCCTTGCCGGCCAGAAAGCCCGGCACGCCGTCCTCGACGCTCGCCGAGCACAGCACCCAGGTGTCGCCGAGCTTGATCAGGGCCGAGCCCTCGGCGTGCTTCTGGTAGTGCGGGATGATCTCCAGCGCGCGGAGCTGATCGGGGCGTCTGCCATCGGGGCGCATGGTGGCGCGCAGGCTACCCCAGGCGCAGCCGGCGAGCGAGCGGCCCGGGTGTCACTCGCCGCGCAGCAGCAGCTTGGCGGCCTGGCGCACCGCCTGCGGGTACGCGGTCTGGATCGCGGCGAGCCGGAGCTCGTGCTTGGGGGTGAGCCGCAGCACCTTGAGGATCTGATCGGTCCCGAGCCGCGGGTTGACCAGCAGCGCGCGGCGGACCTCGGGGACCTGCAGCCAGGTCGCGTTGCCGAGGATGATCTCGAGCAGGACGCGGGGCAGCGAGCCGTAGCGCGCGATCCGCGACACCTCGGGCGGCGTCAGCCGCGGGTTGCGCAGCAGCGTCTCCCACACGTTCTTGCCGTACAGCCGCTCCAGCACGATCCGCTCATGGAGCTCGCCGCTGGCCGCGAGCTTGAGCTGCGCCACGAGCGTCAGGCCCCGCAGGCGCTCGTGGACGTGGCGCGGGGCGCGCGCCGCCGGGGAATCGGCGGCATGGCCGAGCTCGTCGCCGGGATCGTCCTCGGGGCCGGCCTCGGGCTGGTCGGCGACCGCCTCGCTGCCTGGATCCGTCGCGCCGGGCATCGGCGGCGGAGCGCCGGCGCCGGCGGTCGCCGGCCGATCAGCGGGTGCCGCGGCGTTGATCTCCGCGGCGTTGATCTCCGCTGCGTTGATCTCCGCGGCGTTGATCTCCGCGGCGTTGATCGCTGCGGCGTTGATCTCCGCGGCGTTGATCTCCGCGGCGTTGACGTCCGCGGCACCCGCCTCCGCCGCATCGAAGAACGCGGCGTCGGCCTCGCTGCCGCCGATCGCGAACGCCGGATCGGACTGCCCGAGATCCGACGTCCGCTGTGCCGCGATGCCAGGTGCCGAGGGCGCTCGGCCGCGGTCGACCTCGCCGAGCAGCCGTGCGCGCGAGCTGGTCCACACCGGCGCGGTGTGCTGGTCGTCGTCGTCCTCGATCGGCACGGCGAGGTCGTCGTCGGGCTCGGGCTCGGGCGCGCCGGCCGGCACCGGCAGCGTGCGGTACTCGTCGTCGCGATCGTGCGGCTCCGGCACCGCGCTCGCGCTGTCGTCGCCGTGCTCCGGAGCGGGGTCCGGGTCGTCGCCGCCCGACAGCTCGACGTTGCACAGCGTCGGCAGCGCGAGGTCATCGTCGGTCGTCGCGTCGGTCGTCGTGTCGGTCGTCCTGTCGGTCGGCTCCGGCGCGATCGGCGCCAGCTCGGCGAGCTGCGCGCGCATCGCGGTCGAGAACCCGATCAGCTCCAGCCCGGCCCCGCGCTGCTCGTCGATGTAGACCACGCGCGCCGGCAGCGACAGCCGGTGATTGGCGCCGCACACCACGAGCTCGCACTCCTCGGCCAGCGCGAGCGTGCACCCGGCGACGAACACGCCACCCGCGGCCAGATCGCGGGTCAGCGCGGCGTTGCCGGCCAGCTCGATCACGACCCGCGATCGCCGCACGGCGCAATCCTACCCGGCACGCTCCTCGGGTGCGACCTCTTGCAGCCCTACTCGGTCTGGGTCAACCGCTCGGCGATGTGCGCCGCGGGCGCGTCCGGCGCCTCGTGCAGGTAGGTATAGGCGGCGGCGCGGCACGCGTCGTTGAACCCACGCGCCGCGCTGCCCGCCGCCCCGCCGGCAGAGCCGTCGGCGGTCCCACTTCCCGGCTCGCTCCGCTCGATGCACAGGATCCGGACCCGGAGCCAGAGCGCGGCGCGGTACTCCTTGCCGCCCGGGAACCGGCGGACGTAGGCGTCGAGCGTCTGCAGCGCATCGCCGCCATTGCCCTGCCGGAAGTAGCGGACCCAGGCGATGCTGTAGAACGCCTGCGACGCCTCGTCGCCGGAGCGGTGCGCCGCGATCTCGTAGTACCTCGCGATCGCGCTCGCCGGGTCAGCCCCGCCGAGGGCGAGCGCGGGCTCGACCCGCTGGGTGCGGATCGCGGCCCGCAGATCGACCCGCGGGTCATTGCGGACGGCGACCTGCGGGCGCACTGGCTCGCGGCCGGCCGGGCGGGGCGCCGGGGCGGAACGAGCGGGCGCCGCAGCCGCGGGGGGCGCGTCCGGCACCGCCGCGCGGCGGTCGTGCAGCACCTCGGGCGCCCCGGGCAGCGCCGGATGATCGCGCCGCGGCTCGGCGGTGGTGCCGGGCGCGCGCGTCTCTCCTGTCCCCCGGCCTGTCCCCGGGGCGGCGCCGGCATCGCCCGGCTCGCCGGCCATCGCGATCAGCCCGGCGCGCGTCCGCCAGCCCTGGCCGGCAGCGACCCGGGTGTCGTCGGGGCCGTGGACCACGCGCACCACCCCCTCGGTGACCCGGACATCGACGTCACCGGTCCCGTCGCCGTAGTCGACCGAGAACCGGGTTCCCACGACGACCACGTCGGTGGCTCCCGCCCGGACGACCAGCGGCGGGCGGTCGCCGCGCTTGCCGACCTCGAGCTCGAGCTTGCCGCGCGTCACCGCGATCAGCACGCCGCCGCCCGGCCGGGTCACCGCGAACGCGGTGCCGGCGTCGCTCTCGATCCGCGCGTCGCCGATGTCGATCACGGAGCGCTGCAGCGCGGTCTGGACGTGGACCTCGGGGACCGCCGGCACCGCCGGGGTGGGCGCCGGCCCGGCCACCGGCTCGCTCGCCGGCGCGCCGCGTAGCGCCCAGCCCACGACCCCGGCGGCGGCGATCGCGGTCGCGGCGATCAGCAGGCGGAGCGCGCGATCCGGCGCACGCAGCCGCTGGCCGCGGATCGCGGCATCGACCGCGCCGGCGACCACGCGGCGCTCGATCTGCGTCAGCCGCTCCTCGTCGAGCGGCTCGACCGGGATCCGGCCGGCCAGCCTCACGGCGCCCCTCCGCGGGTCGCGTCGCGCGAGCTGTCACGCGAGTCGTCGCGCGAGTCATCGATCGACATGGGATCCAGGCTCTCATCGGCAAGCGGCGGGCGATTCGCTCCTCCGCGGGTCGCGTCGCGCGTCGCGTCGAGCGGCCGATCGAGCGGGACGACGTGCCCGCCCGCCGGCGCAACGAACTCGCGCAGCACCGGATCTGCGGCGGCGGCGGCCTCGATCCGCTTGCGCGCGCGCCACACCCGCAGCTTGGTCGCGGTCACCGGCGAGCCGACCAGCTCTGCGGTCTCGGCGATCGATCGGCCGTCGAGCTCGTGCAGCGTGAACGCGAGCCGGGCGGCCGGCGACAGCTCGTCGAGCACCGCGTACAGCCGCGCGACGCCATCGCGCGCCAGCTGGCGCCGCGCCCCCGGGCCGGCCTCCGGTGTGGTCAGCGCACCCGCCGCGCTGTCGTCGAGCGGATCGGTCGTGATCCGGCGCCGGCGCTGCGCGAGGTGACGGTACGCGCAGCGCACCGCGACGCGGTCGATCCAGGTCGCGAGGCTGGCCTCGGCGCGCCAGCTGCGCAGCGACTGGAACACCTGGAGGAACGCCTCCTGCAGCAGGTCGTCCATGTCGCGGTTTCCGCCCAGCACGCGGAACAGGCAGGCGTGGACCCGGCTCCGGTGGCGGCGGAACAGCTCACGGGTCGCCGCGGGCTCGCCGGTCAAGCAGCGATCGACCAGCAAGACGTCTTCGACGTACAGCACCGCGGTCACGTCCCTACATTGTGCCCGGCGCCGCCGCCGCGGTTACGCACCACCGCAAGTCGTGAGATCGATTGATCTGTCATCGAGCCCGGCGGCGCCGGTGGTGACTGGACGCGCCGCGGGATCGGTTTGTTCCAGCTTGCTCGCGCGGCGGCGGCGACGGTGACGGAGGGATCCGGGATCAACGGTCGATGTTCCCCTGGCGGCGGCGATCGCGCGACGCCAACGCGAACTCGCCGGGGCGCCCGCGAGCAGGATGGGGTCGGACGCCGCGGCCGTGATTACGATTGGCGTTCGTTGCCCCCGCACATACCTAACGCCGTCCGCGCAGGCGCCGGTGGTGATTCGGCGGACGCGGCTCCGACGCCCATCCGCGCAGCAGCCCCGGCGAGCTCGCGTGTGGGCGTTCTCCTCTGCGCCACGCGCGACACATTCCGAGCCTGGCCGGGGCGCCGGCCCGGCGGGCGCGGCTCCGACACCCATCCGCGCAGCAGCCCCGGCGAGCTCGCGTGTTCGCGTTCTCCCCGGCGCTACGCCTTGCCAGCGCGCCGGGGCGGCGGCCGCGGCGGCGATCCGGCGGCCAGCTCGCTCAGCGGGCCGGGGCAGTCGTCGCGCAGCTTGCACGCGGCGCACTCGCCGCCGGTCCAGATCCGGTCGTACATCGACTGGACCTGATCGAGCAGCGGGCCGTCGTCGGTGACCACGCCGAGCTCGAAGTTGCGGCGGCCGGCGCCGCGCGCACCGAGCCCGGCGCCGGTCCAGTTCGCGCTGCCCAGGTACAAGAGCTCGCCGTCGACGACCACCGCCTTGAGGTGGACGCGCGGGCAGCGCCGCAGCGCCAGGCCGCCCGCGACCAGCCGCGGGTGACGCGCGAGCGCCTCGCGGAACGGCCGCGACGGCAGCTCGGCGTGCAGCACGCGGAGCTCGACGCCGCGCGCCGCGAGCTCGTCGAGCCGGGCCAGCACCGACACGAAGCCGGCGCGACCCAGGCGGCGCCGCCGGCCGGGCGCGGCGCGGCCGTCCTCGATCATCAGCTCCTTGAGGTTCGCGGTGGCGATCCACACGCTGGTGTGCGCGTCGAGCACGGCGCGGATCACGCGCTCGTAGTGGCCGCGCCCGGCGATCAGCTCGAGCGCGACCGGGCGCGGTGCGGTGACGGCGTCGAGCGGGCTGGGGCGGGGCGGCTCGCGGCGGCGCGCCCCGGCCGGGCGCCGGCGGGTGCGGCGGCGGGTCACGTGAGCCCGAGCGGTGGCCGGGCGACGCAGTGGCCACCGTCGACCACCAGGATGTGCCCGGTGATGTAGCCCGCCGCGGCCGAGCGCAGGAACACCGCCGCCGCGGCGATCTCGTCGATCGCGCCGAATCGCCGGGCCGGGATCGCGGCGGCGATCTGCGCGGTGGCGCCGGCGGGCGCGAGCCGGCGCGCGCCCTCGGTCTCGGCGATCGGGCCGGGCGCGATCCCGCACACCCGGATCCCGAACTGCCCCCACTCGACGGCGAGGTTGCGCGTGATCGCATCGACCCCGGCCTTGGCGGCCGAGGCGTGGATCTGCAGCGGCGTGCCCTGGTAGTGCAGCGTCGCGCTGATGTTGAGGATCAGCCCGTCGCCGGCCTTGTGCAGCGCCTCGAACGCGGCGCGCGACGTGTAGAACGTGCCGTTGAGATCGATGTCGACCACGGTGCGAAACCCGTTGGGCGATAGCCCCGCCGCGGGCGCCAGGAAGTTGCCGGCGGCGCCGTTGACGACGGTGTCGAGCCGGCCGAACCGCTCGACCGTCGCCTGCACCGCGCGCCCGATCGCGTCGGGATCGCGGACGTCGGCGGCGACCGCGAGCACCGCCCGGCCGGTGTCGGTGGCGAGCGCGGCCGCGGTCTGGTCGAGCACCGCTTGCTTGCGGCTGACGATGCAGACCTCGGCGCCCAGCCGTGCATAGGCGGCGGCGATCCCGCGGCAGATCCCGGTGCCGCCACCGGTGATGAGCGCCACACGGCCGGCGAGCGCGCCGTCGCGAAACACGTCGAGTGGACCTGGCATCGCGCGATCATGCACCAGCCGGCCACGATTTTCGAAACCGCGGCGCGTTCGCGCTGTCCTATCCCGTGAACATCGACGGTGCCCGCTGCCCCGCAGCGCGTGGCGCCCGATCGCCGCGCCGGTCCGCGCCGCGATCGCGGCCGCCCACCGCCCACCGTCGACCGGAGGTCTGTCATGCGTACCGCCAGCACGGTGCGATGGGCCGGGTGCACCCTCGCCCTCGCGATCTCGATCGTCCCTGCGTCCGTCGTTCCCGCATCCGCCGACCGCGCGCGCCGCAGCATCGCCGCGTGCGCGAGCTTCGACCAGGTCGATCGCGGCGACGACCGGGTCGCGTTCACCATCCACAACGCGTGCAGCATCCCGGTCGACTGCTCGTTGTCGTGGCGTGTCGTGTGCGCGCCCGACGCGAAGCAGCGGCGCGCCTCGCACCCCGGCAGCGCCAGGCTGGCGGTCCCCGAAGGGGGCAGCCTGAGCGCCGAGGCATCAGCTGCGATCTGCGGAGATGACGCATGGGTCATCGACGCGGTGGTGTGGGCCTGTCAGCCCAACAAGGATTGAAATTATCGTAAGTTAGCGCTGGTGGTGCGGGGAGGGCCGCACCCGGCCGCGCCATGGCGCCCGGTAGATCGTCCGCCTGGGTCCTGCGTTTGTATCCAGCGAGCAACCAAGCGATCCCCCGAGCCGGCACGAAGTTCGTGTCAAGTGCTCGAACTGTCAGGGGTCGTCGGTTCGTCGCTCGTTGATGACACACGTAGTATAAGGACCAAGATCAGGATCATGGTGGACCGTACCGACATCGACGCGCTGCTGATCGGCGCGCTCTACGGCGAGCTGACGCCCGCCGATGAGGCGCGGCTGATGGCGCACCTCGAGTCGCACCCGGCCGACCGGACGGCGCTCGACGACCTGACGCGCACCCGCGCGGCGGTTCGCGACAGCCGGATCCTGGCCTTCCAGCTCGACCCACCGCAGGCGATCTCCGCGTTGCTCTTGCAGGAGGCGGCGCGGCGCGCTCCGCGAGCAGTGACCGACCGCGGCGAGGCCGCGACCTGGTTCCATCGGTTCGTGCGCTCGTTCGCCGCCCACCCGGCGATGGCCGCCGCCGCCACGCTGGTGCTGGTCAGCTCCGTCGCGGGCTTGCTGTACCTGCGCGGCACCGATCAGTACGCCAGGCCCGACGCGGTCGCCATCGAGCGCGCCCCCGCGCCGGCCGTCCCGACCAGCGCCGTGGCTCCGCCCCCCCCGCCGCCTGCCACCGTCGAGGCGGCCGCGACCGGCGCTGCGCCGGCCGGGGCGGGCTCCGGCGCCTATCCCGGCCGGCTCGACGGCACGTCCGCAGGGACCGAGGACAACTTCGCCGCCAAGGGCGAGCTCGCAAAGCCCCAGGCCCCGGCCGCAGGCGACCCGAGCACGGCGCAGGGCAACCTCCCCGGGCGCGCGTCGTACGAGGAGACCCATGCAGCCGGCTTCGGCGCCGTGCGGGATGCCGAGCTGCGCAAGCTGGGCGAGGCGACCAAGCCAGCGCCGGCCAGGCCCAGCAAGCCTCAGGCGGTGCGCGGGATCGAGCTGCGCACCCCGCAGCCCCAGCCGAAGGACCTCCAGGACAGCGACGACGAGAAGCCCGCCACCCGCCGGCGCGAAGCCACAGGCGGCGGCCGTCCCGCGAAGGAGAAGCAGATCCAGGAGCACGACGCGCGCGGCGCGGCGCCGGGTGGCGGCGCTCCGGCGACCACACCAGCCGCGCCTCCACCGCCGCCCGCACCAGCGCCCCAGGCCGCCGGTCCTGCGGCGGCGAACTTCGATGCTCCGGCGTCGGCGGCCAACGAGGCGAAGCGTCCGCCGGCCAGGTCCGCCAACCAGCTGCCTCCGCCCGCCGCGGCGCCCTCCACGGCGAACGCACAGAACGCACAGGTCGATCGCCGCACCGACAAGGCCGCGAGCTCGATCGACGGCGACGCCAAGCAGGCGCCGGCCGATCGGACGCTGCTCGAGTGGGCGCGCAAGCAGCGCGAGCAGGTGATCGCGTACGTCAACGCGAACCGCTGCCGCGACGCCGCCAGCGCCGCGGTCGAGATCTACAACCGCGCGCCCGACTACTACAACGCCAGCGTCGCGACCGATCGCCAGATCAAGCCGTGCCTGGCGTACGTCACCGCCGAGCGCGATCGCGCCGATCGCAGCCGGGCCAACAAGAACGCGGCCGACGTCCAGGCGCCGGCCCAGGCCGCCCCGGCGAAGAAGTGACGCGGGCGGCACCGAGTGCCGCAATTCGCGCCACCACTCGTCGGAGCGCGAGCGTGTGTGATCGCGCTGACAGCCGACGCCGGCGCGTTATACTCGCGGCGCACTGCATGGATCCTGGCGCGCGAGGCTTGTGTCCGCTCGCGGCGCGCGCGCAGGATCGGCCGTTCGATCCGACATGGCGACCCTCGCGAAGCACCCCGAAGGACCTCACGCGATGTTGCTATCGCGCCACCTGGTCGGCCGGTCCCGGCTGGCCGACCTGCGGATGACCGATCCGACGGTGTCCGGCGAGCACGCGGTGCTGCGCTGGACCGGGCGGGAATGGGAGCTCCACGACCTCGGCAGCCGCAACGGCACGAGCGTCGACGGCCGGCGGCTCGCGTCGGGCGAGCGGGTCGTGATCGGCCGCGGCGCGGTGATCGCGTTCGGTCAGGCCGACAACGCGTGGCGGCTCGACGACGATGCGCCGCCGACGATCATGGCGGTGGTCGACGACGGCGATCAGCTGCTGACCGGCCGCAACGACCTGCTCGCGCTGCCCAGCGACGACGAGCCCGACGCCGTGATCTACCGCGACGCGGGCGGCAACTGGGTGATCGAGCAGGGCGGCGAGACCGCGCGGATCGCCGACCGCGCCGCGGTGCGCGTCGGCGGCCGTGACTACACGCTGCGCGTGCCCGACATGATCGCGCCGACCTGGGACTCGAGCTCGCCGGCACCGCACCTGGCGATGATGACCCTGCAGTTCTCGGTCAGCCGCGACGAGGAGTACGTCGCGCTGACCGCGCGCGGCGAGCACGACGCGATCGACCTCGGGGCGCGCGCCCACCACGCGGTGCTGCTCAGCCTGGCGCGCAGCCGGCTCGCCGATCGCAAGGCGCGCGGGGCGGCCGCCGATCGCGGGTCGCCGCCGGAGAGCTCGGAGGGCTGGGTCTACCAGGACGACCTGGCGCGCGAGCTCGCGATCGACGAGACCCACCTCAACGTCGCGGTGTTCCGCTGCCGGCGCCAGCTCGCCGAGGCCGGCATCGTCGGTGCGGCGAGCATCGTCGAGCGCCGCCGGCCGACCCGCGAGCTGCGGCTCGGGGTGGCGCGGATCGAGATCGTCACCGTGTGAGCGGCGGACGCGCCGCGCTCAGGTGGTGATCGGAATGACGACGATCTTCGGGTCGACGATCATCGAACCGTCGCCGAGCACGACGTTGAAGTGGTACTCCCCGAGCGTCGACGGGACGCAGACCATCTGGTTCGACGGGCTGGGCTCCGGGAACGTGTCCGAGAACCACAGCGCCGGCGTGACCGGAGTCAGCTCGTTGATGAACTCCGCGGCCGGTGAGCCCGGCGACGGCTGGACGAACGCGAACGTGATCATCAGCGCATAGCCGTTGGTCTGCCACTTGATCCCGGCGTAGCGCTGGTCCGGCGGGTTCTGCAGCGAGAACAACGGGATGCCGGCGATGATGGACACGTAGACGGTCTGCGGCACGCCGCCGACCAGCGGCAGCAGGTTGTCGTCCAGCGCGGGCTCCCGCCGCGCCCGCCGCGCCGGCGCGTCGCCGTGCAACACGGGTCGATGGTGGTTCGTCGAGTTCGTGACCGGCTGCGCTACATTCGTCATCTCGTCGCTCCTTTGGCTCGGGATCCGCACACAGGGGTGCACGCGAGCCGACTCCCGACGGCCCCGCACGGATCACCCTGGCTCGCGTGCCGAGCCACCCTAGGCACAACGGCCGGGCATGACCATGACAGCCGATTACACGGCATTTCATGCGGCCGTGCGGTCACGGCGCCGCCAGCCAGCGCTCGATCTCCCGCACCCGGTCCTTCCAGTCGTTGCCCAGGCCGCGGTAGCCGGCCGCCGCGGCCTCGGCCAGCGCCCGGGCGCGCGCGGGGTCGCGTCCCACCGCGCGCAGCGCGCGGGCGAGCGCCCAGCGGATCTCGGCCCGCTCCTGTGGATCGGCCCCGGGCGCGCCCTCGTCGAGGGCGAGCGCGCGCTGGAGCGGCGGCAGCGCGTCGCGCGGCCGGCCGGCGCGGAGGTGGGCGAGCCCGAGGCCCTTGAGCGGGAACGCGAGGTCGGCGTGCTGCGGGCCGAGCTTGGCCACGAGGATCTCGAGCGCCTGGGCGAAGTCGGCCTGCGCGCGGTCGAGCTGGTCGAGCGCGAGCAGCGTCTCGCCGGTGTTGCTGAGCAGGAAGCCGAACGTGTCCCGCGGACCGTGCGTGCGCAGGATCGGATACGCCGCCTCGTACGCCGTGAGCGAACCCTTGTAGTCCTTGAGCATGAACCGCGCGGCGCCGACGCCCATGAGCGCCTCGCCGCGCCGCCAGTGGTCCTCGCCCAGGCGCCGGGCGTAGATCTGCTCGGCGTGCTCGGCGTGGGCGAGCGTCGCTGCGTAGTCACCGCGGTACTGTCCGGCCAGGCTGAGCGCCTGCTCGGTGTTGGCGACCTCGACCGAGTCGGCGTCCCCCTGCGCCAGCGCCAGCTGCAGCGCCAGCTCCAGCTCGCGCTCGCCGCGCGCCAGGTCGCCGAGCTGCTCGACGTAGATCAGGCCGAGCACCCGCCGGACCTGGGCGAGGTCCGGGTACTCTGGCCCCCACGCCGCGATGCCCAGCGCCAGCGCGCGCTCGGCGTCCGACATCGCGGCCTTGGTCTGCCGCAGCTGGCCCTGCGCGACGGACAGGTCGACGAGCAGCGGGATCAGCCGCGGATCGTCCTTGCCCCACAGCATCTCGGCGGACTCGAGCGCGTGCGACAGCGTCGCGACCGCGTCGCGGGGCTGCTCCTCGGTCATCTGGAGCTTGCCGCGGACGTGCTCGATCTCGATCCGGCGCGAGTCGCTGGCGTGGCCGATCCGGTGGTTCCACGCCTCGGCCTGCGCCAGCCACGTCGCGATCTCCGCCGGGTTCTCCTCGAGGATCCCGGCGTTACGCGCCAGCATCAGCCAGACGTCGGCGGGTAGCTCGTCGTGATGGCTGGCGATCGCCAGCTCCACCGCCTGGTGGGCCAGCGCGATCGCCTCGCTGACCTTGCCGGGCCGGGCCTTGACGTGCGCCGCGACGTAATCGACCTCGGCGCGGACCTGGCCATCGTCGAGCTCGTTCGCGGCGCGCTCGGCCTCGGCCACCACCGGCTCGGCGGCAGCGATGTCGCCGGTGGCGAGCAGCGCGCTCGCGCTCGCCAGCTGCTGGCGCACGGCGGCCGCGCGCGCCCGCGCCGCAGGGTTGGCCGGCGGCGCGGCGGAGCGCGACAGCTCGAGCAGCACGCTGGTGTCGGCGCACACCTCGATGTCGCCGAGGCTGGCCAGCAGCTCGCCAGCGTGCGCGGCCGCCGGGATCGGCCGGCGCTGCAGCATCTCGGCCGCCGCGGCCAGCGAGCGGCGCCGCGCTGCGAGGCACTCCATGCGGCGGTCGAGCAGCGTGTCGGACTGGACGTGCCGGACGTGGGTCGCCTCGCACGCCGCCTGCTGGCCGAGCAGCCAGCGCTGCGCGTAGCGGTCGAGCGCGGCTCCCGTCGATGCCCACATGCTGGAAGCGAACGGCTTGCCGGTGCCGAGGATCGCCCCCTCGCTGCGCTGGCGGACCGCGGCGTCCCACACGCCGGTGAGCTCGGAGGTGGCGAGCGGGCACGGCGGCGGATCGCCGCCGCGCAGCGCGGCGGACAGCGCGCCGGCGGCGAGGATCGCGCCGGCCACCCCCACCGCCAGGATGTGCCGCCGGGTGCGCTCGCGGCTGCGGGTCAGCTCGGCGAGCAGCGCCTCCATCGTCGCGAATCGCTCGCCGGCGTCGCGCGCCAGGCCGCGCTGGAGCACGTCGCGCAGCCAGCGCGGGTAGATCGGCTCGGTCTCGCCGCGCCGCGGCCCGTGCGCCGGCCGATCCGCGCCCGTGGTATCGGGCAGCTCGCCGTGCAGCGCCTCGTGGAGCGCGGCGCAGAAGCTGAACTGATCGGCGCGCGCGTCGACCGCCGCACCGGCGAGCTGCTCGGGCGCCATGTACCCGGGCGTCCCGGCGAACCGGCCGGGTGCGGTCAGCGGGTGCGCCGGTCGCGGGCGGGTGGGTGCGTCCGGCCCGGGCGAAGGGCGCGCCGGTGGCGCCGCCGTGTCCTGCGCCGCGAACGCCAGCCCGAAATCCGCGACCCGGACCCGGCCATCGTCGCCGACGAGCACGTTGTCGGGCTTGAAGTCGCGGTGGACGATCCCGGACTGGTGCGCGGCCGCGAGCCCCCGGCCGGCCTCGGCGTAGGTCGCCACGATGTCGCGCCAGGTCCGGTCCGGCCGGCGCTGCCAGGCGCGCAGCGTCTGGCCCTTGACCAGCTCCATCGCGATGAACAGCTCGCCATCGGGCAGGGTGCCGACCTCGTAGACGGTGACGACGCTGGGATGCGACAGCCGCGCCAGCGCCTGGGCCTCGCGCAGCAGCCGCTGCCGGGAGCGCTCGTCGCCGCCGCGCGTCGCCACGAGCTTGATCGCCACCTTGCGCTCGAGCTTGTCGTCGAACGCCGCGAACACCGTGCCCATCCCGCCGGCGCCGATGCACTCGAGCAGGACGAACTGCTCGATGCGCCGGACCGGCGCGCCGGGCGCGCCCGGAGCGCCGATCGCGATCGCGTCGCTCCCGCGGGTGCGGGCAGCGGCGTCCCCCGCCGGGCCACCGGGGTTGGCGGGGTGCGCCGCGTCGCCTCCAGCGGCGGTCTCGCCGGCCACGGTCTCGCCGGCCCCATCGCGGGGTCGCTCCGGCGGATCGCCCGGCGTGTGCTGGGCAGGGCGCTCCGCCGTGCCCTCCGCCACACTCCCGGGCAGCGTCGCGCTGACTCTGCCCGCGTCGGCCGGCTCGGGCAGCCGCGCACCGGGGCGTAGCCACGACGGGGTATCGATCGTCGGAGCGGTCGGTGGCTCGTCGCCGCGGCGCGGGATCAACGGCGCCTCTTCGGGAGCCGGATCGGCTGCGTGCACCCTGCGGTGCGGGCCCCCATGACGATCTTGTATAAGCAGGTTCATCAACCCCGTCAATCACGGTGCGCGCCGGTGCGCACCGGGCTCCGCCGCGTGAGGATGCGGCACCGCGCCGCAGCCACGGACCTACACTCGACCGGCGCTACCGATCCTCGGCGCGGCGCAGCCAGCGCGCGATCGCAGGTGGCGCGTTTCGCAGCGCCCCCTCCGCCGGCCGTGCCAGCGTCGCGCTCGACTTGCTGGCCCAGAACACCAGCGGACCGGTTCCCGCGCGGTGCAGGCGCAGAACGGCGGCGGCGGCCTTGCCCGAGTACACCGCGTCGAGCCGCGGGCAGCCCGGCCCATGGAGCATCCGCATCGCCGCAGCGCACTGCGGCGTGCCGTGGCCGTAGCCGGGCCCGAGCTCCCGGCCATCGATCACCAGCCGACCGAGCAGCTCGGTCAGGCCGACCTCGACCGGCGGGCCGCCGAGTTGCTCGACCCGCGCCAGGGTGCGGCGCGCCAGCTCCGCCGTGCGCAGGCGCGACGTCACCGGCCATGGCGTGACCCGGACGCCATGGACGATCGGCACCGGCCAGCGCCACAGCCCGATCGCGCGCGCGAGCTCCAGCCCGGCGACCAGCCCGGCCGTCGTGCACGTGCTCCCGACCGCGAGCACGATCCGCCGTGGCGGCGGCGCCAGTCCGGCGGCGATCTGATCGGCGAGCTCGAACGCCGCGGCCAGCGCGCCGAACGTCCCGATCGGCGTCGCACCGCCCGGCGGCATGACGACCGCGTCGCGCTCGCGCCGCGCGACCCGCCACGCGGCGAGCGGGACGCCGATCACGCTGCGCAGCCGGAGCAGCGGACAGCCCGAGGCGATCAGCGCGCGGCAGTTCTCCACCGCCCACGCGCTGATCGGCTGCGGGAACAGGATCGCGGCGCCCTCGATGCCGGCGAGCGGTGCGTGCAGCACGGTCGCGACGGCGTGGTTCGAGCCATACGCGCCGATCGCCCAGATCCGGCGGGCGCCGATCGCGCGCGCGTGGCCGAGCCAGACCTCCAGCGTCCGCACCTTGTTGCCCCCGTACCCGGGGTGGGCGTCGCCCTCGTGCTTGATCCACACCTGCCCGCCGTGGATCCCGCGGGGGGCTCGGCCCTCGATGTCCAGCGCGGTCAGCGGCGTCGGCCAGCGGCCGATCGGCACCCACGGCACGCGCAGGCGTGGCAGGTGGTTCTCCAGCGCGATCAATGCTTCTCGGGCACGTAGTCGGGCGGCACGATCCCGCCGTCCCCGAACAGGAACGCCTCGCACTGCTCCTTCAACACATCGTGAGCCTTCTTCTGCGTGAGGTCGAGCCGGTACTCGTTCACGATCTTCTTGCTGTGCTCGATCCACAGCGTCCACGCCTGTGCGGACACGCTGTCGTAGATGCGCTGACCGAGCGCGTCGTTGAACGGCTTGTAGGGCAGACCGGGCAGGGTCTCACCCAGCTTGACGCACTTCACCATGCGGGACATCGCGCGGATTCGACCAGGTTTCGGGGTGCGGGGCAATCCGCGGAGCCCCCGGTTCTACCCGGGGCGCGAGCACCCCACCAAGGCAGGCAACCCGCGCGTCGCCGCCACGGTCAACACGCGGACACCATTGCGTTTGCACCCCCAACAGCGCACGACTCTCCACCGGATCGCTGTGCTATGACAGTCCGAGGCGTACCCTCATGGAACAGATCTGGGATTTCCTGAGTCTTGGCTATGGCGCCATGGGGATCGTCATGGCGTTCTCCGTGACGGCCCTTGCCGTCGCGATCGAGCGCGCCATCGCCCAGTGGAAGTTCGTGACGCGGGCGCGCAGCCTGGGCGACACTGTGACCCGCTGCCTCGCGCGCGGAGCCGTCGATGAGGGTCGCTCGGCCTGCGAGCGCTCGCCGTCGCCGGTCGCCGATGTCTTCCTGGTCGGCTACGAGCGGCTCGGTCGGGCCAAGCCCGAGCACGTGGTCACCGCGGTCCACCGCGAGCGGATGCGCGTCAACCAGGACCTCCGGGTCCGGCTCTGGGTGCTCGGCACTGTTGGCGCCACCGCCCCGTTCGTCGGCCTGTTCGGCACCGTGGTCGGCATCATGAACGCGATGGGCCGGTTCAAGGGCGACGACGAGGTCAAGTTCACGATGATCTCCGGCCCGATCTCCGAGGCGCTGATCGTCACCGCGGTCGGCATCGGCGTCGCCGTCGGCGCGGTGATCCTGTTCAACTTCTTCAGCCAGCGCGCCGCCCGGATCGCGACCGAGATGAAGCTGTTGACCGACGAGTTCCTCGAGCTCCTGCTCGACATCCCGAGCGAGAGCCAGCCGACCCGCAAGGCCCGGCGCGACGAGCCCGAGCACGGCGACGCGCGCGACCACAAGGAGTCCCGGGACATGACCAAGCGCGCGAAAGGCGACGGCGATGGCGATCGGGAAGCTGCCTGACGACGACGGCGGCGGGGACGAGGCCGGCGAGGCGATCTTCGCCGAGATCAACATCACCCCGCTGACCGACGTCTTCCTCGTGATGGTGATCATCTTCATGGTGAGCGCGCTCGCCGTGCAGGTCGAGGCGCGGCGCGAGAAGCACAAGGTGAAGGAGGAGCAGCAGCAGGCCGAGGTCGAGAAGAAGAGCGGCCTCAAGGTCAACCTGCCGTCCGGTCAGGCCCAGGAGATCGAGCTCAACCAGCAGTCGCTGGTCCTGATCATCCCGATCTCCGGCGACGTCTCGGTCGGCGGCAAGCTGCTGCGCGATGACCAGCTCGACCAGGTGTTCCACGCCGCGTTCCAGAAGGACAAGAAGACCCAGGTCGTGCTCAAGGCCGATCGCGGGGTCGCCCACGGCCGGGTCGTCAACATCATGGAGCGCGCCAAGCAGGCGGGCCTGACCCACCTCGCGATCGGCACCAGCGGCGGCGGCGGCTAACCGGGCCCGCTGTGCTCGATGGTCGCGAGCAGATCGTCGACCTCGACATGGCGGGTGAAGCCGCACACCTGCGCCGTGAACTCGCAGCCGGGTGCGGTGGCGAGGTCGGCGCACAGCACGACCCGTGAGATCCCGGCGCCGCGGTAGCGGTCGAGCTTGGCCGCCAGGTACTCGTGGGTCGCGAACCCCAGCACCTCGATGAACCAGCGCCCGCCGCCGCGCCCGGTGCTGCGATCGGTGCTGCGATCGGTGCTGCGATCGGTGCCGCGCCCGGTGCTGCGATCGAGCACCAGATCCGGGAACAGCAGGTGCGCGCCGCTCACGATCGGCGTCGGCTCGCGCATCACCGCGTGGCCCAGCGCCTCCAGATCGCTCGCCAGGCGCTCCGCGGCGCTCGGCGCCCGGCGCGACGCCGGGGCCGGCGGCAGCCACACCGGCGGCGCCACGTGCAGGCGCGCCTCCTCGCCGCTCATCCGGCACCGGATGTCGAGCTCGAACCGCGGATGCTCGGCGAGCAGCGGCACCAGCTGGGCCAGCGCGCGGCCATAGACGATCGTCGCGTGGAACAGCGCGAGCGGCCCCATCACGTCGAGCACCGTGGCGTCGCCGTCGCACCGGATCTGCGAGATCAGGCCATAGCGGGCCACCGTGCGGACCAGCTCGGTCGCCCGGTCCCACACCCGCAGCTGCAGGTCGTGCGCGCGCCGGACGCAGCGCTGGATCCGCTCGAGGTTGGCGAACGCGGCCAGCTCGGTCTCCGCCGGCCGGCCCGCGGGCAGCACCACCGGCCGCTCCATCGCCAGGTCGATCCACAGCAGCGACTCGACGTCCTCGGGCGTGGTCCCCAGCGTCGCCGCCGCGGTCGCCAGCCGGGCATGGCGCTCGACCGGATCGAGCGCGGGCGGCCCGAGCACCAGCGTGCGGGCTCGCCGCGCGATCCGGGCGCGCTGGCCGGCTCCGCCGAGCACCCGGCGCAGCGCCTGCAGCATCGCCGCGCGGTGCGACGGATGCACGCGCAGCGGCGCGTGGTCGACCCGCTCGACCAGCACCCGCCACGGCTCGCCGACCGACTGCTCGACGATGTCCAGCAGCTGCGCGATCCACGGCAGGTCGCCCTCGTCGTACAGCCGGGGCACCCGCGCCGGCTCCTCGTAGACCATCGCGATCACGACACGCCTCCCTGTGCGACCGCCGCCGCGCCGAGTCCGCGGCGCCGGCGCGCGACCTCCGCGGCCTCGGTGGTCTCGGCCACCGCGAGCTCGTAGATCAGCGCACACTTGCCGTCGCGCGGCCGCAGCACCCGGCCGATCCGCTGCACGAAGCGGCGCGGGCTGCCCGTCCCGCCGACCACGATCGCGAGGTCCGCGTCCGGCACGTCGAACCCCTCCTCGAGCACCTGCGACGACACCAGCACCGGGCACTCCCCGGTCCGGAACCCCGCGAGCGCCCGCGTCCGCTCGCTGCGCCGGATCTCGTGCGTGATCGGCATGACCAGCAGCTCGCGCGCGATCGCGTACGCCGTCGCGTTGTCGGCCGTGAACACCAGCGCGCGGCTGCCGCGATGCCGGCCCAGGATCTCGCGCAGCGCCGCGCGCTTGCCGTCGGGATACGCCAGCAGCGCGCGATACTCGCGCCACGCCGCCAGCGCTGCGCGGCCCTCCGTCGTCCGCGACGAGTCGCGCACGAACTCCCGCCACGCCGCGTCCGGCATCGCGCGCTGGAACGCGGCGTAGCGCCCGGCGAACCGACCGCGCAGCTCGCGATAGCGCCGCCGCTCGGCTGGATCGAGCACCACCGGCACCGTCACCAGCCGGTGCTCGGCCAGCCCGTCGCCCCGCAGGTCCTCCACCGTCAGCGCGTACACCACCGGCCCGACGTGCCGCGCCAGCACCGCCATGTCCTCCGGCGGCGTCGCGCTCAGCCCGAGCCGCGCCGGCGCGACCAGCATCTCGAACACCTCGGTCGGGCACCACGCGCCCACGTGGTGCGCCTCGTCGACGATCACCAGCCCGAACCGCCCGCCGATCCGCGGCGCCCACGACGTCGCGCTGGCATAGGTCGCCACCGTGATCGGCGCGACCGCGTGATCGCCATCGCCGAGCCGGCCGATCGGCTGCGCCGTGCACACCGCCAGCGCCCGCGCCCACTGGTCCAGCAGCACCCGCGTCGGCACCAGGCACAGCGTCGCGACCCCGAGCTGCGCGATCGCCGCGATCGCCACCAGCGTCTTGCCCGCCCCGGTCGGCAGCGCCACCACGCCGCGCGCTCCGGCCGCGAGCCAGCTCGCCAGCGCGACCTCCTGGTACCAGCGCAGCCCGGGCACCACCCAGGTCATCGCCGCTGCGTGGCCATCCAGCTCGTCCGTCACCACCACCCCGGCGTCCGCCAGCTCCTGGCGCACGGCAGCGTGGTGCTCCGCCGGCAGCCGCCACGCCCGCCGCTCCTCGTCCCAGGCCACGCCGGCGATGTCTCCCGGCTGCTCGCCGTCGTGCTCGGCCTCGAGCACCAGCGTTCCGCGATCGAATCGAATCCGCATGCCGACGCGCTCAGCAAGCCGCATACCGGTTCGCGCCGATCGCGATCGGCGCTGCACGCCGGCGCCTTCACCCCGCGGCGGATCGCCTCAGCCCCGACGACGATCTTGAAGCGGCGCTGGTTCATCCGCCGCGCGCGGCCGCTCCCGCGCGATCCCGCCGCTGTCCGGGTTTCGTCCGGAATCCGGACGATCGTCCGAGATCCGGCCGGAATCCGGACAGCGGCAGGCCGCTCGGCGGCCAAGGTACGGCGGCTGCAGCCCGTTCCCTATCCGAATCCCGTCCCTACCGCGCTCGTCCCTACCGAGGTCCCCACCTTTTTTCGGTACGACCGGCCCGATAGGAAGGCTCGCGTCGTTCGCCATGTACTGTGCTCAGGCGAGCCTTGCGACACGGTCGCCGACGAGGGACACAATCCGCGAGCTCGGGCGACGCGGCGAGCGGCAAGCTGGTAGCGCCGAGCGGCAAGTGCTGCTCGTCTGGGATACGGCCGACACTGGGGTAGGCGAGGTCACGACCTGGATCGCTGGATCCCGGGCTCCCGGGGCGGCTCGGCAGCCGGCTGGGGTAAGATTCTGGCCGATGAGTTTCAAACGGCGCGTGCTGTCGGCGCTGGGGAAGGACGTCTTGCTCGAGATCGGCCGTGGTCTCGAGCTCGACGTCACGACCCGGATGGGCGTGGAGGAGCTGCGCGACGCGTTGGCGAAGAGCAAGCGGGCGAAGCTGGATGCGATCGTCCAGGAGTCGCTCTCGCGTGACACGCTCAAGGACATCTGCGGCGCCGTCGGCCTCGACGACACCGGCAAGGAGAAAGCGGCGCTGGTCGAGCGCATCCTTGCCGCGGGCGGCGACAAGGCCGCGAACGGCGCCGGCTACAGGATCGATCCCGCCGCCGTGCGGGGCAGCAAGGCCACCGAGGGTGGCGGCGCACTCGGCGCGCTGCTGTCCGGCCTTGACGCCGTTCCAGCCAAGAAGCCGACGAAGGCCAAGGGCAAGACCAAGACAGGCGAACGGCGGCGCGGTGGCGTCCCCGAGTCCGAGGCGGTGATCGCGGGGACGCTCAAGGCCGCGCTCCAGCAGTTCGCGCTCGGCGCAGCCGGCGGCTACAGCGGCGGTCATGCACACGTGGCGTTCACCACGCACTTGCTCGAGTGCTTCGGCTGGCCCGCCGGCCGCCCCGACAGCGCGATGATCCCGCACACGTTCGCGATCGCCGATGCCGGCAAGCGCGTCGAGCGCGCGGTCGCGCTGTGGTGGCCCGAGCGCCGCACCCTGCTGGAGGTCGTCGCGCACGACGCCGGCTTGGACTTCGCTTGGAAGGAGCTGGTCCGCGTTTGCCTCCAGCTCGACCCGATCCCGCAGTACGTCGTGCTCACCAACCAGCGCGATCTTCAGCTCTACGACCTCGCGCGCGATCGCGAAGCGGCACGGCTGGCGATCCGCATCGACGACCTGCCGAAGTACAGCGAGGCGTTCCCGTTCTTCAGCAAGGAGTGGACGCCGGGCGCGGTGCCCAGGATCGTCAACGTCGAGAAGGTGTCCGAGGACGTCGCCGACCTGGTCGCACGGCTCTATCGCAGCGTGCGCGCGCAACACGCGGGGCGCGAGAAGGACGTCATCCGATTCACGCTCCAGTGCATCACGGCGATGTTCGCCGAGGACATCGGCCTGCTGCCGAGAAACTACTTCACGTCGCTCCTCTACGACGGCGCCAGGAGCAAGGACGTCGAGCGCCGGCTGCACGAGCTGTTCGCGCAGATGAACACGCGCGACCTGCCCGCGCCGCGCGTGGTGCCGTACTTCAATGGTGGCTTGTTCACGGAGGCCATGACGCTGCCGCTCGGCGACGCGCAGCTCATGGCGCTGACCAAGGCGGCGGAGGCCAACTGGTCGTTCGTCGATCCGCACATCTTCGGCAGCGTGTTCCAGGGCATCATGAACGACGACGCCGAGCGCCACGCGAGCGGCGCGCACTACACGGCGCACGACGACATCATGCGCGTGGTCAGCCCGACGATCGCGGGCGCGGTCTTCGCATTTCTCGAACGGCAAAAGCTGCCGTTTGTGAAGGAGAAGAAGGCCAGCTTCGATGGATGGCTCGGGCGTTGGTGGCAGGCGTGGAGGCCGCGCGAAGGATTCGCTCGAAAAGCGAGGAAGTTCAAGCGCGTCATCGTGTGCTCCAAGCATGCCGCGCGCCCTGTGTTCGTCTTTTTGGCTACAGATTTCTTTCCCACACACTCCCTCCAGCTGTTTGCATTTGACGATGACTATAGCTTCGGTGTGTTGCAGTCGTCTTTCCACTGGTCGTGGTCGCTAGCAAAGGGCAGCAAGATCAAGGCGGACCTTCGTTACACGACAGAGGTATGGACAACCTTCCCTTGGCCGCAGGACCCGGGCGAAGTGGAGGTCGCTGCCGTCGCACAGGCGGCGCGTAGTCTTCGGCGGATTCGCGAAACCTTGATGGAGGAGAACGACTGGTCGCTCCGCGCACTGCACCAAGCCGCCGAAGTGCCCGGTCAGCATCCGCTCAAGGATGCGCAAGCCGCGCTCGATGCCGCCGTGGCCGACGCCTACGGCATCCCGCCCGACCAAGGCCCAATCGAGTTCCTGCTCGAACTGAACCAACTCGTCGCCGAAGACGAGCAGCAAGGCCGGAAAGTTCGCGGCCTTGGCCTGCCCGATCATCTCGATCCCAAGGACCCGCGCTGGTTCAGCACCGACTGCATCGAGCCACCTCCAGTGGAGTCATGACAGCAAGCGTGATGTCGCAGGCGACGATGCTGCCCGCCGGCTACGCCGCGTGGATTGCCGACGTGAAGCTGCGTATCCGCGCCGCGCAACAGCGCGCCGCGCTCGCGGTGAACAAGGAGATGCTCCAGCTGTACTGGCAGATCGGACGCGACATCCTCGACCGGCAGGCCGTGGCCGGATGGGGGACCGGAATCCTCGGCCGGATCGAGGCTGACCTACGTGCCGAGTTCCCCGAGATGCGTGGCTTCTCTCGGTCAAATCTCGCGTATATGCGAGCGTTTGCCGAGGCTTGGCCCGACCCGGACGTAATTGTCCAACGATTCGTTGGACAATTGCCCTGGGGCCAGAACATCACGCTGCTCACCAAGCTGAAGACGCGCGAGGAGCGGCTGCGCTACGCGGCGCGCGCCGCCGAGCACGGTTGGTCCCGGCCGCTGCTCACGCACCACATCGAACTTCGCACGTTGGAGCGCGAGGGCAAGGCGGTCACGAACTTCGAGCAGCGGTTGCCCAAGCCGCAGTCGGACCTCGCGCGCGAGACCTTGAAGGATCCCTACCGCTTCGACTTCCTCTCGCTCGGCTCCGAGGCCGAGGAGCGCGAGCTCGAGGCCGCGCTCGTCACGCACATCACGAAGTTCCTGCTGGAGCTGGGCGCTGGCTTCTCGTTCGTCGGGCGTCAGGTTCATCTCGAGGTCGGCGGGCGGGACTTCTACATCGACCTGCTGTTCTATCACCTGCGCTTGCGCTGCTTCGTGGTGCTGGAGCTCAAGGCCGTCGAGTTCGAGCCCGAGCACACGGGCAAGCTGAACTTCTACCTGAGCGCGGTCGACGAGCATCTGCGCCACGAGCACGACAACCCGACGATCGGCCTCTTGCTCTGCAAGACCAACAACCGCGTCATCGCCGAGTACGCGCTCCGCGACGTCACCAAGCCGATCGGCGTCGCGGAGTATCAGCTGGTGCAGGCGCTGCCTGCACAGCTCGAAGCGAACCTTCCGAGCATCGAGCGGCTCCAAGCTGAGCTGACCGAAGCCGACCTCAACGAGCTGGAGAAGATCCACCACGTCGCAGGTGGCGACTTGGCCACCACGCCACCGACCGCCACGCCACGGCCGGCGCCGGCCAGCAAACGTCGTGCGACCAAGACCGCGAAGGCTTCACCGAGCAAGAAGGTGCCGCGGTCGACGAAGCCACCACCGTCGAAGAAGGCGGGACGATGATCGGAGTTCCCCATGGCTGAATCCGTCGCCGATGACCCGAAGCTCGCGGCGCTGTGGGATGCCGGACAGAACCCGCAGCAGGCGCGCAACGTGGAAGCACGGAGCTTCCGGCCCGCGGTGTGGCGGTGCGCGAGCGGGCACACGTTCCAGCGCTCGCCGCGATCGATGCAAAACGATCCCAGCTGCCCGACGTGCAGCAAGGGCGTCAACACGCACACGAACCTCGGCAAGCTCCGGCCGGCGCTCGCGTCGTTGTGGGACGCCGACAAGAACCCGGGCATCGCGTTCGCCACGCTCGACGCGACGCACGCGAACCCGGTGTGGTGGCGGTGCCCGAACGGCCACAGCTTCCAGCGCCCGCCGGTGCGCATGCTCGCCGACGACGTGTGCCCCACGTGCGCGCTCGCGAAGTCGTCGCTCACCGCGCTCGCGCCGGCGGTCGCCGCGGAGTGGCACCCGGCCAGGAACGCGATCAAGCCCGACGAGATCGCCGCCGACCACGTGATGAACGCGTGGTGGGTGTGCCCGAACGGGCACGAATATCAGGCGACGGTGCGCGCGCGCACGCAGGGTAACCGCCGGTGCTCGACCTGCTACGACGGGTGGTCGCTGGAGAACATCCACGCGTTCGTGAAGTCGCTCGTCGGTCACCTCGACAAGCTCAACCCGAGCGAGCTGTTCGCGCTCGCGATGCAGGCCGGCGTGCTCAAGGACAAGGGCAAGCCGTTCGTGATGGCGCTGACGAACGGCAAGTTTCCCGTCGAGGAGCTGGAGAAGTTCGTGAGCGGCCAGCCGTCGATGGTCGATGCCTACGCATCGGGCGGTGGCATCGGCGGCGATGCGCTGGTGCTGGAGCCGACCGAGCGCGCCGAGGGTGGGCTCAAGACAACCGCGCCGATCGATCCATACGCGCTGCCGGCGAAGGCCGATGGCGTCCACGACGACATCGGCGCCACGGTCGACGTCAGCAAGGCCGTCGACGCGAGCGCGATCGAGGCCGAGGCCAAGGGCAGCGATCCGGACGGCGACGACCTACCTGTGATCCAGACCCGCGACGCACTCGACGCGCTCGACAAGGTGTTGATCGCCAACGCCGACGCCGAGACCGTCGCGTTCCTGCTCGACAGCGCGAAGGCCAAGCTATGGCGCCACGCCTACGTCGAACCCGACGCCGCCAAGGCGCAGGCCACCGCATTCCAGGGTGATACGTACTCCAGCATCGTGCGCGATCGCTTCCTCGCCGAGTTCACCGAGGCGGACGCACTCCAGCTACCCGCGGGCTACTCGTTCCGTCCGGGCGGCGCCGACACGCCGATCGTGCCGCCGAACCTGATGCAGCGCCGCGTCGCCGTCTGCGTGCGCGCGCAGCGCCGGTTCGGCAACTGGTCGGGCATGGGCGCCGGCAAGACGCTGTCGGCGATCCTGGCCACGCGGGTCGTCGACGCCGGGCTCACGGTCATCTGCTGCCCGAACGCTGTGGTCGACAACTGGGGGCGCGAGATCACGGGCGCGTTCCTGAGCGCCGAGGTGCAGACCAAGACGTGGGAGCCGACGTGGCGCGACCCGATGGGCAAGGCGCCGCGCTACGTCGTGATGAACTTCGAGCAGTTTCAGCTCGCCAGCTCCGAGGAGAAGCTCGTCGGCTTCGTCGACAAAAACGTGATCGACTTCATCGTCATCGACGAGATCCACTACGCCAAGCAGCGCGAGGCCGGGACGCTGATGTCCAAGCGCAAGCGGCTTGTGCAAGGCATGGTGCTGGAGGCGGGCAAGAAGAACAGCGACCTGTGCGTGCTCGGCATGTCGGGCACGCCGGTCATCAACACGCTCCAGGAGGGCAAGAGCCTGGTCGAGATGATCACCGGCCACCGCCACGACGATCTCGAGGTCGTGCCGACGGTGCAGAACTGCATGCGGCTCTACCAGCGGCTGGTCACGCTCGGCACGCGGTGGAAGCCCGAGTACAAGATTCAGCTCAACGTCCACAAGATCGAGGTCGACTGCGCACCGGCGCTCGACGAGATCAAGCAGATCGCGCGCGGCACCGTGCTCGATCTCGAACGGGTGCTCACCAAGCTGCGCCTCCCGGTCATCCTCGATCACATCAAGCCCGGTGAGAAGGTGCTCGTCTACACGCACTACGTCGACGGCATCGACAAGACGTTGCGTGACGCACTGGCCGACGCCGGTCTGCGCGTCGGCCTGCTCACCGGCGACAACCGCTGGTACGCATCGGACAGCGTCAAGACGCACGACCGCCTCGCCAACAACCCCGAGGAGTGGGCGCACTACCACACGCTCTATCGCCAGCTCCGCGAGACCTGGCCCGTCGTGCCGTTCAAGGAGGAGGTCCGCTGGCTGTCCGAGCGCGATGGGTATGTCGTCGGCGACTTCGGCTGCGGCGAGGCGTTCATCGCCGCCGAGGCTGGCGACCAGCACACGATCCACAGCTTCGACCACGTCGCGATCGACAAGCGCGTGATCGCCTGCGACATCGCGCACGTGCCGCTCGAAGACGATACGCTCGACCTGGCGATCTTCTGCCTGTCGCTGATGGGCTCGAACTTCACCGACTACATCCGCGAGGCGCACCGCTGCCTCCACATCGACGGCCACCTCCACGTCTGGGAGGCTGCGAGCTACTTCGACGACATCAAAAGTTTGCCGCCGCGCTCGCCAAGCTCGGCTTCGACGTGACGACCCCGAGCATCGAGGGCGCGTTCGTCCGGATCTACGCGATCAAGAACGCCAAGAAGCCCGACGCGAAGTTGGTGCTGCCGTTCCGTGGAGCGGCGAAGGGGGAGTAACCGGTGGACAAGCAGCAAGCGCAGAAGATCGTCGACGGTCTCCGCGCGGCGGAGGACGCCAAGGGGGCGGTTGTCGAGTTGCTTGGACAAGAAGCTCGCAACTTCAAGTTCGTGAAGGAGCCAGACCGGAAGGTTCTGGTGGGTAGTTTTCGCATCGAGGTCGGGAGAACGTTCTTCGTCTCAGTGGTGTCTTCGCCAAGAAACGACGATGACTTCAACTTCGCGGTCTGCGAGCGACCCAACGGGAACGTGATCCTTTCGAGCAATCTCGCGGGCACCGACGGGATCCACTGGAAGTACCAACCCGCGAAGCAGCACGGCGACAATCAGGCGCGCAAGACGGCGTTCATCGACGCCGCGGGCTTGGACACGATCGTCATCCCATTCCCGACCGCCGACATCTCCGCGTTCAATGCGGCGGTGACGCAAGCCATCGAGCTGCGGCGCCGTGCCGACGGCGCAGGCGGTGCGGACAATGACGACGAGGTCGAAAAACAGGCTCTCCTGTAGGTTTAGTGGGTGAGTCCGCTGGTGCTCCTGTGCGAAGCTGAAACAGCCAGTAGTCATCGAGGTTAACCGCTGGCGCTGGCGCGCAGCCGCAAGACGGCTTCGGTGCCAGTCAGCGACCAAACGATCGCCCTGTGCCAGATGAGCCACGGGGCGATCGATGGCGTACCCGTTGAGCGCCACATCATCAACGAGGACACTCTCTGCACGTGAGGTTCGATGGCTGCGCCGCATGGCGGATGCTATGATCGAGCTCGAGCCTGGCACTCGGCAAGCTACCGATAAGAGACATCCAGAAATGATTCAAGCCTATAGAAAGCCGGTCGCGATTTGCAATGTCCTGCCCGATCTCGAAGACCTCATGACCTCGGAAGAGATCACCCGCTTTACCGAAGCTGAGAAAAGATCTATTGAACAACGGGTGTCCGCACTCGGGCTTCATCTCAGGTTGGCTACCCAACAAGACATAGAGGCGATTCGAGAATTCCAAGCGCGGCGTTTTCCGGAGGGGACGCTTCTCGAAGACCCCTACGTCTTGTTTCGAATCATCAGATTTGGATATGCCCCACTCGTTGAATCTCCCGATGGCCGAATCGTCGCGTGTAACCTCTGACAAGGCTATGATGATCCAGATCGCACGCTGTGGGGCATTAGGAACGCGGTTGATTCATCCGCGTCCGGTGCCAACCTGGCTGCCGAGCTGGCGAATTACTCAAACCTCATCGGTATGCAAAGAGGATCCCGGTTCCGACGAGCGT
>DATAPF010000095.1:0-14826 GCA_036265355.1 Kofleriaceae bacterium | reverse complement strand
CCCTTCGCGCCGGGGGGCCGGCGGTCTACAGCTGGAGACGATGCAGGTGGACGCGCGGATCGACGCCGGGACCCATGCCGCGCCCGGCGGGCGCGCGGGGAGCGCGGCGTGACCGGGGCGGCGTGCTTCGGCTGCGGCGCGCGCGACCAGCTGCAGGAGGTCGGCGATACCGTGTTCTGCCCCGCCTGCCTGGGGCGGATGCTGCGCCGGGTCGATGAGCGCACCGCGGAGTCGCCGGGTGGGCGCGGCCGGGGCGGCCCGATCGCCGGACCCGCCGATCGCGTGCCCGCCGGTCGCGCGCTGCTCGCGCGGACGCCGGCGGCCGATGCGCTGTGCTTCCTGTGTGGCGACCCGCTGAACGGCCAGGGCTTCGTCGAGCTGCGCGGCTTCTCGATCTGCGCGGGCTGCTCGCGCAGCCTGGTCAGCGAGGATCCGGCTGACGGCGACGGCGATGCCGGCGATCCGCCGATCAACGGCCGCTCGTTTGCGGCCGGCGCGGGGGGCGAGGCGGCCGTGCTCGAGGATCGGTCGGAGCTGGACGCGGCGGGCTCCGCGCAGCGCCCGGCAGCGGCAGCGCCGATCTGGACGCCGGGCAGCAGCACCGAGTGGTGCACCCGGTGCGGACGAGCGATGCCCGGCCCCGGCAGCTACGTGCTGATCGACGGCCGGCCGCACTGCGCGGCCTGCGCGGCGGCCCGGATGCGGGACGGGCTCCGGCGCGGCGACCCGCCGGCGAGCGCCGAGGTCTGCGACGCCTGCGACCGCGCGCTCGGTGCCGGCCCGGTGGCGGAGACCGAGGGCTTCCGGCTGTGCGCCGCGTGCCTGCACAGCGATCGCGAGCTCGCCCTGGCACTCGCGCGCGCCCGTCACCAGCGCCGGCTCGCCCGCGCCAGCCGGCGCGTACTCGACGGAGACGACGACTGATGCCCGATCCGACCGCGCAGACGTTCTCGTGCCGCGTCGAGCTGTCCAAGACCGACGGCATCACGATCGTGATCAAGGACCGCCAGCGCAAGGATCAGAACCTGCGCCGCATCGTGCTCGGCCCGGGCTCGATCGCGCTGACCTGCGTGGACGGCGCGGTGACCTCGACCGTGACCCAGAAGGACGGCTCGATCAAGACCGAGGTGACGACCGACAAGGGCACGACGACGATCGATCAGGACGGCGAGACCATCGCGTTCACCTGCAAGACCTTCAAGGTGACCGCCGAGACCCTGACGCTCAAGGCCAGCCAGGACGGCTCGATCACCACCGACGGCAAGTGCACGATCAAGACCACGGGTGACGCGCTGGTCGACTCCGCGGCCAAGCTGACCCTGCAGAGCGTGCAGAAGCTGACGGCGACCGCCCAGGACAGCGTGGCGATCGCGGCGACCACCAAGCTCGCGCTGTCGGGCGCGCAGGCCGAGCTCGCCGCCACGTCGACGCTCGCGGTCAAGTCCGACGGCACGGCCGAGCTCACCGGGATGACGGTGGCGCTCAAGGGCCAGACCCAGCTGTCCGCCGAGGCGCCGATCACGTCGATCGGCAAGGACATGACCAGCGTCAAGGGCCAGATCGTCGAGGTCAGCGGCGCGCTGGTCAAGCTCGGCTGAGGAGGACGCATGGACCGCGAGCTCGCCACCACCCTCGACACCGCGCTGTTCGACGACTACCAGCGCGAGCTCGAGTCGCTGGAGACCTTCCGCGAGCGCTACCGCCATCTGTACCCGTTCGCCGGGCTCGATCGCGACGACCCCGACGTCCAGCGCCTGCTCGAGGGCCTGGCGTTCTTCACCGCGCGGACCCGCCGCGCCGCCGACCGCGCGATCGCCGGCTACGAGCGGCGCGCGCTGGAGCAGGTGTTCCCCCACCTGGTGACGCCGCTGCCCAGCATGGCGATGCTGACGGTCGACGCGGCCGACCGGCTGATCGAGCCGCGCACGCTGCCCGCGGGCACCGAGGTCGCGGTGGCGGCGCGCGCCGACGGTCCCGGCCGGCCGGCCGCCGCGCTGACCTACCGCACGCTGCGCGAGCTCGTCGTGCGGCCGTTCGACCTCGACCGCGCCGGCATCCAGCTGGTCCGGCTGGGCGACGAGGGCCACGAGCTGGTGATCCCGATCCGCAGCGCGACGCCGCGCTCCGAGGCGGTCGATACCATCGAGCTCCAGCTCGATCCGCACGGCGACCTGCTCGCCGCGCTGCGCCTGCACCACGCGCTCGCGCGCTGCGCCCTGTCGGCGCGCTACGCGTTCCCCGGCACGCGCCAGCCCGAGCGCCGGGTCCGGGCGATCGGCTTCGCGCCGCTGCGGGACGACGCCGAGCGGTTCGCCAACCCGCTCGAGCAGTTCCGCGCGCTGATCCACTTCCCGCTCGCCGCGCTCGCCGTGCGGTTCGCGATCGACCAGACCCCGGCGACGTGGCAGCGGCTCGAGCTGCGCGTGCGGCTGTCGCCGGCGTGGCCGCGCGAGCTGAGCGTGCCGCCCGGCGCGTTCGTGCTGCACGCCGCGCCGATGGTCAACCTGCGCCGCACGCTCGCCGATCCGGTGGTGCTCGACGGCACCCGGGCGCGGGTCGAGGTCGCGCACCCCGAGCCGGCGCTCGGGCTGGTGCCGCGCGAGCTGTGCGCGGTCTACCGCTCGACCTCGGCCGGGCTGGTGCCGCTGGTGCCCGAGGCGCTGGCCGCGCCCGACGACGACTGGTACGCCGCCGAGCTCGCAGGCCGCCACACCGCGCGGCGGCTGTGGCTCGACGTCCACGCCCCGGGCGCGTTCGAGGCGCGCTCGGCGATCGTCGCCGACGTCGACTGGTACCACCCCGGCGCGGCGCGCGTGCTGCGCGGCCCGATCGAGGCCCGGCTGACCGCGCGTCACCTCGAGGGACCGCGCTGGCGCGTGATCACGCCGATCGAGCCGGCGCTCGACAGCCCGCTCGCCGGCCGCCGCGATCGGCTGACCCGGCTGCTCGCGCTCGCCGGGCGCAGCGACCTCGACGCGCCGTCGCTCGGCTTCGTGCTCGACGTGCTGGGCTGCGCCGAGCACGAGCTGTTCCAGCGCGTCGCGCGCGCGATCGCGTCGCTCGCGGTCACCCGCCAGCCCGACGCGCGGTCCCCGTCCGGCGTGCGCACCACGCTCGACGTCGTGCTCGCGCACCTGCCGCTCGCGCTGGTCCCGGCGGCGGACCTGCTGCTCGCGCGCCTGCCCGACCTGCTCGCGGCGTGGTCCGGCGACGAGCCGCCCGTGGTCCGCGTGCGGATCGAGGGCGACGACGGCGATCTCGCCACGACCTATCGCTCGGAGGCCCGCCATGGATGACGCGCGCTGGCTCCGGATCCAGCTGTGGAAGCCGGTGCGCCTGGTGTTCCAGGCCGCGGCCGAGCTGTTCGAGGAGGCCGACCGGCTGCGCGCCGCCGCCGAGGCGGAGCTCGCCGGTCCGCCCCCGGTGCCGGCCCGCGGCAAGCCCGCGCCGCCGCCCGGCGCGCCCGCCGCGTACGTGCGCCGCCGCGGCGCGCTGCGCGAGCTGATCGAGGGCCAGCTCGATCCGGTGTTCACCGATCACCTCGGTCCGTGGCAGACCCACGCATGCACGGTCGCGATCGTCAGCTTCATCGACGAGCGCGAGCGGGTGGCGCTGGGCGCGCGCGCCGATGCATGGCAGCTGCCGCTGCTCCAGACCGAGCTGCTCGGGATCGACGACGGCGGCGATCGCACGTTCGCGCAGATCGAGGAGCTGCTCGCGCGGGCCGACGTCCACGACCTGGTGTTCGAGGTCCACCTGCTGTGCCTGCGGGCCGGCCTGGTCGGCCGCCACGCCGGCCGCCGCCCCGAGCTCGACCGGATCGCGGGCTGGATCGTCGATCGGCTGCGCCGCCACCCGCCGCGCCGCGCCGCGGTCGTCCCGGACGCGCCGCCGCCGACCCGCCGGCGGATCGGCTTCGTCGCGTTCCCGCTGCGCTACTACCTCGGCGTCGCGGTGGTGGTCGCCGGGGTGTTCCTCGGGCTTCGGATCGTGTCCGGCCGCGAGGTCGCGCGCTCGAACCTCGCCGACTACTGCCACTACCGCGACGACGGTGCGCCGTGACGGCCGCGGTGCGGCTCGCCGAGCTCGACGCGGCGGTCGTGGCGCGGTTCCCCGCAGCCGAGCCGACCCTGCGGGTGTTCCTCGACGAGCTGGCGCGCGTGCTCGGCGATCCGGCGCGCGCGGCCGAGGCCGATCCGCTGGTCAGCCGGCTCGAGGACTACCTGGAGGCGCTGCTGGTGAGGGAGGGATGGCGCTAGACGCGCTCGCCGACGAGGTCGAGGCGCTGTTCCAGGGCGCGCGCCAGGTCGCCCGCCGCGCCGGCCACGCCCGGGTCGACGCCGCGCACGTCCTGCTCGCCGCGCTCGAGCCGCCGCCCGCCGCGCTGCGCGCCGCGCTCGCCGCCGCCCGGGTCGACCTCGTGCTGCTCCGCGACCGGCTGGAGCGCCGGCTCGCCGAGCTGCCGCGCGACCTGACCGGCGACCAGGCCGTGGAGGACGCCGTCGAGCTCGCCGACGCGATCCGCCCGCTGCTGCGCACCGCCGGCGAGCGCGCCGCGCGCCGCGACCGGGGCCCGGTGCGCGCGGTCGACGTGATCGACGCGCTGCTCGCCGCGCCGGCGCTCGCCGAGGCCGTGCACGAGACCGGCGCCGACATCGCCGCGCTGCGCCAGGCGCTCGACGGGCCACCCGCCGCCGGCGCCGCCACCGCGCGGCTCGCCGAGTACACGGTGGATCTGACCGCGGTCGCCCGCGCCGGCCAGCTCGATCCGGTGATCGGTCGCGAGCCCGAGATCCGCCAGCTCGTCCACGTGCTCAGCCGGCGGCGCAAGAACAACCCGCTGCTGGTCGGCGAGGCCGGGGTCGGCAAGACCGCGATCGTCGAGGGCCTGGCCCAGCGGATCGCGGCGGGCCACGTCCCCGAGCACCTCGCCGGCTGCGCGGTGTGCTCGCTCGACATGGGCCGGCTGCTCGCCGGCACTCGGTTCCGCGGCGAGCTCGAGGAGCGGATCAAGGGCCTGCTCGACGACGTCGCGCGCACCGGGCGCGTGATCCTGTTCATCGACGAGATCCACATGCTGGTCGGCGCCGGCGGCGAGCAGGGTGGCAGCGACGCCGCGAACCTGATCAAGCCCGCGCTCGCGCGCGGCGAGCTGCGCTGCATCGGCGCCACGACCACCGCGGAGCACCGCCGCCGGATCGAGCGCGACGCGGCGCTGTCGCGGCGGTTCCAGCTGATCGCGGTCGACGAGCCCGAGCCGGCGCTCGCGACCACGATCCTGCGCGGCCTCAAGCGCACGTTCGAGACCCACCACGGCGTGCGGATCACCGACGCGTCGCTCCACGCCGCGGTCCGCCTCGCCAGCCGCCACCTCCCGGATCGCCAGCTCCCCGACAAGGCGGTCGATCTGATCGACCAGGCCGCCGCCGGGCTGCGCTCCGAGCTCGCGTCGCGGCCCGAGGCGCTCGAGGTCCTGCACGACCGGATCCTCGGCCTCGAGCTCGAAGCCGAGGCGCTCGACGGCGCGGACCCCGAGCGCGCGGCCGCCGCCCGCGCCGAGCTCGCCCGGCTCCGCGAGCAGCTGCGCGCCGGGTCCGCCACGTGGCTGTCGGCGCGCGCCGTCGCGCTCGATCGCGCGCGGCTCGATCGCGAGCTCGCCGACGCCCGCGCGCGGATGGCGGACGCGGTGCGCGAGCGCCGCTACGACGACGTCGCCGAGCTCCAGCACCAGCGGATCCCCGAGCTCGAGGCCCAGCTCGCCGGGCTGCCTGCGCCGGCGCCCGGCGCGCCGACCGCCTGCGTCGACGAGCCGCTGATCGCCCAGGTCGTGTCGCGGATGACCGGCATCCCGGTCGCCAAGCTGGTCGGCGACGAGGCCCGGCGGCTGCTCGACATGGAGCGCCTGCTCGGCGCCCGCGTCGTCGGCCAGCCCGAGGCGATCGAGCGGGTCAGCCGCGCGGTCCGCCGGGCGCGCGCTCAGCTCCGCGATCCGCGGCGGCCGATCGGCTCGTTCCTGCTCGCCGGCCCGACCGGCGTGGGCAAGACCGAGCTGTGCAAGGCGCTCGCCGACTTCCTGTTCGGTGACGAGCGCGCCCTGGTCCGCATCGACATGTCCGAGTACATGGAGAAGCACGCGGTGTCGCGCCTGGTCGGCGCCCCGCCGGGCTACGTCGGCTACGACGAGGGCGGCGAGCTCACCAACCAGGTCCGGCGCCGGCCGTACTGCGTGATCTTGCTCGACGAGGTCGAGAAGGCCCACGCCGACGTGTTCCACCTGCTGCTCCAGGTGCTCGACGACGGCCACCTCACCGACGCCGCCGGCCGCCGGGTCGACTTCAAGCACACCCTGATCATGATGACCTCCAACCTCGGCACCGCGCCGCCCGCCGCCGGCGCGCCGTGGGTGATGCCCGGCGGCGACGCGCGCGATCGCGTGCTGCGCGCCGTCCGTGGCCACTTCCGCCCCGAGCTGCTCAACCGGCTCGACGACATCATCGTGTTCCACGGCCTCGACCGCGCCGCGCTCGTGCCGATCGTCGGGCTGCACGTCGCCGCGCTGCGCGCCCTGATGGCCGAGCAGCACATCGGCCTGGAGGTCTCGCCCGCCGCCGCCGAGCTGCTCGCCGACCAGGGCTACCAGCCCGAGTACGGCGCGCGCCCGCTGCGCCGCCGGATCCAGGAAGCGGTGCAGGATCCGATCGCCGAGCTGATCATCCGCGGCGAGCTGTCCGCCGGCGGTTGCGTCGTCGTCGACGCCGAGCGCGGCGCGCTGCGGATCCGGCCGGTCGCGCCGCCCGACCCTACGTGACGACGGTCAGCTCTCGCCCCACTGGGCGACGATCCGCTGGTTCTGGCCGAGCGCGAACTGGATCGTCGCCGTGGCGGCCGGCGGCGGCACGAGCTCGACCTCGAAGCGGTAGACCTCGAGGTCGAGCCCCTCGCCCAGCCGGGTCGGCGCGCCGTCGACCGAGATCTGCAGCACGCCGTCGACGCTGTTGACCAGCCCGTCGAGCTGCGCCGGATCGAGCAGCTCGACCGCGCCGTACCATGCCTTGGCGGCCTCGTCGTAGCCGACCATCATCCACTTCATGCGGACCTTGAGGTTGACCAGATCGCGGCTCAGCTTGGCGCGCAGGTTGGTGCGGTTCTCCTGGCTGACCATGCACGACAGCCGGATCGGGTCGGTGACGTCCCCGCCGTAGCGGAACCGCTCGATCACCCCGACGCAGCTCACCGTCGCGCCGCCGAGCAGCGACTGGCTGGACCCGGCGAGCGGGTTCCACACCACGATGTCCTTGCCGAGGATCAGCCCGCCGAGCCCGGACAGCTCGAGCAGGTACCCGAACGGCCCCTTGCGGTTGGCCGCGACGTTGAACGCGTGCTGCCACGCGCAGGTGACGTCGAGATCGTTCGACACCGGCATGGGCCCAGTGTGCGCGGCCAGCCGCCGCCGCGCGCGAGGGCAAAACGTCCCAGCTCGGCTACGATGCGCGCCCATGTCCGGCATCACCCTGGTCACCGGCTCGGCGGGCCACCTCGGCGAGGCGCTGGTGCGCGCGCTGCGCGCCGCGGGGCGCCCGGCCCGCGGCATCGACCTGCTGGCCTCGCCCTGCACCGACGTCGTCGGCACGATCACCGACCCCGCGGTGGTCGAGCGCTGCATGGACGGCGTCGCCGACGTCGTGCACGCTGCGACCCTGCACAAGCCGCACGTCGCGACCCACAGCCGCCAGCAGTTCGTCGACACCAACATCACCGGCACGCTGACCCTGCTCGAGGCCGCGGTCCGAGCCCGCGTGCGCTGCTTCGTGTTCACCAGCACGACCAGCGCGTTCGGCGACGCGCTCACGCCGCCCGCCGGCGCACCCGCAGCGTGGATCACCGAGGACGTCGCTCCGGTGCCCAAGAACATCTACGGCGCCACCAAGGTCGCCGCCGAGGATCTCTGCCAGCTCGCCCACCGCAACCAGGGCCTGGCCTGCCTGGTGCTCCGCACCTCGCGGTTCTTCCATGACGCCGACGACGATCCAGCCAAGCGCGCCGCGCACAGCGACGCCAATCACAAGGTGAACGAGTTCCTCAACCGCCGTCACGACCTCGAGGACACCGTCAGCGCCCACCTGTGCGCGCTCGACCGCGCCCCCGCGCTGGGCTTCGGCCGCTACATCATCTCCGCCACGACCCCGCTGCACCCCGAGGACGCCACGCTGCTGCGCCGCGACGCGCCGGCCGCGGTCCGCCGCCGCGTCCCCGGCTGGGAGGCGGCCTACGCCCAGCTCGGCTGGCGGATGACCCCGTCGATCGACCGCGTCTACGACAACCGCCGCGCCCGCGCCGAGCTCGGCTGGGCGCCGCGCCACGACTTCGCCGGCGTGCTCGCCCGCGCCCGCGACACCGGCGACTACCGCAGCCCGCTCGCGCGCGAGATCGGCGTCAAGGGCTACCACCCCGACGGCATCTATCCGTTCCTGCCCGGCGCGACCTAGCTCAAAAAGCCGCGCGCGATGTTCATCAGCTCGGTGTTGGCGGCGACCGCCTTGGTGAACGCTTCCTTCTCGGCGGCCGACAGCTCGATCTCGTAGATCCGCTCGGCGCCGCGCGCCGACAGCTTGACCGGGACGCCGGCGAACGCGTCCTTGACCCCGAACTCGCCGTGGAGCTCGACGGTGCACGGCACGACGCGGCCCTGGTTGCGCACGATCGCCTCGACCATCAGCGCGGTGCCGGCGCCGGGCGCCTGCCACGCCGAGGTGCCGATCAGCCCGGTCAGCGTCGCGCCGCCCTTCTTGGTGCTCTCGACGACCTCGTGGAGCTTCTCGGGCGACAGGAACTTGCCGACCGGCACGTTGCCGATCATCGCGTGCGAGACGATCGGCACCATGTCCTTGTCGGTGTGGGCGCCGAGCACCATCGCCTGGACGTCCTCGACGCTGACCCCGGCGGCCATCGCCAGGTAGGTCCGGAACCGCGCGCTGTCGAGCACGCCGGCCGAGCCGATCACGCGCTCGCGCGGGAACCCGGTGACCTGCTTGGCGACGAACACCATCGCGTCGAGCGGGTTCGACACGACGATCAGCACGGCGTCGGGGCAGTGCTTCTTCACGTCGCTGCAGATCCCCTTGACGATGCCGGCGTTGATGTTGATCAGCTCCTCGCGGGTCTGGCCCGGCTTGCGCGGCACGCCGGCGGTCATCACGACCACGTCGGCGCCCGCCATCGCCTCGGACTTGTCGGTCGCGACGAAGCTCGTGTTGTTGAAGCCCTCCCACGGCCCGCACTGGGTCAGGTCGAGCGCGCGACCCTCGGCCGGCGCGGCCTTGATGTCGATGAGCACGAGGTCGCCGAGCTCTTTTTGCGCCGCCCACTGGGCGACGGCCGCGCCGACGTTGCCACCGGCGCCAACGATTGCGATCTTGGGACGCTTGATCATGGTGCCGGAGGCATACCCCCGACCGCGAAGCCGGCGCAACTGCCGGGGAGCCGGGCCTCACCGCGTGACGACGACCGACCAGCGGTGCTCGCCGGTGGCGGCGCCCTTGCCGCCGCGGTCGGTGCGCTCGAGCCGGATCACGTCGCCGCGGTGGAGCTCGACGGTCGCGGCGCCCGGGGTCCGAGCCTGGCCGTCGGGCAGCCGCCACACCAGCGATCCGCCGTCGCTGCGCACCACGAGGTGGTAGGTCCCGGGCTCGCCGGTCCAGCGCAGCAGGTCGACGTCGTCGTGGGTGTCGAGATAGCCGCGCATCTCCTCGGTGAGCGCCAGCGGGTTGGCGTCGGCCTCGCCGTTGTTGGGCTCGGTCTCGCCGGCGAGCGCCTCCTCGGTGACGGTCAGCGTGTAGGGATCGCTGACGTTCTCGACCGGCAGCTCGTCCTTGCCGGCCGCGTCGGTCCTCGCCTCGGTGACCGTGATCACCAGCGGCCCGTCGACCAGGCGGCGGTGCAGGGCCTCGCCGGCGCCGACCGCGTTCTCGTCGATCGTCGCGCCGTGCAGGCCGTCGCCGTCGGTGACGCCCAGGGCGATGTCGATGTTGGGCAGCCCGGTGACCGCGACCGACACCACGCGCCGGCTGCCCGACTGCCACGGCACGACGTAGACGTCGCGATCCGGCTCGGTCGGCGAGTGCCGCTTGCCGAGGAAGCCGGTGACCGGCACGCCGGCCGCGATCCGGTTGGCGTGCGCGGTGTCGTCGTTGGGCTCGCGCTCCTCGCGCAGCGGCGGCGGCTCGCGCATCACCAGCGCCGCGCCGGCCGCGATCGCGCCGAGCGCCACCGCGACGCTGCCGCCGAGCACCAGCGCGCGGCGGCGGCGCAGGCCGCGCTCGAACGCGTCGATGTCGGACCGCCGCAGCCGGAGGTCGCTCGACCGCTCGTCGTGGTCCAGCACCAGCCGCCCGCCCGCCAGCGCGCGCGAGCCCCGGCCGGGCCCGGTCGCATCGTGCACCGTGTCGCCGTAGACCTCCTCGATCGCCTCGCCGAGCTCGGCCGCGCTGCGCCAGCGCGCCGCGGGATCTCGGGCCAGCGCCTTGCGGCACAGGTGGTCGACCGCGGGCGGGATCCCGAGCCGCGGGGTGCGCACCGACGGCGCGTCGGGCTCGGCGGTCAGGTGCTTGGTCAGCACGCCGACCGCGGTCGAGCCGGTGTACAGGTGCTGGCCGGTGAGCAGCTCGAACATCAGCGAGCCGAACGCGTAGATGTCGGCGTGCGGGCCGACCTCGTCGCCGCGGATCTGCTCGGGCGCCATGTAGTACGGCGTGCCGACGATCTGGTTGCGCTCGGTCTCACGCGACGGCTCGCGCGCCTGCGCGCCGCGCTGGTCGAGCTTGGCGAGCCCGAAGTCGAGCACCTTGGCGTAGTCGCGGCCGCCGGTGGTGCGCGTGATCAGCACGTTCTCCGGCTTGAGATCGCGGTGCACGATGCCGAGCTCGTGCGCCTCCTGCAGCGCGCCGCAGATCTGGGCGAGCAGGGGCGCGCAGCGCGGCCACGGGATCGGCCCGTCGCGCTGGATGATGTGCGCGAGATCGAGGCCGTGCACGTACTCCATGATCAGGTACAGCGCGCCCTGGGCATTCCCGAAATCGAACACCTGCACGGTGTGCGGGTGGTGCAGCTTGCTGATCGCGGCGGCCTCGCGCTCGAACCGCTGCACGATCTCGGGGTCGTGCGCGAGATCGCGGTGCAGCACCTTCATCGCCGCGATCTTGCCCATCCGCAGGTGCTCGACCCGGTAGACCACACCCATGCCGCCGCGCCCGATCACCTCGAGCACGCGGTAGCGGCCGTCGACGACCTTGCCCAGCCATGCGCGGTTCGAATCGCTGAGCCGGCGGTCGACCGGCTCGAGCTCGCGGCCGCCCGCCGGGGGAGCCGACGCCTCGGCGCGCTGCGCCGCCTCCAGCGGGCTGGCGTGGGTCATGTCGCCGCCGCACTCGGCGCAGAACCGGCACGGGCGATCGAACGACGTCCGGCACCGCGGGCAGACGAACTTTTGCGCGGGCGTCGAGGACATCGCCGCCCCGAGCATAGCACCGCGATCTCGCGCGGCAGGCGGGGCCCGTGGCCCGGCTCACTCGATCGGCCCGCCGGCCCGCTGCCACACCGCGAGGACCTTGGGCGGGTAGTCGTAGCGCCGCAGCGCATGCTGCGCCTGGCGATCGAGCGCGCGCTTGAACCACACCAGCGCGGGCTCGATCTCGTCGAACGCGACGTGGGCGGCGCCGAGCAGCACGGCGAGCTCGACCGCGTCGTCGGCGTCGAGGTAGTCGAGGTCGGGCTCGAGCCGGGACAGCCCGTCCTTGACCGCGGCGAGGTCGCCGGTCTTCCAGGCCAGCCGCGCGGCGGGCAGCGCACGGGCGGCGCGCGCCAGCGCCTCGCGCCGGTGGTCGCGGCGCGCCCGTGACTCGGCGTCGAGCGGCGGCTGCTTCGCGGGGCTCAGCTTGACGTTGTACCCCGGCACCTGCACGGTCTCGCCCTTGTCGATCGAGGGTCTGTCCAGCTGGTTGTAGTGCCGCAGCATCTCGGCGTTCCGCGCATCGCCGAAGTACAGCCGCGCGATGTCGGCGAGCGATTCGGTCGCCTGGGCGACGTGCGCGACCGTCAGCGGGATCGTGATCGCGGTCCCGGCCGGCAGGCTGTCGTCGTGCGACAGCCCCGCCCAGTCGGCGAGGAACGCGCCGCGCCGCGCGCTGCCGAGGTGGGTCAGCGCGAGCGACTCGAAGGTGTCGCCGGGCGAGGTCACGACCTCGTGGGGGACCGGGATGCGCAGCCGCTCGCCCGGCTTGACCGGGCGCGGCCGGTTCAGCTTGTTCTCGGCGACGATGAACATCGCCTTGTTGCGATCGCCGTAAAACTCGGCGGCGATCAGCTCGAGCGTGTCGCCCGGACGGACGCGGTACGTGACCGGGCGGCTGGCGTCCTGGGCGTGCGCGGGCGGGGCGACGGCGATCACCGCCACCGCGGCGGCCAGCCAGGCGACCGCGCCGCGCCGCGCCGGTGCGGCGGTCACCGCGCTCCCCCGGCCACCCCTCCGGCCGGTTCCCCGGCGGTCGTCCCGGCGCCCGCCGGCGGGGCGGGCCGCGTCTTGCCCGGCGCCAGCGGGACGTGCTCGGCGTCGAAGTCGACCGCGAGCACCTGCGGCGCGGTCGCGGCGCCCTCGGCGATCTCGACCACGCGCTCGACCGGCCGGTACCAGTCGTGCTCCAGCCGGATCGTGTGGCTGCCTTCCTTGAGCGCGATCGGTCGGCCCAGCGGGGTCTCCCCCTGGAAGACGCCGTCGATCCAGATCCGGGCCCACGGCGAGGCGACGATCCGCAGGTAGCCGCGCCCCGCCTCGCGGACCGCCGAGTACGCCGGGGTCGCGGACAGCGGCGCGACGTGGATCAGGCCGAGCATCAGGGCCAGCACGCCGAACGCGATGCCGTGGGCCACCATCCCTGCGCGCACCGCGTGACGGGCCTGCATGTTGGGCTGCTGCAGCTGGCTGGCGCCGCCCAGCGCGGCCGGGTTCAGGTACTCCTCGGCCTCGAGCTCGGTGACCACGTTCTGCGACCGGAGGAACAGCACCAGCCGGGCGTGGTGGTTCATCTCGACGTGCTTGGCCAGAAAGCGCTCGAGCGCCATCACCATGTGCTGCGCCGACCGCCAGCGGTCGCGCGGCTGCTTCTCCAGGCAGCGGTCGATCACCCGCTCGAGCTCGCGCGGGATCTCGGGGTTGAGCCGGCGGGCGCTGACGTGCTTCTCCAGCCGGATCTTGTGCATCGCCGACCGCCGCTCGTCCTCGACGAACGGCTTCTTGCCGGTGACCATCTGGTAGAGCAGCACCCCGAGCGAGAAGATGTCGCTGCGCGCGTCGAGCTTGTCGCCCAGCACCTGCTCGGGCGACATGTAGGCCGGCGTGCCGATCCCGGTCCCTGCTTCCGTGAGGTCGCCGAAACTCGTGTCCCGGGCGATCCCGAAGTCCATCAGCTTCACGCCGCCCTGGCGCGAGATCATCACGTTGGCCGGCTTGATGTCGCGGTGGACGATCCCCCGGTAGTGCACGTAGTCGAGCGCGCGGGCGACCTGCATCGCGATGATCGCCGCCACGTCGTAGGGCAGGCGGCCGCACTTCTCCAGAAGATCATAAAGATCGGTGCCTTGGACGTACTCCATCACGATGAACAGGGCGCCGCGCTCGCGGTGGAAGTCGTAGACGTGGATGATGTTCTCGTGCTGTAACAGCGCGAGACTCTTGGCCTCTCTCTCGAAGCGCGTGACGACGTTCTCCTCGAGCGCCGCCGAGCTCTTGAGCGCCTTGATCGCCACCGTGCGGCCGAGCGGGTCCTGGATCGCGCGGTAAACCACCGCCATTCCTCCAGAAGCTACCTCCTCGACGATGCGGCAGTTGCCTATGCGTTCCAGCATGGTAGCCAGCGAAGGGTAACGGGGTTGCCAGGTCGGGACCAGCGCGGGCTCGGAGATTCGTTGCTCCAGAAACCGCTTGGACCACGAGGAGTTGGGACGGAGGCAGCCGGTGGACGGAAAACTGTTCGATCAGCGTTGACAGCCCGGCCTGCAGCTCTTATAAGCACACACCCTCGACGGAACGTCGTCGGGAGCGTTGCAAGGAAGGCGGACAGGCTGGTCAGGGGCTGCGGAGCTTCTCCAAAGCCCTGAAGATACGGAAACTTGGGCAGGTGACGGCAGGGTGGCGGAAAAAGCTTCGATCAACGTTGACAGACCGGCCGGTACCCCTTATAAGCACACTCCCTCGACGAACTCGTCGAGCCCAGACAGGAAGAACCCGCCCAAACGGGGGACTCCTCGACGGAATCGGTCTCTGAAAACTGGATAGCAAGCCGTTTTGAAGAATCGTGGGTTCTGTGTTCGTACGAAACAGAAACCATTCCACGTTGCGCGTGGGAGCCGTCCCCCCGGACGCTCCCACATCATGCGCAACGTAGAGCGGGATCTAAATTTTCTACGGAGAGTTTGATCCTGGCTCAGAGCGAACGTTAGCGGCGGGCCTAACACATGCAAGTCGAGCGAGAAAGTGGCTTCGGCCATCAGTAAAGCGGCGGACGGGTGAGTAACACGTAGGTAATCTTCCCTTGAGCGGGGGACAACGTTTCGAAAGGAACGCTAATACCGCATACGTTTCCGGGAGCTTCGGCTCTCGGAAGGAAAGCTAGGTCGCAAGATCCGGCACTCGAGGAGGAGCCTGCGTCGCATCAGCTAGTTGGTGGGGTAACGGCCTACCAAGGCGAAGACGCGTAGCTGGTCTGAGAGGATGATCAGCCACACTGGGACTGAGACACGGCCCAGACTCCTACGGGAGGCAGCAGTGGGGAATAT
>DATAPF010000094.1:0-54374 GCA_036265355.1 Kofleriaceae bacterium | reverse complement strand
CATCGCGATGGTGCCGTGGGCAGCCTGAAACTCGCGTTCGGCACCCATGAGGTCCCCCTCGCGCCGGAGCACCTCGGCAAGCGCCCAGCGACCACGCGCTTCTTCCATGAGGACATGGTGCGATTGCCCGAGCTGGATCAGGCGCTGTGCCGCGTGCCGGGCCTCGTCGAGCGCTCCACGGTCGGCGCGCATCCACGCCAGGCTGAATAGCCACATGGAGGCGATGGTCCCCAGCTCCTCGTCCCTGGGCGCGGCTGCGCCGAGCACCTGCTCGGCCTCCGCGATCGCGCCGAGGTACCACAGGCCCATTCCTTGGCATCCCCGCGCGAACGTGTGGAGCACCGTGTGATGGAGCTCCTCGCAGATCCGCAGCGCCGCGCGCGCGTGCTCGAGGCCGCTCCATGGATCTTCCTTGGCATAGGAGTCCCGTACGGCCCTGCCGATGCGCCAGAGCGCCGCTGCGATCGAGATCTGCTCCCGGACCGGGCCGATGACCTCGCAGAACCTCTCGACCAGGTCGATCACCTCGTTGGACTCCTCGATCCGCCCGACGACGTCGAGCACGAACACCCCGGTATTGCCGGCGAGTGCCAGCGCGTTCACCGCGTCCGGGGCAGGGACGATCTCGCGAAACGTCTGCAGCGTCTCGAGGAGCTCGTCGATCTTTCCAGCATGCAGGGCGCTCACGATCTTCGAGGCCGCCCCCCGGGCCCAGGGGGCGGAACCTCGCTTCGCGAGGCGCATGACCTCCTCCGCAAACGGCAGCGCCGCGCTCACCTTGCCAGGGTCGTAATAGGAAACCTCGCAGAGCAGACCCAGCAGGCCCGCCCGGACCTCGGTGGTCCCCCCGCACGCGAGGCCGAGGTGGGCGCGCGCCTCGGCGGCGGCCACGTCGCCGGCCAGGCTCGCCTGCTCCGCGGCGCGCAGGTAATAGGCTCCCGCCTTGCTGCCTTCCCTGCCACGCTCGAAGTGGCCGGCGAGCACCATGGGATCGCCCTCCCCGTGCTGCTCGAGCCACTCGGCGGCGAGGCGGTGCCCGAGCCGGCGATCGTGCTCGGTCAAGCTCGCGTAGGCGCCCTCGCGGAGCAGCGCGTGGCGGAACGCGAACTCGCGTTGCCCCGGAAACCTACCGTCGGGCCGGACCGCGAGCATCTCCTGCTCGACGAGCAGGGCGAGCCACTCGCCGACCGTCGTGGTGGTCATGGTGGCGCCGAGCAGGGCGAACACGCCGCCGTCCCAGCACACCTCGCCGAACACGCTGGCGGCGCGCAGCACCCGCCGCGCCTCGACCGCGAGCCGGCCGATCCGGGTCTCGACCATGGCCAGCACGGTCTCCGGCAGGGTGGTGTCCTTGCCCTCGACGGCGGCACGGATCAGCTCTTCGAGATAGAACGCGTTGCCGTCGGCCTGCCGGACCAGGCGCTCGATGGTCTCGGCCCCGACGGTGTCGCCGAGCACCTGGCGCACCAGCCGCTCACCGGCCTTGCGGCCGAGCTCCTTGAGCCGGATCTCCTGGACGTTCTGTCGCTCGGCCCACAGCCTGGGAAACACCTCGAACACCTCGGGTCGGGCCAGGGCGAGCACCATCCACGAACGCTTGTTGCGATCGCGCAGGGCGTTGTCGATGAACCGGATCGTCCCGAAATCGCCCCATTGCAGATCTTCGAACACGATCAGCACCGGATGGCGGGCGGTCTCTGCGTCGAGGAAATCGATCCAGGCCTTGCGCATCTGCTCGCCCATCAGCTGAGCGTCCTGTCGCGCCGCGACGAGCGCCGCGCTGCCCTCGCGGCTGTAGGGGACCGGCGCTCCGGCGAGCTCCCCCAGGAACTCGGTCATCCGCTGCTGCTCGCCGGCGGCGACGCGCTCGGCTGCCCACCGCTGGATCTGGCTCCTGCGCTCGGCGAGCGGCTCGCCCTCGTGGATCCCGAGCGCGCCACGCAGCACCTGGGCGAGCAAGCCGAGGGTCGACCCCGCGCGCAACGAGTCGCCGCGCCCGACCCAGATCGCGATCTCGCCGGTGCGCTGCCGGACGCGCGCGACGAACTCGGCGCCCAGCCGGGACTTGCCCATGCCGGCGGCCGCGGTCACGACGACGACCCGGGCCTCGGACTCTTCGATGCACGCGGCGAGGATGCCGGTCAGGGCGCCGAGCTCCCAGTCGCGGCCCACGCAGGGCGTGGGGCGGCCCAGCAGCGTCCGGGCGCCGTGGATCAGCGGGCGCTCACCGCACAGCAGGAGCCCGGCGTCGTCCTCGATCACGTCGAACCGGGCGTCGAGCAGGCCGGCGCTCACGTCGTCGAGCGCGATCTGGTGCGGGCCTCCCGGCGCGCTGGACCTCAGCGAGAGCAGCTCGGTGGCCCGGTCGACCAGTTCGCCTTCCGGGAGCTGCCGGGTCGACTCGGCCCGGCCCATGGCGATCGCCATGGCTCGACCACCGGCGAGGGCGCGCAGCGCGAGCGCACAGCGCGCCGCCTGAGCGGCCTGATCGGTGGCCACCTGTCGCTCGGCCTCGATCACGACGATGGTCGAGCCGTCGGTGAGCTGCTCGACGCGGCCGCCGTAGGGTTTGCTGGCGCGCCGCAACGCCTCCTCGGTCTGTGCGTCGTCCACCGGGGTCGCCAGGACGACCACGGCCAGGAACCGGAGCTCGCGGCCGGTGATCGCCGAGCGCTTGACCACGGGGACCCTCGGCGCAACCGCGGTGCTGTGCGCCCGGGGCCCGAGGGCTGCCAGGGCGGTCGCCAGGTTGGCGCCATCGCTCGGCCGGAGCGCCGGATCCCGGGACAGCATCCGCGCGACCAGCGCGTCGAGATCCTCGGGGACCTCGGGCCACACGGCGCTCACCCGCGGCGCCTCGCCGAACACGATCTTGCCCAGGATGGCGCCGGCGCTGTCCCCTTCGAACGCGGGAGTCCCGGTCAGGCACAGAAACAGCACGCATCCCAGGGCGAACACATCGGCGCGCGCGTCGATCTCGCCGCTGGTGCGCGCCTGCTCGGGCGCCATGTACCCCGGCGTGCCGATCAGGGTCCCGGTCCGGGTCAGCTGGGAGCGTCCCTCGCGCAGCGCGATGCCGAAATCGAGCACCTTGACCTGATCGATACGCCCGCCGGCGAGAAACAGGTTGCCGGGGTTGAGATCGCGGTGGACGATGCCGCGCACGTGGGCCGCCGTCAGGGCCTGGGCGACCCGGGTCGCGAGGGTGACTGCCTCGCCCATCGTGAGCGGGGCGCGCCTGAGCCGGTGCTTGAGGTCCTCGCCGTCGAGCCACTCCATGGCCAGGAACAGCAATCCCGACGGCGTGACCCCGTGGGAGATGTAGCGGACGATGCCGGGATGCGACAGCTCCGAGAGCAGCTCGACCTCGCGCTCGAACCGGGCCGCGCGATGGTCGCGCTCGTCGGCCAGCAGCTTGATCGCCACGAGCTCGCCCGAGACCCGATCGCGGGCGCGGAAGACCTCTCCCATGCCGCCCGTCTGGACTGCTTGCTCGATCTCGAATCGATCGCCCAGCACGGTCCCCGGTTGCATTCCGGGACCTTAACACTGTCGCAATGACTGCCCCACAGCCGTACGGGACGAACGTCGTGCTCGCCGATCCTTTGCAGTGCTCCTGGAGAATATCCATCAGACGACTCGTCTCCGGCGTGAGCTCGCTCTCCCACGCGAGCGCGGAGCAGACGGGTGCGCTGACCGGGAGCGCTGAACCGATCGTTGGCTCTCTCGGTGCTCGGATGTCACCGGCCGGCGACTCGACCGTCAGCGCTCGAGCCAGCGGCGCATCAAGCGTGCCTCGCTGGTGTCGACCGCGAACGGCTGGTACGTGCGGATCGCGGCGAACACCTCGGTCGTGGTCGAGAACCAGAAGAACGACCCGACGCACGCGGCATGGCAGCGTCACGCGACACGAATCTCGCGCGCCTGGAGCAGGCTACAGCTGGATCGTCTTGTCGCCTTCCCAGGCGAGCGCCTCGTCGCCGGCGACCTCGAAGTCGCGCGCGAGCTTGAGCAGCAGGTCGCGATCCGACGGATCCGCGATCCCGGCCGGCAGGTGGAGCGTGTCGTCCTCCGGCGGCATCGTGTTGTCCATCACCTGCGACACGATGTCGTGGCGGCCGGACAGCGCCTGGTTGGGATAGACGAAGAACTCCAGCTTGTCCGATTCGCCCTGCTTGTCGGGCGCGTGGCAGGCATTGCAGTGATGCGGCCGCATCCCGGCCTCCAGCGCGCGGTACGCCTCGTCGAGCATCCCGGTGTACGGATTGTCCTTCGCGAACAGGTAGTCGTAGAGCGCCACGTACGGCATCGGCACCCCGGCCTGTTGCCAGCGCCACAGGCCGTCCCAGGTGTGGGCCACCTTGGGGCGCGTCCTGTCCGGTTCCGCGGACCGCAGCGCGCCGAGCATTCCACCGTTCTGGAAGATGAAGTGGACCGTCGTCGCGTAGTTGTAGGCGTCCCACTTCTTCTCGCTGTGCCAGAACGGATACGGATACGCGCCGGTCGACATCGCGCCGCGGAACCGGACCGGCATGTGGAGCACCGTCATGTCGCCGATCTGCTCGATCGTGTAGTCGGTGCCGAACATGAACGTCGACAGGTACATCCGGCGCCATACCCGGGCATTGAACTTGTGGGTCTTGCTGTCGAGCTGGTAGCCGGTGCCGAGCTGGTCGGCCCAGATGAACGGCTCGCGCATCGCGTTGCGCAGCCCGGCGAAGCTGGTGAGCTTGTCGGCGCAGTCGTTGCGGGCGGCCTCGTCGGCCGGGCTGTGGTCCCCCGGGCACGCGTCCACCAGTCCCTTCGCGATCGACAGCGCGAGCGCGGCGTCGTGATCCGCGGGCCTGGACGCGCACGCGGCGGTCAGGGCGATCAGCGCGAGCGTGTACGCGAGCTTCATCGGTTCACTTCGTGAACAGGGTGACCAGGGTGAGCGCGCCGGCGTCGACGGCGTCTGGAGGTTCGGACTCAATGCACGGACGATGCCGAGCTCGTGGCCGGCGATCTTCGCGCCGCGGCGAACCAGCAAATCGCCATCTTCCTCGAGCACTTCCCTCGCGTCTTGCCGCCGGGATCCGATCGCGGGCAAGCCGAGCCCGACTGGACGCCGGATGTCCGGGGTGGACTTCGAATGTCCAGGGGGCGCTCCCCGACCCGCTCGCTCCAGAACCGGATTCGCGACGAGGACTGCGGGCTGACGCGCGCGGTCGATTCACGCCGGCATCTGCCTCAGCGGTAGGCCGCGGCCTGGATGCCAAACAGCTCGGCGTACGTGCCGCCCCGCGCGATCAGCTCCTCGTGACTGCCGATCTCGACCAGCTTCGCGCCGTCGAGCACGACGATCAGATCTGCCATCCGGACGGTCGAGAACCGGTGCGAGACCAGGATCGTGATCCGGCCGGCCGCGCCGCCGCGCGCCGAGGCCGCGTAGCGCTCGAACAGCGCGTGCTCGGTCTCGGCGTCGAGCGCCGCGGTCGGCTCGTCGAGCACCAGGACGAGCGGCTGATCGCGCATGAACCCGCGCGCCAGCGCGAGCTTCTGCCACTGGCCGAACGACAGCTCGACGCCGCCCGGCCAGGTCGCGCCGAGCTGGGTCTCGAGGCCCGCGGCCAGCCGGGTCACCACGTCGCCGGCGCCGGCGCGCTCGACCGCCGCGGTGACCGCGGGCACCTCGTCGAGCCGGCCGACATCGCCGAGCCCGACGGTGTGCTGGGCGCGGAACTCGAACCGGAAGAAGTCCTGGAACGCGCCGGCCAGGCGGGCCCGCCACGCCGCGGCCGGCATCCGGGCGAGCGGGGCGTCGTCGACCAGGATCGCGCCCGTGGTCGGCTCGTACAGCCTGGCGAGCAGCTTGACCAGCGTGGTCTTGCCGGCGCCGTTGTCCCCGACGATCGCGACCACCGCACCGGCGGGCAGCGTCAGCGAGATGTCGTCGAGCACCTTGCGCGTCGTGCCCGGGTAGGCGAACGACACCCGGTCGAGCCGGATCCCGCGCTCGAGCCGCTCGGGCACCGGCGTGTCGGCCGCGGCCGCCGCGGCCGCCGCGTAGTCCTCGAACCACGCCAGCCGGCGCGAGCCGTCCATCCAGAACCCGCGGAGGAAGCCGATCTCGCCGACCGTGGCGCCGACGTACGCCGACAGCCGCGCCCCGGCGGCGAGCACGAGCAGGACGTCGGCGGCGGGCGCCTCGAGGCCGACCGACACGAACACCACCGCGCCGACGTAGCCGGCGCCGAACACCGCCCACGCGAGGGTGTGCCACGCGGCCGAGCCCAGCCGGGCGCGCGCCACAGGGTGGTACCAGCGCTGCCACGCCGCGCGGCGGTCGGTGACCAGGCGGTCGCCGATGCCGGTGACCCGGATTTCCTTGCCCGGAGACGCGCTCGTGGCAGTGGTGAACAGGTGGCGGGCCAGCCGCTGGCTCTGCGCACCGCGCTCCTGGGCCAGGCGCTCGACCGCCGGCCGCCAGGTCGAGGTCGCGACGGTCGGCACCGCGAACGCCGCGAGCGCGATCAGCGCCGGGTGGATCGCGGCGAGCAGCGCGAGCGTCACGCCGAGCCGCAGCAGCCAGCCCGCGGTCGAGAACACCGACATGTACATGTGGTCGAGTACGAACACCTGATCGCGCAGCATCGCGAGCCGATCGAGGTACTCGGGCCGCTCCTGGTGCGCGATCGTCGGCACCGACGCCTGCAGGCGGGCGACGTGGGTCTGGAGCCCGATCGTGACCTTGTCGCGGAACCGGCGCTGCACCCGGGTGCTGACCGTGCGTAGGAACCAGGTCGCGATCGCCGACAGCCCGAGGCCGATCGCCGACCCGGTCATCAACCCCGGCCGGCCGTCGACCACGCCCTTGCCGAGCAGCATCAACCACAGCGCGAGCAGCGCGTCGGGCAGCGCGGCGAGCTGCGACAGCACGAACGCGACCAGCATGAGCCGCGGCTCGTGGCGGTAGCCGAGCTTGCACAGCCGCCACATCGACGACAGCGCCGGCGGCAGCGGGTCGATCCCCGCCCCGTTCCCCGCCCCGTTCCCCGCCGCGTTCGCCGCGGCGTCAGGCGAGGACGTCATAGCTCGTCATACCTCCGGCCCTCCTCCTCGGGATCGGTGAACCGCTGGGCCTGGAGCTCGAACATCGTGCGGTAGCGGCCGCCCTGCGCCATCAGCTCGTCGTGGCTGCCGAGCTCGACCACGCGGCCGTGCTCGAGCACGCAGATCCGGTCGGCGTGGCGCACTGTCGAGAACCGGTGCGAGATCACGATCGTCGTGCACGACCGGGTCGCGGCGAGCAGCCGCTCGAAGATCTCGGCCTCGCCGCGCACGTCGAGCTGCGCAGTCGGCTCGTCGAGCAGCACCACGCCGGCGCCGAGCTGCACCGCGGCCAGCGCGCGGGCGAGCGCGACGCGCTGCCACTGGCCGCCCGACAGCTCGGTGCCGCCGTCGTAGCCGCGCGCCAGGATCGTGTCGAGCGCCGCGAGGTCGGCCGCGCCCGATCCGGCCAGCGCCGCGCGCACCACGTCGTCCGGCGCGCCGCCCGGCGCCACGTTGTCGCGCAGCGGCAGCTCGAGCTTGAGGTAGTCCTGGAACACCGCCGTGACCCGCGACCGCCACGCCGTCAGATCGAGCCCGCGCAGGTCGGTGCCGTCGACCTCGATCGCGCCGGACTGCGGGTCGTAGAGCCGGCACAGCAGCTTGGCGATCGTGGTCTTGCCGGCGCCGTTCTGGCCGACGATCGCCAGCGACGTACCGGCGGGCACGGTCAGGTCGAAGTGCTCGAGCACGGCCGCAGGCGTCCCCACCAGAGCGGCCGCGTCCAGGCCGGACGAGCTCGACGAGCTCGACACACCCGACGAGCTCGACAAGCTCGCCGAGCTTGATGAGCTCGCCAAGCTCGATGAGCTCGCCGGGTTGGGATAGCGGAACGTCACGTCGCGGAACCGGATCTCGCGCGCCGGCATCGCGCCGGCCGGACCGCTGCCTGCGGACAGCGCGCCCGCCGCCCGCATCGCGGGCTCGAGCCGCAGCACCGCGGCGACCGGGGCCGCCGCGCCGTCGAGCGCCCAGCTGAACCCGCCGAACGCGATCATCGACACGCCGACCGCGGCCTGCACGAACACCACCAGCTCGCCGAGGCTGATCCGGTGGTGGGCGACCGCGCCGGCCATCGACCAGAACACGATCAGGTTCGCGGCCGCCACGATCAGCAGGCTTCCGATCACCGGCCGCTCGCGCAGCCGGGTCGCCGCGTACTGCAGCTCGTGCAGCCGGGTGCGGCGGGCGCGGAACCGCTCGACCATCCAGTCGACGATCCCGAACAGCCGCAGCTCCTTGCTCGCCGGCGGGTCGACCGCGAGGCGATAGGCATAGTCCGCGTCGCGCTGCGCGCCGCGCACCTCGTCGGTGTTGCGATCGCGCCACACCGCGCTCTCGCGCAGCAGCCAGTGGGTGGCCAGCCACGCCCCCGCGAGCACCGGCGGTGCCCACCCGCTGTAGCCGACCAGGATCGCGGCCGACACCAGCCCGCCGATCATCTCCGCCATCCCGTTGGCGATGAAGTCCATCGAGATCGCGAGCGGCGGGCCGGTCATGCCGAGATCGAAGTCGCGCGCCACGGTCAGGTCCGACGTCAGCGCCGGATCCTCGAGGTGGCCGATCCCCGGCGGGCGCACGCACGCCTCGGCGAGCCGCTCGTACAGCCACGCCGCGGTGCGGTCACCGAGGTTGGCGCTCAGCGCCTGGTGGATCGGCCCGACGACCTGCTGCACCACGAAGATCGCGCCGACCAGCGCCAGCGGCGCGGCGAGCGGCCCGCCGCGCTGCACGCCGCCGATCAGCACGCCGGTCGCGATCGCGAACGCGGCCGGCAACACGCCGCGCAGCACCAGCACCAGCCACCACAGCGAGGCCAGCCCGGGCGCCGCGCGGGGCAGCGCCGCGAAGAACTTCCACTCGTTCCGCTCGGTCAGCCGGGACACCGGCACATTGTGCCGCAACCAGCCGCAGATCGGCGCATCACGAAGCAGGCAAGATCGATCGTGGAACAGCCCGCCTCGATCAGGCGAGCTCGCCGAGCACGCGGTCGAGGGTCTCGACCAGGCGGGCGGCGTCGGCGGCGTCGAACGGCATCGGCGGCCGGATCTTGATCACGTTGTGGTGCGGCCCGTCCGTGCCGAGCAGGATGGCCTCGTCGCGCATCCGGTTGGCGACGTAGGACGCGGCGGCGGCCGCGGGCGCCTGGGTCGCGCGGTCCTCGACCAGCTCGACGCCGAGGAACAGCCCCGAGCCGCGGACGTCGCCGGCGCAGTCGTGCCGCGCCATCACACCGCGCAGCCCGGCGAGCAGCTCGGCGCCGACCGCGAGCGCGTGGGCCTGGAGCTGCTCGTCGCGCAGCACGTCGAGCACCGCGCTGCCGACCGCGCACGACACCGGGTTGCCGCCGTAGGTGCTGAAGTACTCCATGCCGTTGTCGAACGCGCCGGCGATCGCCGGCGTGGTCACCACCGCGGCGAGCGGGTGACCGTTGCCGAGCGACTTGCCCATCGCGACGATGTCGGGGACCACGCCCTGTCCCGCGAAGCCCCAGAACTCGGTGCCGAGCCGGCCGAGCCCGGTCTGGACCTCGTCGGCGATGCACACGCCACCGGCGGCGCGCACCGCGCGGTACACCCCGGCGAGGTAGCCGGGCGGGAACACGAGCTGGCCGCCGACGCTCGGGCACGACTCGGCGAGGAACGCCGCGAGCCGGCGGCCGCGCGCCGCGAGCTCGTCGATCCGGGCGGCGACGTCGGCCGCGTACTTCGCGCCGGCGTCGCGATCGCCGCGCCGGTAGGGGCCGCGGTAGTCGTCGGCGAGCGGCGCGACGTGGACCCAGTCCGGCGCGCCGAGCCCGCCCGGACCGGCGTGCTTGTACGGGCTGGCGTCGATCAGCGTCGTGGTGTTGCCGTGGTAGGCGGCGTCGAGCACGAGCAGATCGCGCCGCCCGGTCGCCGCGCGCGCGAGCCGGATCGCCAGCTCGTTGGCCTCGCTCGCCGAGCTGACCAGGAAGCACACGCGCAAGGGGGCCGGCAGGGTCTGGGTGAGCCGCTCGGCGTAGTCGGCGAGCCCGTCGTGGAGATAGCGCGTGTTGGTGTTGAGCACGCCGAGCTGGCGCGCCGCGGCCTCGACGACGCGCGGATGGCAATGCCCGACGTGCGGGACGTTGTTGTAGGCGTCGAGGTAGCGCCGCCCGTCGTCGTCGTAGAGGTACTGCCGCCAGCCGCGCACGATCCGCAGCGGGCGGCGGTACGCCAGCCGGACGCTGGAGCCGATCCGCGCGCGCCGGCGCGCGAGGGTCTCGTCGAGCGGGCGGCGCGCCGGCGGCAGGTGCTCGAGCGGGATGCCGACCAGCAGGTTGGGATCGGGCGACACGCCGAGCCACACGTCGCGCCGGCCCGGCGTCGCCACGCCCGGGAAGTCGCTGCCCAGGCCGAGGAAGTCGCAGATGATCTGGAGGTGGAGGTGCGGCGTCCATCCGCCGTTCTGGTCCGGCGCGCCGAGCGCCGCGATCCGCTGGCCGCGCTCGACGCGCTGGCCGACCCGCAGCGCGGCGAACGACGCCGGATCGAGGTGCCCGTACAGCGTGAAGAACTCGCTGCCCGCGTCGGTGCGGTGGCGCAGCACGATCACGCCGCCGTAGTCGAGCCGGCTGGTGTGCTCGTCGGCCGCGTGGACCTCGCCGGCCAGCGGCGCGTGGACCGGCGTGCCGGCCTCGGCGAACAGATCGAGGCCGAGGTGGAGCGTGCGGTGCTCGCCGAGCGTGCCATCGCCCGCCGCGAACAACGGCGTGGTGTACAGCAGGCGCGGCTCGTCGTAGCGCCCGACCGCGACCCGGACGCCGGCGGCGCGCATCGCGTCGAACACCCGCCGGGTGAACGCGGGCTCGGCGTTGCCCTGCTCGTCGCCGCTGACCAGCGCGCCGGCGATGCTGAGGTCGAGCACGAGCGCCGGCTCGACCCGCAGGTCGATGCCGAGCACCGGCGCGAACGACGCGGTGCGCGCCGCGAGGTAGGCCTGGACCGCCGCGCTCGACGCGATCGGCGGCAGGCCGCAGGCGCTGCGCGCGGTCGCCGCCGCGATCCCGAACGGGATCCGCGCCAGCCGGGGCAGCGTGCGCTCGAGCGGCGCCTGGCTCACGCCGAGGTACGCGTTGTCCGGGTGGCGGCGCTGCTGGTAGGCGGCCAGGCACGCGCTCATGCACAGCCGGAGCGCGGCGAGGCCGAACACCGCGGTCAGCTCCGGCTCGCTGATCGCGCGGCGCATCCCGTAGCCGTGCACCAGGTGCCACATCACCGACAGCGGATCCGCCGCGTCGAGCATGGCGTAGGCGGCGGCGATCGCGAGCTCGCCGATCGCGATGCCGTGCACCATGTCGCCGAAGTCGACGATGCCGGTGACGTGCTGGCGCCGATCGAACAGATCGTCGCCGCCGCCGACCAGCACGTTGTGGTCGTTGAGATCGCCGTGGATCGCGCGGCGGGCCAGCTCGCCGAGCACCGGCGCGGTGTACTGATCGAACCGCCGGACCAGCGCGTCGATCGCGGCGCCGAGCTCGGCGCCGGCGATCAGGCCGCGGTGGCGATCGATCACGGCGCGGCCGCGCGCGAGGTCCCAGTGGAAGTCGCGGTGCAGCGCCGGATCGTCGAACCCGTCGAGCGCACCGGCGAGCTCGGCGATCGCTGCGCCGAACCGCTCGAGCAGCGCGTCGCTGCGCCGCGCGACCTGCGCGAGCGGCACGCCGGGCACCCGCGACACCAGCCACGCCAGGTGGACGCGACCGTCCGGCGCGGTGACCGGTGCCAGCGTCGTGCCGTCCCGCCATGGCAGGACGCGCGGCGTCAAGGCCGTTCGCGCGGCGACGTGCTGCATCGCGCGCTGCTGCGCGACCAGGAACCCGCGGTCCTCGCCCGCCGCGGCGATCTTCAGCACCAGGCGCGGCTCGCCGTGCACGGTGAGCAGGAAGTTCTGGTCGCGCTCGCTCGGCAGCGCGGCGGCGGTCACCGGGTGGCCGAGCAGCTCGCGCGCCAGCGCCTCGACGCGCGCGACCTCGAAGCACGGCGGATCGTCGGACATCGCGCGCAGCCTATCACCGCCGCAACCCGGGCTGCCGGCCGGGCTGCCGGCCGGGCTGCCGGCCGGGCTGATCGAGCGCAAGCTCGGCGCGAACCGATGGTGCCCGGATCAGACCGGGTTGACCTGGAACACCGGGAAGTACGACTCCACCCGGTCCGCCGCGTGGGCCTCGGCGAGCTTCGGGATGTCGTTCCACTCGACGACGGGCTCGGCCTCGCCGATCGGCGGCATCCATCCCGTGGACTCGGCCGCCAGCATGGCGGCGCGGGCCTCGGATCTGCGGGCGTAGTGCGTGTGCACGTGCACGTGGCGCCCGATGCACTCGATCGCGCGCATCAACGTGGTCACCATGCCATGCTTCCAGCCCGCGGTGGTGATCACCCCCTGGCGCGCAAGCGCCTTGAGCGTCGCGCGCGTCACCGGCGTGCCGATGTGGTCCACGAAGATCGACACGCCGTACCCGCCGGTGACCTCCTTCACCTTCGCCAGAAACACGGCCTCGGCGGCCTGGTAGGCCTTGCGGAACTTCGGGTCGTCCGCGTACTTCCCCTCGTCGAACGATAGCCCGCCGAACTCCCGCCGATCGATCGGCGCGATGCCGGCCCTGGCGATCATGGCGAGGCGCTCGGGGTTCGACGAGATCATCGCCGCGCGGCAGCCGTGGAGCCTCGCCAGGTCGACCTCGGCGAACGCGGTGCCGCCCCCCCACGCCCACACGAACGGGCCCGGCATCGCTTCGTCGGACATCTGCACGTTCCAGCACCCGTAGGCCACGCGCCAGTTCGCCCACGCGGTGACGTAGCGCACCGCGAACGCCGCCCACTGGCGGAGCGAATAGCGCGTCGTGAGCGGAATGCGCAGCACGTTGCTCTCCGGGAGCTTGCAGCGCTTGGCCAGTAACCCCATGGTGTTCGGCGCGTCGTACCCCAGGGCCTTGGTCATGTACCCGAACTCGTCGGTCTCGGCCGCGCCGTACAGCATGCACACGTCGCCGGGTCGCACGCTCTTCACCGCGTCTCCGATCTGAAGGATCCGCACCACGCCGGCGTTGCCGAGCACGATGCGCTCTTCGCGGCGTTGCCGGCATACGTCCACCGGTCTTCGCCGCACCGCGTGGGTCATGTTCCCCTCCCAGCAGCCGTACAATGGCTCCGCGAGCACCTCGTGCGGGGTGATCTCAGGGAACGTGAACGTTTCGAGGCGCAATTCTCCGAGTTCCCTATCCGAAACGCCAAGATTTCCGCGATATAAGACCCAGGCTTCTGTCGTGTACATCTCGTTACCTCACTTGTTCAATCTCGCAGTCCTGAAGGCCGGTCGAGTTCTGGTATGTCGGAGTCGCCGTTGCACCGGAGCGAACGCAAGAAAACGACGTTCCTGGTCGCGAAGTAACGGGGGTTGGCCGCTTCGGCGGCCTGCTCGACGGCGGTGAACTGCTCGAGCGCGTGCGGGGCCTCGAGCATCACATCGAAGGAGATCCGACCCTCGTGATCGGCGTAGAGCGTCGTCGGCAAGTGCGCCAGGCCGCCCACGACCACGCGCTCGTGCTTGTCAAACAGCGGCGCCGTCGTGATGCGTACCGTGCCGGAGCCGGTGAGCGACAGGCCGCGAGCCGACGCGCCGGTGATGTCGAGAAACTCGGGAGCCCGCCCGCCCCGGACGTCGAACGACCAGTTCCATGCCGACGCGCTGACGTCGCCCGTTCGGTAGTCGAACCGATGGGGTCGCTTCCTGCTGAAGGCCTCGAACATCTGCGGCCAGAACTCTGCGAGGCCCTGGTTGCTGTTGGAGAACTGGTGGATACCGCAGCTCCGGAACTTCGTGGTGTGCGCGACGCCGGCGTCGGTCAGCGCCTGGTCGAACGAATGGGTCATCAGGTCCACCACGCTCTCGGCATAGGACAGGAACGGGTCCGCATCGACCTGGTCGTCGCAAGGGACACCGTTGCCGCTGCTGATGTACACGGAGACGTCGCGGAGGTTGCGCGCGAGGTAGACCGGGTCGTGGGCGGTCCAACCCATGGGATGCGCGACCGGATCACCCCAGAGGTCCTCGGGAGCAACCGTGCCGCCGCAGAGCTCGTCATCGTAGCCGACGAAGTCATTCACGACGTCGATCCCGGCGGGATCGAAGGGGTCGAGGAATCCAGAAAACGAGCCCACCGCCGCGAACAGCTCGGGGTGCCGCGCGGCGTAGACCGCGGCATTCATGCCGCCCCCGGAGAAGCCGGCGCCCGCGCGATGGCCTCCGTCGCCCAGCGTTCGGTAATGGGCGTCGATGTACGGCAGCAGCGTCTCGATGACGAACGTCTCTTGCGGGTGTTTCCCGTCGACCCAGTCGCGCCCGGCGGGTAGCAGACCGCCGTCGGGCATCACGACGATCGCCTGCAAGTGCTCGGGCTGAGCCGCGGTGAACGCCAGCAGGTCGGTCTGGGTGGAGAACGAGTCCTCGTCGCTGAACGCGCCGTGGAACAGGTAGAGCACGGGATACCGCGTGCTGCGATCCCGGTGGTAGTGGGGCGGGAGCAAGACGTTGACTTGCGTCCCGGTCACGGAGATGTGCTCGATCCGGGGGTCGGTGCTCGGCGCGTTGTTGGGGTCCGTCACCGCGGCGCAGGACCCGGTTGCCTCACGCGCGAGCGCGGCGTCGGGGATGGCCAGCACGACGAGGAATGCCAGCGCGGCGACGATGCGAGAGACGCCAGCTGTCGAGGTCGCGGTCACACACGGGTCGCTCTGAGGAGCAAGATAAATTTCCTGAACATCGGTCATTGGTCTTACCTACTTCCAGCCTAAGTGTAAAAAGAAAGTATTTCACCCCACGAAATATATGTTCCCGCAACGGAAGTAACAGTCAAGAACGCTCGGCAAGAAATCCGAAATACATTTAATTTTTAAATAGATAACTTGCAGCTATCCGCTGCGGTGGTCTTTTTGACGTTCAATGTTTCTGTAAGCGGATGTACCTGATAAGGACAAGTTAGAACTCAAATAAATTCTGGTCAACATAGAAATTTTCAATATGATGGTTTTGTGTCGATTAGTAGTACCAGATACAGAAATGAATGTTCCTGTTCACACAATAATTTGAAATCGTTTATAGAATCGCCCTTCAAATCAATGTTAGAAGCGCATCATGCGCTTCTGACGCGATGGAAAGGACGATCGCTTGACAGAGGACACGAGCAGTCCGCGAAGGGTCGACACACCGCGAGCACCCGCGAAGGAACCGTCAGGGAAGGTCATGGCGGACTCGTCTGAGGGGCTCCCCCCGGCGACGCTGGTGGACATGCTGCGCCGCCACGCGAAGCTGCGCGGCGACGCTCGCGTCTACAGCTTCATCCACGACGACGGGCGCCGGGACTCGCTGACTTTCGGGGAGCTCGATCGGCGCGCGCGCGCCATCGCGCAGCGACTGAGCGCACAGATCGACCCGGGCGATCGGGTCCTGTTGCTTCATCCTCCCGGGCTCGACTACGCGATCGCCTTCTACGGCTGCCTGTACGCCGGGTGCGTGGCGGTGCCCGCGTTCCCGCCGAACGACGGGCGCACGCGGCGCGGGAGCGAACGATTATCGGTGATCGTCGCCGACGCCGGCGCGCGGCTGGCGCTGTCGACGCGTGCGGTCCTCGATGCAAGCACCGTCGCGCACGCGCTTCCGGGATTGCCAGCGCTGCCGAGCGACGAGCTGGCAGGCGCGGACCCGACGGCGTGGCACGAGCCGCTGATCGGATCCTCGAGCCTCGCGCTGTTGCAGTACACGTCCGGCTCCACGAGCGCTCCGCGCGGCGTGATGCTCACCCACCGGAACATGCTCCACAACGCCGGGATCCAGCGTCGCGCCTGGCGGCTGTCCAGTGCTTCGGTCGGTGTGTCCTGGTTACCGCTGTTTCACGATCTCGGCGTCCTCACGTGTCTGCTCCAGCCGATCTTCTCCGGATTCGCCACGACCATGATGTCGACGGTGTCGTTCGTGCGCCGTCCGCTGTCGTGGCTCCAGGCCATCTCGGACGAGCGCGGGACATTCGCGGGAGGCCCCAACTTCGCCTTCGATCTGTGTGTCCGCAAGACGACGGCGGCGCAGCGCGCGGCGCTCGACCTGTCGGCGTGGGACCGGGCGTTCAACGGCGCCGAGCCGATCCGCCCGGACACGCTCCGCGAGTTCGCCGAAGCGTTCGCGCCGTCCGGCTTCCGCGCGAACGCGATGTATCCCTGCTACGGGCTCTCCGAGACGAACCTGGTGTCCGGAGGGCTCGGAGATGCACCACCGATCGTCACGCGCCTCGATCGCGAACAGTTGGCGAACGGCCGCGCCGTGCGCGCCACCCCGGGTACCCCCGCCGAGCGCGTGCGCGCCGTCGTCGGCTGCGGCAGGTGGCAGGACGAGCAGGTCGTCCACGTCGTCGATCCGGAGACCCGAGAGCTCCGTGACGACGGTGTCGAGGGCGAGATCTGGCTCCGCGGACCGAGCGTGGCCGAGGGCTACTGGGGCCGCGGGGAAGAGTCGGCGGCCATCTTCGGCGCGCGGCTCGCGAACGGGACGGCCGGGCAATACTTCCGCACCGGCGATCTCGGCTTCGTGCTGGACGGCGAGCTCCACATCACCGGGCGGATCAAGGACCTCCTCATCGTCCGCGGTCGCAACCATCACCCGCAGGACATCGAGCGGACGGTGCAGGCGGTGCATCCTGCGCTGAGGCCAGGCTGCGGGGCCGCGTTCGCGATCGACGAAGCCGGCGAGGAACGGCTCGTGATCGTCCAGGAGGTCGACGGTGAGCTCGACGCGGACCGACTGTTTGCCGACCTCCGCCAGGTGATCGCGGAGCAGCACGATCTGTCGCTGTACGCGGTGGCGCTCGTCCGGCCGGGGACCATGCCGAAGACCACGAGCGGAAAGGTGCAGCGCCGCGTGTGCCGGCAAGCGTTCCTCGACAGCACGCTCGACGTCGTCGCCGCGTTCCGCGCGCGCCTCGCAGACGTCCGGGACGGCGCGGCGGACGGTCCGGGCGCTCCGCTCGATCGCCACGGGCTCGAGCGCCGGCTCGCCGCCTGGCTCGCCGCTCGCCTCGGCGTGGATCCCGCGCAGCTCTCGATCACGGAGCCGCTCGCGCGGTACGGGCTCGACTCGCGGGCTGCGGTGGAGCTCTCCGGTGAGCTCGAGAGCTGGCTCGGACGCCGCGTTCCGGAGACCATCGCCTACGCCCAGCCTTCGATCTCGGCGCTGGCGGAGTACCTCGCGGGGAGCGCGACCGCGCGCGACGCTTCCCCCGGGCGGGCTCCGGCGCACGAGCCGATCGCGATCGTGGGCATCGGTTGTCGGTTCCCGGGAGCGCCCGGCCCGGCGGAATACTGGGCGCTGCTGCGCGACGGCATCGACGCGATCATCGAGGTCCCGGCGTCGCGCTGGGACGCGCGCGCCGTCTATCACGCGGACCCGAGTATCCCCGGCAAGACCCACAGCAAGTGGGGTGGCTTCCTCGATCGCATCGACGAGTTCGACCCGCTGTTCTTCGGCATGTCTCCCCGTGAGGCGGCGCACGTCGATCCGCAACAGCGGCTCCTGCTCGAGGTCTCGTGGGAGGCGCTCGAGGACGCCGGCATCCCACCCTCCACCGTCGCCGGCTCGAATGCCGGTGTGTTCGTCGGGATCACGACGGACGACTACGGCAAGCTGGCGTGGGCGCATCCGCGCGACATCGACGTGTTCTCGGCCAGCGGCACCCTGAACTGCATCGCCGCAAACCGCATCTCCTACGTGCTCGACCTCCGCGGGCCGAGCATGGCGATCGACACCGCGTGCTCCGCATCGCTCGTCGCCGTCCACCAGGCCTGCCAGAGCCTGTGGTCGGGCGAGACGACGCTCGCGATCGCCGGCGGCGTGAATCTCATCTTGAGCCCGGAGAACACGATCGCGCAGACCAAGGTCGGGGCGCTCGCCGCCGACGGGCGCTGCAAGGCATTCGACGCGCGCGCCGACGGGTTCGTGCGCGGCGAGGGGGCGGGGATCGTCGTGCTCAAGCGGCTGTCCCGAGCGATCGCCGACGGAGATCGCATCCACGCCCTCGTCCGCGGGACGGCGGTGACCCAGGACGGGAGGTCCAACGGCCTGACGGCCCCCAACCCGGAGGCGCAGAAGGCGGTGCTTCGCGAGGCCTACCGCCACGCCGGCGTCTCGCCCGGGGACGTGCATGCCGTCGAGACCCATGGCACCGGGACACGGCTCGGAGATCCCATCGAGGCGCACGCGCTCGGGGACGTGCTCGGGGAGGGCCGCCGGCCCGGCGATCGCTGCGTGATCGGATCGGTGAAGTCGAACATCGGTCACCTCGAGAGCGCGGCCGGCATCGCCGGGTTGATCAAGATGACGCTCGCGCTCTCGCACGCAGAGATCCCGCGGAGCCTGCACTACACGGCGCCGAACCCGCAGATCGCGTTCGAGGCGATCCCGCTCCGCGTGGCGACCGCGCACGAGCCGTGGCCGCCCGCGCGCGAGCGCCTGGCAGGGGTGAGCTCGTTCGGGATGGGCGGGACGAACGCGCATGTCGTGCTGTCCAGCGCCCCGCCGGTCGATCCGGGTGCGCCGGGCATCGCGGCGGGGCCGATGGTGCTGCCGCTGTCAGCGCGCTCGGCGGAGGCACTCCGGGCGCGCGCGCGACAGCTGCGTGCTGCGCTGGCGACGCTGCAGGCTGCCGATGTCGTGTACACCACCGGCGCGCGCAGCGAGCACCACGAGCACCGCGCCGCCGTCGTCGGGTCGACGCCCGAGGAGCTCGCCGAGGCGCTGGGCGCGATCGAGCGCGGCGCAGCGGCGCGGTGGTCGGCGACCGGGACCAGGCCGGCAAGCGGCGCGCCGGCTCTATGCTTCGTGTTCTCCGGTCACGGCTCGCAGCACGCCGGCATGGGGCGCGCGCTGCTCGCCGAGGAGCCGGTGTTCGAGCGAGCCATCCGGCGATGCGACGAGGCGCTGGCCCCGCACCTCGGGTGGTCGATCGCCGACACCGTCGCGAACGGGGCCGAGGTCGAGCGCGTCGATCGCGCACAGCCGATGATCTTCGCGATCCAGGTCGCCCTCGCGGCGCTCTGGGAGTCGCGGGGCGTGATGCCGGACCTCGTCGTCGGGCACAGCCTGGGCGAGATCGCCGCCGCGTTCGTCACCGGCGCGCTCTCGCTCGAGGACGCCGCCGCGGTCGTCGCCCTGCGGAGCCAGCTGCTCGCGCGCGGGATCGGCCAGGGCGAGATGGCGGCGATCGGCCTGTCGCTCCGCGAGGCGAAGGCGGCGATCGCGTGCGAGGCCGGCCGGGTCAGCGTCGCCGTGAGCAACAGCCCGGGGGCGACCGTGATCGCGGGCGAGCCCGAGGCCGTCGCTCGCGTCCTCGCGGAGCTGCGCGCGCGTGGTGTGTATTGCCGCGCCGTGCAGGCCGGCGCTGCGGGGCACTGTCATCTCGTCGATCCCGTCCGCGGCGAGCTCGAAGCCGGCCTCGCCCACATCTCGCCTCGATCCGGGCATATCCGCTACGTCTCGAGCGTGACCGGCGGCGAGCTCGACACCGCCGCGATGAACGCTGTGTTCTGGGGCCGTCATCTGCGCGAGCCGGTGCTGTTCGCCGCTGCGATCGAGTCCATCGCCGAGTCCAGCGCCACGTACCTCGAGGTCTCGCCGCACCCGCTGCTGACGACGGCGATCGCGCAGGTGCTCGAGCATGCCGGGCGGAACGGCGCGACGATCGCCTCGCTGCGGCGCGACGAGCCGGACGGGGCCACGATCCCGGCGGCAACCGGGGCGCTCTACGCCGCCGGCAGGGCGATCGACTTCGCCCGTCTGCCTCGCCGCGGAGGGCGCATCGTCGCGCTGCCGCCGTATCCGTGGCAGCGAGCGCGCCACTGGCTGGCCAAGGCCGACGTTGCCGCGGCCGTCCCGCCGGGGAGCCATCCGCTGCTCCCCCGCTCGCTCCGGGATGTCGGGGGTGGAACGTGGCGGGCGGAGCTCGACGTGTCGCGGACATCCCCGCGGTTCGCCGAGGACCACGCGGTGTCCGGAGCGCCGGTCTGGTGCAGCCTCGCGTTCATCGAGATGGCGCGCGCCGGCGCCGGCGCCGCGCTCGGGGCGGGCGACCATGCGGTCACCGGCGTCGAGCTCCGTCGCGCGCTGTTCCTGTCCGACCCGACGCGCGTCGTGCAGCTCGTCATCACGCCGGACGCGGCGAGCGGAGGAGCGTTCGAGATCGCGAGCCGCGCCGGCGACGATCCGGTCGGCGCCTGGACGATCCACGTCGTCGGGCGCGTCGAACGAGTCCCGGACCTCCGCCCTGCCGCCGATCTCGATCGCGTGCGGGAGGTCCGGGCGCGCTGCTCGGAGCTCGTCACCGACGACGCGCTCCACCGGGCGCTCGACGCCCAGGGGTTGCAGTTCGGGCCGCGGTTCCGCGGTCTCGAGCGGCTCTGGCGGCGCGACGGGGAGGCGCTCGGCGAGGTCGCCGTCCCGCGCGCGCTGGCTCCAGACCTCGACGGGTACCGGTTCCACCCGGCGCTGCTCGACGCCTGCGCCCGGGTGCTCGTCGCGACGACGCCCGCGGTCCATGCCTTCATGCCGATCTCGATCGAGCGCGTGCACATCCACGCGCCCGCGGACGGCCGGCTGTGGAGCCACGCGATCCGCGTCGCGGAGGATCGCGACGGACTGCGCGGCGACGTCCGCGTGTTCTCCGAGACCGGGGAGCTCGTCGCCGAGATCCTCGGTGCGCGCCTGCGCTACCTCGACGAGATCGCGACGTCTGGCCCCGGCGATGCGATCGAGCGCTGGCGCTACGACCTCGCGTGGCGGCAGGCACCGGCGCGGGCCGATGCCGGACCGCTCGGCGGCGCGTGGGTGATCCTCGCCGACTGCGGCGGTACGGGCGCGCGACTCGCCGAGACGCTGCGGCGGACCGCCGAGCGATGCGTGGTGATCGAGGTCGGCTCCGCGCTCGCGCAGCTCGACGCCGATACGTGGCGTGCGTCCCCCGGCGACGTTCGTGCCGCGCTCGCACGCATCCTCGCCGAGGATCGATGGCGCGGCGTGATCCACCTGTGGTCGCTCGACGCCCCCGACAACGATCGCGCGACCGACCCTGCCGCGCGCGATCTCGGGGTCGGCTCGATGTTCGCCGCGCTGTCCGCGATCGCGTCGCAGGATGCGCCGGCGCGGCTGTTCATCATCACCCGCGGCGCGGTCGATGCCCGGAGATCGGATCCTCCCGCGAAGGGCGCGGCCGCCGCGCTGTGGGGCGCGGGCCGGACACTGGCCGTCGAGCACTCCGAGGCATGGGGCAAGCTGATCGATCTCGATCCGTCCGCCGACCTCGCGGGCGAGACCGAGCGCCTCGCCGAGGAGATCCAGTCCGCCGGCGACGAAGACCAGATCGCGCTGCGCGGACGCGATCGCCTCGTCCCTCGTCTCGTGCGCGCGGCGGTCGGCGGACCGCGCCGCCCCCTCGTCTGGCGGAAGGACGCGACGTACCTCGTGACCGGCGGCCTGGGCGGGATCGGGCTCGAGGTGGCGCGGTTCCTCGCAGAGCTCGGGGCCCGGCGGCTGCTCCTGCTGGGGCGTTCGCCGCTGCCGCCGCGCTTGACCTGGCGAGACGTGCCCGCACCGAGTCGCGACGCGGACCGCATCGCCAGGGTGCGCACGATCGAAGCACTCGGCGCCAGCGTGCACGTCATGGCCGTCGACGTGGGTGACGAAGCTGCGCTCACGCGGACGCTGGCGCTCTACGAGCAAGAAGGCTGGCCGGAGATCCGCGGCGTGATCCACGCCGCCGCGATCTCCAGCGTGCGCGCGGCCACCTCGATCGATGCGGCGGCGATCGACGCCGATCTCCGCCCGAAGGTCGCCGCGGCGCGAGCGCTCGACCGCTGGTTCCGGGATCGTCCGCTCGACTTCTTCGTCGCATTCTCCTCGCTGTCCGCCGTGCTCCCGTCACCGCTGCTGGCGAGCTACGCCGCGGCGAACGCGTTCCTCGACGCGATGATGGGCGATCGGCGCGCGCGAGGCCTGCCCGCCACGACGATCGACTGGGGCATGTGGTCGGAGGTCGGGCTGTCCGCCCGTCACGAGCTGGCGGAGGGACGCGACCGGGGCTGGTCCTCGGGCAGCCTCGCGCCGCGGCAGGGTCTGGAGGCGTTCGCCGATGTGCTCGCTGCGGGCGACGCGCACGCGATCGTCGCGAGGATGGACTGGCGCACGTACGCAGCGTCCTATCCGTCGGTGGCGGCGCGGCCGATGCTGGCCGAGCTCGTCGCCGAACAGCCGACCCGCGACGCGCTGCCGGCTCGGGATGATCGCGAAGATCTCGACACGCTGCCGCCGGAGGCGCTGGCTCCACGCGTGCGCGAGATCCTCGCCTCGCTCGCCGCGAAGGTGCTTCGTCTCGGCGACGCGCGCATCGACGAGGCGACGGCGCTGGACTCGCTCGGCCTCGATTCCCTGATGGCCGCCGAGCTCCGCAACGCCGTGACCTCGCGCTTCGGTGTGACGCTCCCGATGGCCGGCTTCCTCCGGCGGCCCACGCTGCGAGAGCTGGTCTCGAAGGTCGTCTCGGCGCGAACGGCCCGGGCCGAGCCTCGCCCGGAGAGCTCGTCGCTCGCCGCCGTGCCGCGCGATCGCGATCTGCCGCTGTCTCCCGCGCAGGCGGGGCTCGCCTACCTGGACGAGCTCACGCCGGCCCGCACCGTCTACTTCATGACCCTCGCGTACCACATCGACGGCGCGCTCGCGCTCGGCGCGCTCGACACGGCGCTCACCGCGCTCGTCGCCAGACACGAGGCGCTGCGCACGACGTTCCCGATCGTCGACGGTGCGCGCGTGCAGCGGGTGGCGCCGCCCTCGGTCCCCGCGGTGACCCACGTCGATCTGACCGGACTGCCGGTGGCCGAACGCGCGGAGACGCTCCGGGCGTGGTCGGCGCGGGAGGCGCGCACGCCCGCCGATCTCGCGTGCGGGCCGCTGTTCCGCGCGGGCGTGGTGCGGGTCTCCGAGCACGAGCACATGCTCAGCTTCGGCCTGCACCACATCGTCGCCGACGGCTGGTCGATGCGGGTGATGGCGGAGGACCTCGCCGCGCTCTACGACGCTGCGAGGACGGGACACCCCGCGGGGCTTCCGCCGCTGGAGGTCCAGCTCGCCGACTGGGTGCACTGGCAGGGCCGCCTGCTCGACGGCGGCGAGCGCGAGGCGATGATCGCGTTCTGGCAGGGCAGCCTCGCCGGGGTCCCTCACCTGCTCGCGCTCCCGACCGATCGGACGCGGCCGGCCGTGCCGACCTACGCCGGCGACACGGTGCCGATGATCATCGCTCCGGATCTGGGCCGGCGGCTCACCGAGCTCGCGCGCGCGGAGGGAGCGACGACGTTCATGGCGCTGTTCGCCGCGATCGCGGTCGTCCTCGGCCGCCACGCGTCGCAGGACGATTTCGCGCTCGGCTCCCCGGTGGCGAACCGCGGCGCGCGCGAGCTGGAGCGCTCGGTCGGGTTCTTCAACAACATGCTGCCGCTCCGCGCCGACCTGCGCGGTGACCCGCCGTTCCGCGAGCTGCTCGCCAGGACGCGCGATCACGCGCTCGGTGCGTACGAGCACCCGTCGCTCCCGCTCGCCGAGATCATCCAGGCGCTGCACGTCGCCCGAGATCCTGCGTTCGCGCCGCTGTTCCAGGTCGAGCTCGCGCTGCATCCGCCCATGCCGCCGCTCGCGCTCGCCGGAACGACCGGACGCATCCCCCAGGTCCTCGAGGATGGCACCGCGCGGTTCGATCTCTACTTCGATCTCGTCGATCGCGGCGATGGCAGCATCTCCGGCGGGGTGGAATACGCGACGGATCTGTTCGATCGATCGACGATCGAGCGGTTCACGGCGGAGGTCACGGCACTGATCTCCGCCGCCACCCGGGCGCCGGACACGGTGATCTCGGCGCTCCCGGTGCTCGACGCCGAGCAGCGAGCGCGTGTGCTCGCGATGGCGCGAGGCGCCCGCGCCGATTACCCGGACGACTGGCTGGTCGACGCAGCGATCGAGGCGCAGGCGGCACGCTGTCCGGACGCGACGGCGGTGGTGTTCGGCGCACAGCGGGTCACGTACGCGGATCTCGACGCGCGCGCCAACCGCCTTGCGCATCGTCTGATCGCGCTCGGGGTCGGCCCCGAGGAGCGCGTCGCGCTGCTGCTCGAGCGCTCGGTGGAGATGGTGGTCGCGATCCTCGCGGTGCTGCGCGCCGGCGGTGCGTACGTCCCGCTCGACCCCGAGTACCCCGTGGCGCGGCTCGCGTTCATGCTCGGCAGCGCCGCTCCCCGCGTGCTGCTCACCCAGGCCGCGCTGCTCGACGTGGCGCGGGCCGCGGCGCGAACGATCGACATCTTGGCCGTCGACGCCCACGTGGCGTCATGGGCGGCGGAGCCGTCGTCGTCACCGTCTCGAGCCAGGCGCTCGGCGTCGGACCTCGCCTACGTCATCTACACGTCCGGCTCGACCGGGGAGCCCAAGGGCGCGATGAACACGCACCACGCGCTCGCCAACCGTCTGCTCTGGATGCAGGATGCCTACGGGCTATCCACCGCGGACCGCGTGTTCCAGAAGACGCCATACACGTTCGACGTGTCGGTGTGGGAGTTCCTGTGGCCGCTGATGGTCGGTGCCACGCTGGTGGTGGCGCGGCCCGGCGGGCATCGCGATCCGGCGTACCTCCGCGACGTCATCGTGCGCGAGGCGGTGACGACGATCCACTTCGTCCCTTCGATGCTGCAGGCCTTCGTGCTCGAGCACGGCGTCGAGTGCTGCACCTCGCTCGCGCGCGTCATCTGCAGCGGAGAGGCCCTCCCGTACGAGCTCACCGAGGCGTTCCACGGCCGTCTCGCGGCGGAGCTGACCAACCTCTACGGCCCCACCGAGGCCGCGATCGACGTGACGTTCTGGCGCTGCCCGAGGGGACCGGTCGGCGGGCGCCGGATCGTCCCGATCGGCAAGCCGATCGCCAACACGCGCATCCACGTGCTCGATCGCCACGGCGAGCCGGTCCCGATCGGCGTCCCGGGCGAGCTCTACATCGCCGGCCGCAACGTGGGCCGCGGGTACCTCGGTCGCGCCGACCTCACCGCCGAGCGCTTCGTTCCGGATCCATTCTCCGAGGCGCCCGGCGCACGCATGTACCGCAGCGGTGACCGCTGCTGCCTGCTCCCGAGCGGTGACATCGAATACCTCGGCCGCGTCGATCACCAGGTCAAGCTCCGCGGCCTGCGCATCGAGCTCGGTGAGATCGAGGACGCGCTCGATCGACACCCGGCGGTGCAGCAGAGCGTCGTCGTCCTGGCGTCGCCCCACGACGAACGCCGGCGGCGTCTCGTCGCCTACTGGGTGGCCAGGCCGTCCGGCAAGGCCGACGCGGCCGAGCTGCGCACGTCGCTCCGCGACCGTCTCCCCGAGTACATGATCCCGGCCGAGCTCCTCGAGCTCCCGGCGATGCCCCTGCTCCCGAGCGGCAAGGTGAACCGCGCCGCGCTCCCGTCGCCCGACGCCGCCGGGCCGGGAACCCCGCTCCGCGCGGACGATGCGCCTCGCACCGAGCTCGAGGCGATCGTGGCCGCTGCGTTCGCGCGGGTGCTCGGCATCGCCCGCGCGGGCGTCGACGACGACTTCTTCCGGCTTGGAGGTCACTCCCTGCTCGCCACCCGTCTCGTGCTCGAGCTCCGGCGCGTGCTCGCGCGCGACGTCCCGCTCGGCGCGATCACGCGGGCCCCCACGGTCGGTGGTCTGGCCGCGTTCCTCGGCGGCGCCCCGCCGACGAATATCGACGCCGCGATCCTCGCCGATGCGATCCCGCCCTCCCTCGACATCGAGCCGATCCAGGAGCCGGTGTCGCCGATGCGCGCCGCGCTCGTCACCGGCGCGACCGGCTTCGTCGGCGCCTTCCTGGTCAACGAGCTGCTGCGTCGCACCGACGCGGTGCTTCACTGTCTCGTGCGCGCGTCGAGCGTGTCCGAGGGCAAGCGCAGGCTGCTCGAAGCGCAGGTGCGTCACGGGCTGTCCCACGGTTTAGCTGCGTCGCGGATCGTCGCGGTGCCGGGAGATCTCGAGCAGCCTCGGCTCGGCCTCGACTACGCCGGCTACGAGTCGCTCGCGACCGCGGTGGACACCATCCTCCATTCCGGGGCGGCCGTGAACTTCATCCGACCGTACCCGAGCTTGCGCCCCGCCAACATCCTCGGCACGCGAGAGATCCTCGCGCTCGCCGCGCACCGGCGGACCAAGCATCTCCACCATCTGTCGACGATCGCCGTGCTCGCCGGCGCGCCGTTGCGCGACAAGCCCGTGCTGTTCGAGGCGCCGCTCGACCCGCGACCCGACGGGCTCCCGAACAGCTACGCGCAGAGCAAGTGGGCCGCCGAGCGGATGGTGCAGGAGGCCGCACGCCGGGGGCTCCCGGTCACGATCCATCGCCTCGGGCAGGTCGTGGGCCACAGCGCGTCCGGCGTCGCGCAGACCGGAGACTTCGTCGCGCACTTCCTCGAAGGCTGCGTGCAGATCGGCCGCACGTTCCGCTCCGATGCCGCGATCGACCTCGTTCCGGTCGACTACGTCGCGCAGGCCATCGTCGCCATCGCCTCACGCCGAGCGGGCGAGGCCGGCGCCGTGTATCACATCGTCAACCCACATCCGGCGCGCTGGTCCGCGGTCGTGGAGATCCTCCGCGAGCTCGGCTATCCCCTGGTCGAGCTGTCGTTCGCGGACTTCCACGGGGCGCTCGTCGCCGAGTCGCGCGCCGGTCGGGACAACGCGCTCGCACCCTACCTCGCGATGATGGAAGAGGTCCGCGACGCGATGGGGACGATCCCGCGGTTCGATTGCGCGCGAACCGGCGCAGCGCTCGAGGGGAGCGGCCTCGCATGCCGCCCGATCGACGCCGACCTCGTGCGCACGCTCGTCGAGTTCTACCTGGAGAAGGCGGTACTACCGGCGAGCGCCGCGTCGCAGCGCCAGCTGGTCACCTGATCCCCGGTGACCCGGCTCGCTCGGTGGATCGAGCTCACAGCTGGCGCGCGCGAGACTCCACGCCATCCTGGAGAAATTGCTCGAGACGCGCGCGCTCGCGCGCCGTGAGGACCTCTCCGAGCCAGGCGATGAGCGGCGCCGGCGCGAGAAACGCCTTTCGGTTCTTGAACCCGGCCTGGCGGATGATTCGCTCGATCTGCATGCTGAACACGGCGCCCTCGCCGACGAGCACGGCGTTGCGTTCGACGAGCGGGCTATCCTGCCGGATGATCTCGATCCAGCGTGCTGCGACCGGCTGAAGGAAGACGGTCGCGCCAACGAAGTCGGTGCAGGTCACGAGCTGGCCTTTGATCGGCTTGATTACCTTCGCGGTCCTGTCGTGGAACTGCAGGAGTTCTTCCTCCGTCACCGGGGATTCGACGCGCAGCTCAACGAGCCGTCCCACTCGGTTTTCGATGGTGTACATGCTGCGTCCCTCGTCTCTGTGGGGTACTTCCGCCCCATCCTAGCAGAGCTCGCACACGGAGAGCCTTGCACCGCCTCGATCGAGGATCGGAGGCACTGGTGACGCCACGGTCGCTGTGATCTGTCCGACATGTAGGACGTTCAGATACGGAATGATGGAATGGTTACAGATCCAGCCTGGGCTGAAACTAATAATTATGGCTCATTGGTAATTTTGTAATCATCCGGCGGAATTTTGGTAATGACGCTCGATCGATTCTCCGCGCCGGGCGTAGGCCCGGCCGGCCCGGCCCTGTATCACCGGGTGCATGAGGGTGCCTGTACTCGCCTTGCTCGGGCTCGCGGCGTGCGCCGCGCCCCCCAGGCCGGCCAAGCCGGAGCCGCCGACGCTCGACATCACCGATTCCTGGGTCGATCCGACCGCGGACACGCCGGCGCGCAGCAAGCGGCCGACCCGCGATCGCGCCGCCGCGCTGCACAACCCGAGCGCGCCGGCGATCGCGATCCGCCACGCGACGATCATGACCGCCGCCGGCAAGACCCTCGAGGGCGGCACGATCGTGCTGTCCGGCGGCGCGATCACCGCGCTCGGCGCCGATGCCGGCGTCGCGGTCCCCGCCGGGGCGCGGGTGATCGACGGCACCGGCAAGTTCGTGACCCCGGGGTTGATCGACGCGCACTCCCACCTCGGGGTGTACGCCGCGCCGTTCGCGCACGCCAACGACGACGGCAACGAGGCGACCGCCCCGGTCACCGCGCAGGTCCACGCGCAGTACGGCTACGGGCCGCAGGACCCCCAGATCGCGCGCGCGATCGCCGGCGGCGTGACCGCGGCGCTGATCCTGCCCGGCTCGGCCAACCTGATCGGCGGCGAGGGCTTCACCGTCGTGATGCGGCCGGGGCGGACCAGCGACGAGGTCGCGTTCCCCGGCGCGCCGCGCACGCTCAAGATGGCGTGCGGCGAGAACCCCAAGCGGGTGTACGGCGGCAAGGCCGGCCCGAGCACGCGGATGGGTGAGTACGCCGCGTTCCGCGCCGCGTTCAACGAGGCGCGCGGCTACCTCGCCAAGCAGGCGGCGTACGAGCGGAGCCGCGCGCTGTGGCTCAGGAAGCAGGCGCGCGCCGCGGAGCTCGACGCCAGGCAGACCGATCCGAAGCTCAAGGTCAAGGTCGAGCCCGCGCCCGAGGTGCCGCCGGTCGACCTCCGGCTCGAGACCCTCGCCGGCGTGCTGCACGGCGACGTGCTGGTCCAGATCCACTGCTACAAGGCGAGCGACATGGCCGAGATGGTCGCGGTCGCCGACGAGTCCGGGTTCAAGATCCGGTCGTTCCACCACGCGCTCGAGGCCTACAAGATCCGCGACCTGCTGGCGGCGCGCGGGATCGCGATCAACACGTGGTCGGACTGGTGGGGGTTCAAGCTCGAGGCGTTCGACGGCATCCCGGAGAACACCGCGCTGGTCACCCAGCAGGGCGGCCGCGCGACCATCCACTCGGACTCCGCGATCGGCATCCAGCGGCTCAACCAGGACGCGGCCAAGGCGATGGCGGCCGGGCGCGCCGCCGGCATCGCGATCAGCGACGACCAGGCGCTGCGCTGGGTCACCGCCAACCCGGCGTGGGTGCTCGGCATCGACGACATCACCGGGACGCTCGAGCCCGGCAAGCGCGCCGACGTCGCGGTGTGGAGCGGCTCGCCGTTCTCGGTGTACAGCCGCACCGAGATCGTGATCGCCGGCGGCGAGATCACCTACGACCGCAGCCAGGGCGCGACACCGTCGGACTTCGAGCTCGCCAACTCGGCGACCCAGAGGGTGCCATGACGACTGCGAGGACGGCGGTCGCGATCGCCGCGCTGCTGGCGGCCGCGGCTCCGGCCGCCGCCGACACGATCGCGATCACCAGCGCGACGATCTACCAGCGCTCGGATCGCAAGCTCGACAACGCGACGATCGTGATCCGCGACGGCAAGATCGTCGACGTCGGCCCCGGCGTCGCGGTCCCGGCGGGCGCGACCCGGATCGACGGCAAGGGCAAGACGGTCACCGCCGGGCTGATCGAGTCGGCGACCCAGCTCGGCCTGATCGAGGTCGACGCCGAGGAGTCGGGCAACGACGGCCGGTTCGGGACCCAGCCGACGGAGATCCACGCCGCGTACCGCGCGGTCGACGGCTACGACGGCCGCTCGGTCGCGATCCCGGTCGCGCGCACCGGCGGCGTGACCTCGGCGATCACCGGGCCGAGCGGCGGCCTGGTCGCCGGCCAGGCCGCGTGGGTGTCGCTCGCCGACGCCGCCGCGCCGCTCGCGCCGATCCGCGCGCCGGCGGCGATGGTGATCGCGCTCGGCCGCAACGCGATGCCCGCCGGCTCGCGCGGCCAGACCGTCGAGCGACTGCGCGAGCTGTTCGACGACGTCGACGCCTACCGCCGCAACCGGGCCGGCTTCGAGCGCAACGCGTCGCGCCGCCTGATCGCGCAGCGGCTGGATCTCGAGGCGCTGATCCCGGTGCTCGACGGCCGCCTGCTCGCGGTGATCCGCGCCGGCGCCGAGGTCGACATCCGGGCCGCGCTGGCGATCGCCGCCGAGCGCAAGCTGCGCATCGCGATCTACGGCGGCGCCGAGGCGTGGCGGGTCGCGCCCGAGCTCGCCGCCGCGCGCGTGCCGGTGCTGCTCGATCCGACCGAGAACCTGCCCGGCGACCTCGGCGCGCTCGACGTCCGCGACGACAACGCGACGATCCTCGCCAGGGCCGGCGTCGCGGTCGCGATCTCGACGCTCGACAGCCCGTCGGCGGCGCGCACGGTCCGCCAGCTCGCGGGCATCGCGGTGGCCCAGGGCCTGCCGTGGCCCAGGGGCCTGGCCGCGATCACCGAGGTCCCGGCGCAGATCTACGGCGGCGCCGCCGAGCGCGGCACGCTCGAGCGCGGCAAGATCGCCGACGTCGTGGTGTGGAGCGGCGATCCGCTGGAGCTGTCGTCGCGGGCCGAGGTCGTGATCATCGGCGGCGTGGTCCAGTCGCTCGTCACCCACCAGTCCCGGCTGCTCGACCGCTACAAGACGCTGCCGAAGCGGTGATCCGCCGGGACGGCCGGTCAGCGGCGCCGGCGGAGCAGGATCTGGTCGAGCAGGTCGGCGCACTGGTCCAGCGAGCGGGACAGCCGGTCGCGCAGCGCGCGGTCACCCGCGACGTCCTCGAACAGGCGATCGCGGCGCGCGATCGAGCGCAGCAGCACGGCGACGTTCTCGGCGTACATGACGTGGCGCTCGGGATACGGCAGCTCCGGGCTCGCCGGCGCCGCGCCGGCCGGCGCCGCCGGCTGCCCGGTCACGACCTGGTAGCCGACCCCGCGCGCCGCCGGCACGGGGATCGCGGGATCGGTGCCGCGGCCCAGCCCGGCCCGGGCCCCCGGCGGCTGCGGGATCCCCGCCGGCCGCGCCGGGACTCCGGGCATGGTCTGGCCGTTGGGGTTCCACGCGGCGCGCGCCGACGGTGAATCGCCACCGACCGAGGCGATCGCCGCGCGATCGATCTCGATCGCGACCACGGTGATCTCGCTCGACGACATCGTCGCGATCTCCATGGGCTTGCCGATCCAGGCGTGCGGCGGCACCTCGAACATCGACGCGTCGCCGATCCGCGGATCGCTGTCGCGCAGCACCAGGTGCTCGCGATCCGTGCCGGGCAGGCCGCGGACGACCACGTACTTGCGCCCGCGCTCCTCGTGAAAGCCGAGGATGTAGACGTTCGACGCGGTGGTCACGCGATACACCGCGCTGGCCACCGCGTGGAATCCGAACATCGTCTTGCTGTGCATCGTCCACTCCCTCTCGCGCTGCTCCTATCTTACCTGCGATGCGGAAGACCGCGCGCACCGGCGCACAACCTGCTGAACAGGCTCGGGGTTGCGCCGGCGCCGGGACCGCCGGGTGAACGCGCGGGCGCCCGCTGTCATGCTCCGTAATGGAGATCGACCGCCGTCCGACGTACCAGGTTCGTCACGTCCTGCGGTCCCCGCGAAGCAGCGCGACGCACGCAGCGTCCGGCTGGATCGCCGTGGTGTTCCGCGCCGTCACGAGGGCAACTCATGTTCGACCGCAGCCGCCGAGATCCCCACACCGCAGCGTCCAGGCCCACGCTGGACCCCGCCGTCCCCGGCAAGCACACGCTGACCTCGCCGCCGCCTGGCGCCGTCCACCCCGGAGCTCCGGGCAAGCACCCGCTGACCTCGTGGGCGCCGGGGCCCGCCGCCGCCACGCAGCCGCCCGGCGACGTGCGCGGCATGGACAGCGCGCCCGCCGGCCGTCCGATCCAGCGCGTGGCGCTGCACGAGCTGTTCGGCCCGTCCGGGGCACCCGCCCAGCGCAAGCCAGCGGGCGGCGGCGCCGGCGGCGAGCCCGACGCGGCGGTCCGCTCGCTGCCGTCCGGCGGCGGCCAGGCCATGCCCGAGGACGTGCGGGGCAAGATGGAGCGCGCGTTCCAGGCCGATTTCTCGGCGGTGCGCGTCCACGAGGGCGAGCACGCGGCAGCGCTCGGCGCCCGTGCGTACACGCAGGGCAACGACATCCACTTCGCACCGGGGCAGTACCAGCCGCACAGCGAAGCCGGCCAGGCCCTGCTCGGCCACGAGCTTGCCCACGTCGTGCAGCAGAGCCAGGGCCGCGTGCGTGCGACCGCCCAGGCGAGCGGCGTGGCCCTCAACGACGAGGGTCACCTGGAGCGCGAGGCCGACGAGCTGGGCGCGCGGGCCGCTCGCGGCGAGCACGCGGGAACGCCGCAGGCCGGACGCGAGGATCCGGCGCACGGCAACGCCCCGGCGGCCGTACAGCGGTGCAGCAGCAGCTCGGTCGTCCAGCGCTACGCTGTGATCGAGCCCGGCGAGATGAACTATCCCACGAAGTGGGAGTACAGCTCGCTCTGGTATCACCGTGACGCCAAGGATGATGGGGATTTCTTCACCAGCCAGAAGGAACAGGACGGCAGCTTCTATTCCCGCAATGAAGACAAGAAGCGGCGGCTGGAACCCAAGCTGGTGCACAAGAGCACGGCCAAGCTGATGGTGTCGGACAACCTGGACCTGGCCATCGAGGCGACCAAGCACGAGCCCAAGGTGTTCTTCGCCACGGTCGAGCGCGTCAAGGAGGCCAACGATGCGCTGCAGGGCAAGGTGCAGCTCCGCATGACCAATCGCTATCTCCACATCACCGGAGACCGCGGCGCAAAGTCCTTGTACGAGGTCCAGCCCCATGTGCCCGAGACCAAGCAGCAAGGGCTGGAGGTCCGGACGCCGCAGCGCTGCAACGAGATGGCGGAGTTCGTGACCGGCAAGCTGGGCGTGGAGTTCGGCGCGACGATGCAAGCCTACACGATCCTGGCGACCATCCTCACCGAGCTCACGCACGACGACTACACCGGCCAGTACGCGAAGGCGTACGACGCGTACACCAAGAAGGGCAAGCGGGACCCGTTCGTGGCGTTGATCGACGCGATGAGCCTGCGGTTCCGCGAGCTGCAGACCACGGACAAGGAGGCGCTGGACGTGCTGCTCGCGAGGTACCACCTCAACGAGTTCATGACACCCAGCATCGGCGACGCCATCACGACGTTTGGCGTGCCCACCGCGGAAGAAGAAAAGGACATCGACCGCGACAAGGTGTTCCTGTATCACTTCGGCGGCGTGGTCGCGAAGAGTGGCACCGACTACATCACGATGGAAAACTACGCACGCCGCGACGACGAGAGCAAGGGTACGCTGTCAGCGGGAGATCCGCTGTTCTTCTTCCGCATGTACGGCAACCACGAGGAAGCCAGGAACTGGCACCAGGCGCAGCTGAATACCGGCAGCTTTGCAGGCACCGTGCTGTCGTTCGTGGTGACCTGAGCCGGCAGATCGCGTGACGCGGCTCCGTCGAGGCAACGCATGACGCGGCGGGTCAACGATCGTGCGTTGCGTCGCGGCGCATGTTGCGCGCGATGTAGTCGCCGGATGGCGGTTGCGTCCGGCCCGGCCGGGATGGGATGAATCCCGGATGATCCCACCGAATTCCGAGGCTGCGCTCGATCCGCTGGCGACCGCGAAGCCGCGCCCGATCGCCGAGATCGCGGCGCGGCTCGGGCTGACCGCCGACGAGATCGAGCCGTACGGGCGCATCAAGGCCAAGCTGCCGCTCGCGCGGATCGACCTGGCGCACGCCGCGAGGTCGAAGCTGATCCTGGTGTCGGCCGTGACACCGACGCCGGCCGGCGAAGGCAAGACCACGACGTCGATCGGTCTGGCCGACGGCCTGTCGCGGCTGGGCAAGCGCGCGGCCGTCGTGCTGCGCGAGCCGTCGCTCGGACCGGTGTTCGGCATGAAGGGCGGCGCGACTGGCGGCGGCCGCGCCCGGCTGATCCCGCACGCGGACATCAATCTCCACTTCAATGGCGACTTCGCAGCGGTCGAGAAGGCCCATAACCTGCTCGCCGCGATCGTCGACAACCACCTGCACAGCAAGAAGAGCGCGCTGGATCTCGATCCGCTCACGATCCGGTGGAAGCGCGTGATCGACATGAACGACCGCGCACTGCGCCGGATCGTGATCGGGCTCGGCGGATCGGGCAACGGCGTGCCGCGCGAGGCCGGGTTCGACATCACCGCCGCGTCCGAGGTGATGGCGATCCTGTGCTTTGCGCAGTCGACCGCGGATCTCAAGGAGCGGCTCGGCAACATCTTCATCGGGTTCAGCCGCGGCCGGCGGCCGATCTACGCCCGCGATCTCAAGGTCCACGGCGCGATGACCGCGCTGCTGCGCGAGGCGATCCAGCCCAACCTGGTGCAGACCCTCGAGGGCACGCCGGCGATCCTGCACGGCGGGCCGTTCGGCAACATCGCCCAGGGCACCAACTCGGTGATCGCGACCCGCCTGGGCCTGAGCCTGGCGGACTGGGTCGTGACCGAGGCCGGGTTCGGGTTCGACCTCGGCGGCGAGAAGTTCCTCGACCTCAAGTGCCGCGCGTCGGGGCTGTGGCCGGACGCGGTCGTGCTGGTCGCGACGATCCGCGCGCTCAAGTACCAGGGCGGTATCCCGGTCAAGGAGCTGGCGCTGCCCAACAGCGACGCGATCCGCCGCGGGTTTCCCAACCTCGCGCGGCACCTCGACAACGCGCGGTTCTTCGGGCTGCAGCCGGTCGTCGTCATCAACCGGTTCGCGGCCGATACCGACGACGAGCTCGCCCTGGTGCGCGAGCTGTGCGGCAAGCACGAGGCGACCGTGGTCGCGAGCGATCACTTCGCGCACGGCGGCGAGGGCGCGATGGACGCGGCGGCTGCCGTGGTCGCGGCGGCCGAGGCCGGCGCGCGCACGCCGAAGTTCGCCTATTCGCTCGACGCCCCGGTCGAGGCCAAGATCGAGGCGATCGCGCGCGGACTGTACGGCGCCGGCGAGATCGCGCTGGCCGCCAAGGCGAAGACCGATCTGAAGACGATCGCCGAGCTCGGGCTGTCGCACCTGCCGATCTGCATGGCCAAGACCCAGTACTCGTTCTCCGAGCAGGCCAGCCTGCTCGGCCGGCCCGAGGGCTTCACGCTCACGGTGCGCGAGATCGAGATCGCCGCCGGCGCCGGGTTCCTGATCCCGATCTGCGGCGACATCATGCGGATGCCCGGCCTGCCCGATGCGCCGGCCGCCGAGCACATCGATCTCGACGAGCACGGCGAGGTCACCGGCCTGACCTGATCGCGACCCGCACTGCGCCGGTCTCCGACAGGCATGTTACGTTCCGGGGCCATGCTACGTGTCGACTCCAAGAGTCCTCCGACCCCCGGTCTCCCGGCCGATGTCACGGTGATCTCGATCCATCCGATGTACTCGGCGGGTCAGGTCACGCTGGCGACGTTCCTCGGCGGTCCGCTCGGCGGCGCGTGGCTGATAGGGCTGAACTACAAGCGCCTCGGTGAACCAGCGAAAGCGCGCACGGCGATCGGGCTCGGCGTGCTCGCGATGGCAGCCTTGATCGCGATCGGGCTCGCCACCGGGGGCATGTTCACGCTGGTTCTGGCGTTCATCCCGATCCTCGCGCTGAACATGCTCGCGAGCTCACTCCAGGGCGACGCATACGACCGTCACGTTTCTGCCGGCGGCAGCCGCGGATCGAGCTGGCGGGCCGCCGGCCTGGGCGTGGCGTCGCTCGCGATCTACTTTGCAGCGATCGCCAGCGTCATCGAGATCCGCGCGGCCGCGACCAGACCCGACAAGGTGATGCTCGGAGAGAGTAGCGTGTTCTATACCGACGGCGTCCCCCGGGCGGAAGCTCAGAGGGTCGGCGAAGAGCTTGTCGCGCTCAAGCAACTTCGCACGGACGCGAAGTGGAGCGTCGAGGTGACGCGCGACGGCGATCGCCGCGTGGTCGCGTTCGTCCTCAAGGACAGCGCGTTCTCCAAGGATGAGCCCCGGGAGAGGTTTCACCGGCTCGCAGAGCCACTATCCCGCGATGTGTACGACGGTGCCCCCGTCGATGTCTGGCTGATCGACGCCATGCTGCGGCCGCACGTCAAGCTGGACTGGGAGACCCGGCCGCGCGAGATCGATCGCAACGATCGGCTGCGTCAACGTCGGTGACCTCTACGAACAGGGCATCGGGGTGGTCCGCGACGCCGCCAAGGCAGCCGCGGCGTATCGGCGAGCCTGCGCCGGCGGCGAGGCGCTGGGCTGTTCCAGGTCGGGATCGCTCAGCCGCGCCCGATGAACGGCATCTTGGTCGCCATGATCGTCATGAACTGGACATTGGCGTCCAGCGGCAGATTGGCCATGTGCAGCACCGCATTGGCCACGTGGGCGACGTCGAAGGCCGGCTCCGGCCGCACCGAGCCGTCGGCCTGCGGGACGCCCTTGGCCATCCGCGCGGTCATCTCGGTCAGCGCGTTGCCGATGTCGATCTGACCGCACGCGATGTCGTGCGGCCGGCCGTCGAGCGACAGCGACTTGGTGAGGCCGGTGATCGCGTGCTTGGTCGCCGTGTAGGGCGCCGAGCTCGGCCGCGGCGCGTGCGCCGAGATCGAGCCGTTGTTGATGATCCGCCCGCCGCGCGGGTCCTGGTCCTTCATCAGCCGGAACGCCGCCCGCGCGCACAGGAACGCGCCGGTCAGGTTGGTGGCGACCACGTGGCGCCACTCGTCGACGGTGAGCTCGTCGATCGGCACCGGGCGCGCACCGGTCCCGGCGTTGTTGAACAGCACGTCGAGCCGGCCGAACCCGGCGCGGACGCCGTCGAACAGCGCATCGACCGCGGCGGGATCGGTCACGTCGGCCGGGATCGCGAGCGCGCGGTCGCCGGCGCCGGACTCCGCCGCGGTGGCTTCGAGCGTATCCAGGTGGCGGCCCGCGAGCGCGACGCGGTAGCCGTCGCGCAGGAATGCCAGCGCGGTCGCCTTGCCGATGCCGCGCCCCGCGCCGGTGATGATCGCAACCCTGCCGTGAGCGGTCATGATGCCTCCATCGTTCGCGTCTCTGGCTTCAGCGCGGCTTCTGGTCCCCGAACAGCCCGGCGTGGCCGGCCGGCGCGGACCGCCAGTACTGCGGCGGCGCGTCGACCGTGGCGCCGAGCTCGGCGGCCGCGTGCCACGGCCAGTGCGGGTTGTAGAGCATCGCGCGGGCGAGCGCGACCAGGTCGGCCTGGCCGCTGGCGACGATGTCCTCGGCCTGCGCCGGCGCGGTGATCAGGCCGACCGCCATCGTCGGCACGCCGGTCGCACGCTTGATCGCCTCGGCGAACGGCACCTGGTAGCCCGGGCCGAGGACGATCTTCTGCGCCGGCGAGATGCCCCCCGACGACACATCGATCCAGTCGGCGCCGCGCCCGGCGAGCTCGCGGACGAGCGCGATCGTCTGCTCGAGGTCCCAGCCGTGATCCATCCAGTCGGTCGCCGAGACCCGGACGCCGACCGGGCGGTCCCCGGGAAACGCCGCGCGGACCGCCTCGAACACCTCGAGCGGGAACCGCATGCGGTGGGCGAGCGAGCCGCCGTACGCGTCGCCGCGCTGGTTGGCGAGCGGGGACAGGAACTGGTGGAGCAGGTAGCCATGCGCGGCGTGCAGCTCCAGGGCATCGACGCCGAGCCGCGCGGCGCGGCGGGCGGCGTCGGCGAACGCGTCGCGCACGCGGGCGAGCCCGGCGGCATCGAGCACGATCGGCGGCTCCTCGCCGGGCCGCTGGGTCAGCGCGGACGGCGCGTGGGTCCGCCAGCCGCCCTGCGCGACGGGGATCTGCGCCCCGCCCTGCCAGGGCACGTGGGTCGACGCCTTGCGTCCGGCGTGCGCGAGCTGGATCGCCACCGGGATCTTCGAGTGCGCCCGGATCGCCGCGAGCACCGGCTGCAGCGCCGCCTCGGTGGCGTCGTCGTACAGTCCGAGGTCCGCCGGCGAGATCCGGCCGTCGGCCTCGACCGCGGTCGCCTCGGTGCACAGCATGCCGGCGCCCGACAGCGCCAGCGAGCCCAGGTGGACGGTATGCCACGGGGTGGCCCGGCCGTCGACCGAGGAGTACTGGCACATCGGTGAGACGATCACGCGGTTGCGCAGCGCCAGCCCGCGCAGGGGGAACGGAGAGAACAGCGCCGACATCGCGCGCGGGACTATACTCGGTCCCACGCGCGTGCGGCGCGCGGACCGCGTCGATCAGCGTGAAGCCCGCCCAGCCCGGCACTGCCGATCCACCGCCTCGCAGGCTCGCCGGCTTCGCGTCGACACCGTGCTGTCACGTGGCAGCCCGGAGCTCGAGACGTCACACGGCCGTGGCAACGACCGCCGCCCCGGGCGGCCGGTGATCCGCGATGCGCTGCGCACAGACGCAAACACTGCTTGATTCGCATGTGCGGAGTCGAGCCAATCGATCATCGGGAAAGATCGATTGTGCATGTCGACCCCGCGGGGTATCGTGAGACCATCGAGGCAGCTCCGCCTGGATTGCGGAGACATCGCGGCGACGACAGCGCCTGTCGTCGCGATCTGGGCTCGTTGATACAGGCGCAAGGAGGAGACAGGCAATGAATCGGATCATCTTCATTGGTTCGGACGGCGGCGGCTGGTACATCGGCAAGGACGGCAAGATCCATCGCATCCCGGGGTGGAACCCCGAGGAGCTCAAGGACGTCGCCCACCTGCTCGGGGCGCTGCGCGATGTGTCGCAGATCAAGACCGCCGGGGTCGCGGAGCGGCTCTCGGCCGCGCTTCACGAGACCGTGACCAAGCAGCTCGGCGCGCACATCCAGGCCGGCGACGTGGTGGTGCTCGGCTGAGCGCAGACGACCTCGCCCGCCACGTCTCGTACTTCCACGAGCTCGACGCGTGGACCGAGTACTGGGACGTCTATCACCCGGAGTCGCGCGGCCGGTTCTACTTCGGCGACGATCGCGGCGAGCCCGGCCTGCTCACGCTGCTGCTGCCGCGCGCGAGCCGGCCGCCGCTGTTCCGGGCATGGACCCAGGCGGCGCTGTACAGGTCGGGCCCGCAGCGGATCCACGACGAGCTCGCCCGGCCCGAGGTCGCCGCGGCGGTCAGCGAGGTCGACGAGCTGGTCGCCGCGATCTTCGGCCGGCACTTCGGGGATCCGCGGCAGGCCGAGGTCCAGGCCGACTACCTGACCGCGATCCACCGGTTCGCGATCGACGACCTGCCGCCGGCGCCGGACCGCGCGGCCCGCATCGCGCCGGACGATCCGCGCAGCGCCACCGCCGGTCGCCACACGCTCGAGGGCGATCTGATGTGGTTCGCGTGGGGCATGACGCTCGAGCTCGCCGAGCTCGTGCGCGGCGACATCGGCCGCGACCGGCGCGCGCTGCAGATGGCCGGCGTCGCGGCCGGCTGCCCGGCGAACTTCGCCTGGCGCGGCCATCGCCGGACCCGAGCGGAATACGTGCGCGGCGCCGACACCGCGGCGCTGCTGCACCGCCGCGGCCTGGCCTGGGCCGGCGATCTCGCGGCGGCGACCCGCGAGGTCCACGCGCTCTACCGGATCCGCGAGTGGGGCGAGGACTGACGGCGGCGCGCGCCGCTCCGCTCACGGCATCCGCTCGCGGACCAGCTCCGCCATCGCGCGCTGCATCGGATCGCCGGCCCCGAGGCCCGCCACCACGCCGGCGCGATCCTCGTCCGGGCGGTTCTGGCTGACCTTCCACTTGCCGTCGAGCCGCGCGATCGGCAGCTCGATGCCGACGATCGCCTTGAGCATGGTGTCGATGAACGCCTCGGGCGCGTCGCCGACGTGCCACGGCGTCTCGCCGGCGGGGCGCGCCGCCTCGTGCCGGTCGGTCAGCTGCTCGACGAACCGGCGCAGCCAGGCCGTGTCCTCGATCACGCGCAGCGGCCCGTGGGCGTGGACCGTGGCGTAGTTCCAGGTCGGGACGACCTTCCCGGTCGCCGCCTTGGTCGCGTAGTACGACGGCGTGATGTAGCACTGCGGACCCTGGAACACCGCCATCGCCTCGACGTCCGTCCGGTGCGCCTTCCACACCGGGTTGGCGCGGGCGACGTGGCCGCGCAGCGTGCCGAGCGCACCGGCCATAGCGTCGATCTCCATCGGGAGGTGGTTCGCGACCAGGCCGGTGGCGTCCAGGGTGACCAGCACGGCGAACGGATGGGCGCGGATCAGATCGTGGAGGACAGGCGTCCGGGTCTCGTGGAACAGCGCCGGGAGGTACATGGCGCTATCGTGCCACGCGCAGGATCTGCGCGTCTGGTCGCGGCGCTAGGTCGACGTGTAGACCGGCGCAACGGCCACCGGCTCCTGTCGGCGCGCCGTGTCGGGCCGCCTCGACGTCGCCGCCACCAGCAGCGCCGGCACCGCGGCGACCGCGACGAGCAGCACGACCGGCACCAGCAGCAGCGCGGCCGGGATCAGGAGGAACGCACCCCACAACAGTGCCGTCGGCACGAGTACCAGGGCGAGCAGGACAGCAACCCAACGCTTGGTCTTCATGCAATCGCGTACAGCAAAGTTCTGGCCAGGTGCCGGGGATCGCGTACGCGATCCGACGAGCTGCCCTATCCATCCGAACTTCAAGCGATCTTCGGGCGCCGCAGGTGCCGCGCTGCCGGCACCTGCGGCGGTTGCGGCACGGCCGCCGGAAAACGCGCAAGCGATGCGCGGTGGGCGGTCATGCGCTGCGCCGCCGCGCAAGATCCGCGCGATCTCCTCGGAGGACGCACGATCAGACGGTCGCGCGAGCTCGGAAAAGCGCCGTGCGCGGTGCACGCGCCACCCGGGTGCGCTCAGCCCCGTGGGTCTCCGCGACCTCAGGTGCTGCTCGCGCGCGCCGCGCGCGCGTGATCGGCCTGCGTGGAGCTCGGATCTCGCGGTAACCGAGCTGCGAGAGCTGCGTAGAGAGTTCTGCCGCGGCGCTTCCTTGCATGGGAGTTGCTCCATCGGCATCCAGGAGAACTGCCATGTCAAGACGAGCTCATTCGCACTCATCGATCTCGCGATCCGCGTCGCGATTCGCCTCGCTGTCCGCGCTGCTGGTCACGCTCCTGCTGCCGCTCGCGGCGTGCGCCGCGCCCTCGACCTGGGGCTACGCCAGCGCGCCGGTGGCCCCCGGCGACGAGCCCACGACGTGGGGCTATGCCACGCTGCCGGCCGGCGAGCCTGCGCCGGCGGTCGCCGGGTTCTCGAAGCAGGCTGCGCCGGCGGCGGATTCGACGGTCTGGGGCTTCGCGAAGCTGCCCGCGAGCCCGGAGCCGGCGGTCACGGCGACGCGCTAGCTGCCGCACGGCCGCACGGCCGCACGGCGGTCTAGTACCAGTGGTGCCCCTGCCAGAAGCTCTTGGCCGCGTCCCACGATCCGTAGCGATCGCCGACGTAGTGGGTCGCCGCCGCGTACTGCTTGTTGAAGTCGGTCGACTGGTAGTCGGCACCCATGTACTTCTTGCGCTGGGCCTCGATCATCTGGAACGCGCCGAACGCCGACGATGGGTTGCCCGGCGTGCCGTCGCCCCTGCCCTGCGCGTGGAGGTGGCCGGCGGTCGTGCTGCCGCCCGACTCGTGCATCATGATCCACTGCGCAGAGGCGGGGATGCCGCCGTTCGGGCGGGCAAGTTCGTCGGCGGTGAGCTGGTCAAACGTCTCGGTGTTCATCGTGGCTCCTCGAATGCGGGTGGGAAGATGTCCGGTCGCAAGTGCAGTCGAGGTGCCAGCGCTGCGCTGTATTCCGCGGGAATCACGTCGTCACCCGCGGTCGACAGCGCCGTGCACTTGGCGTGAAAGCGAACTGTCATCGCGCTCGCGGCGCACGCGATTGCGCGAGCTGCCACACGCTCGCGGCTCCGCGCGCCGCGCCGGCGAGCGGCAAGTCGAGTGGCCGGGCGCGCGGCTACTCGACTGACCTGTTCACCGGCTGCCGATCACGATGTATTGATCCGGCAGCACGATCGGCGACAGCGCCGCCGCGAGCCCGGCCTGGCGCAGCTCGCCGATCACCTGCTCGGGGGTGAGCCGCAGCTCCGCCGGCGGTCCGTGCGTGGCCTCGCGGGTGAAGTCGACGATCGCGAGCTTGCCGCCCGGCCGCAGCGCCCGGGCCAGCGCGCGCGCGTAGCCGGCGCGGTCGTCGATGTGGTGCCAGACGTCGACCACGAGGATGCGGTCCACCGTGCCCGGCGCGAGCTGCGGATCGCTGGGCGGCGTCCGCACGGCGCGCAGGTTGGGCAGCTGCTCGCGGGCCGCGCGCTCGGTCAGGTAGCGGATCATGTCGGGCTCGATGTCGGTCGCGATCACCTGGCCGTCGGGGACCGCGCGCGCCAGCCGCACCGAGAAGTAGCCGGTCCCTGCGCCGATGTCGGCGATCACCATCCCGGGGCCGAGCTCGAGCGCCTCGAGCACGAGCTGCGGCTGCTGCCAGCGGTCGCGCGCCGGGTCGTCGAACGACCTCGCGCAGGCCTCGGCACTCTCGAAATGGTGCTGCAGGGCGTGCCGCTCGGCCGGCGCGGCCACAGGTTCACGCTGCGCGCCACCGCACGCCGCGAGGATCACGAACCAGGCGGACCTGGACATCCGCGGATCATCGCGCCGCGCCGGCAGCGGCGCAAGCGAGCTGCTCGCGGCCCGATCACATCTTCGTGATCATGAAGTCGTGCGAGTGCGCCATGCCGTTGACCGGATCGGGATCGGTCGACGAGGTGACCATCACCGTCTGACCGCTGTTGATCGCGGCCAGGTTGGCGGCGGTCAGCATGACCGTGTGGGTGTGGGAGCCGACGTTGCTCGTCGTGTACAGCTTCCCCCCGCCGGGCGGGCTGGTCAGGTCGGCGGTCAGCACGCACAGCGTGTGGGTATGCGACGCGTCGACCGTCGACGTGGTTTCGACGCCGGCGCAGCTCCCTCCCCCGTCGTCGCCGCTCGACGAGCAGCCCACGACCGGGATCAGGAGCAGCAGGGTGGTTCCGCGGGTCAGCAGTTCGCGACGTGTGAACATGGGATCCTCGACTTCCGAAACGACGAGGGTGGCTGGCGGCGCCGGTCGCACGCACAGCGTGCAACACAGCGTTCCGCCGGGGCCTTGAACGCCGACTGAACGTGCTATTTCGCCACAGCGCCGGCCGCGAACAGCGGCGCGATCGGGCGGGTGACAGACCGAGGGTCCATGGCCGTCAGTGATCGAAGAACACGACCTGGCCGGTCTGCAGCTCGTACTCGGCGCCGACCACGCGGACGCGGCCCTTGAGCACCAGCTCCTCCAGGATCTGGCTGCCGTGCCTCAGGTGGTCGACCGACGCGCGCACGTTGGCGCGCATCGCCTCGCCCGAGGCGTCCGGACCGCCCGCCCGCGCGATCGCCTCGACGTGCGGCGCGATCCGGCCGGTGATCGCGCGCAGGTTCTTCGACGCGGGATCCATGCCGGTGTCGAGCGCGTGCAGGGTCGCGGCGATCGCGCCGCAGCCGGTGTGGCCCATCACCACGACCAGCCGCGTCCCGAACTGCGATGCCGCGAACTCGATCGACCCGACGATCGACGGCGCGACGATGTTGCCGGCGACCCGCACGACGAACAGGTCGCCGAACCCCTGGTCGAACACGATCTCGACCGGCGTCCGCGAGTCCGAGCAGCCGAGCACGATCGCGAACGGCCGCTGGGTCCCCACCGCGCGCGCCGGATCGAAGCCTCGCCCGGCGACCGCGCCGTCCCCGCGGCGGAACCGCTGGTTGCCCTCGACGAGGCGCTCCAGCGCGACCTCGGGCGACAGCGACAGCGGGTCCCAGGTGTTCGGCATGCCGCACTCATACGCGAAGCCCGCGCCGAACACCAGCACCGAGGCGCATTCGAGGCGGGCCGCTCGCCGCGGGCGCCCGCGCTCAGATAGGGAGCACCGCGACGTCGAGCTCCTCGAGCCGCGCCGGATCCGCCACGATGTCGATCTCGGTGATCCGGCCGCCGTCGATCGTGAAGCGCAGCACGCGGAGCACCCGGCCGCGCGGCGCCAGGGCCAGCCCGATCTCGCCGTCGATCAGCGCCGGCACCACCGCGCCCTGGGCGGCGCGCGAGAACTGGACCGCCTGGCGGGCCCAGCTGGCCGCCCCGCGGGTCTCCGCGCCGTCCGGCGGCGCCACGCCGCGGTCGGCGCGGATCACGACGTCGGGATCGAGCACCGCGACCAGCGCGTCGACGTCGCCGCCGCGCAGCGCCGCGAGGAACGCGTCGACCAGCCCGCGCTGGCGGGGGAGCTCGGCGTCCGGCGCGGGGGCGCCCTGGACCCGGCGGCGCGCGCGGCTGGCGAGCTGGCGCGCCGCGGCCGGCGAGCGCCCGACGATGCCGGCGATCTCCTCGAACGGCAGCGCGAACAGATCGTGCAACACGAACGCGAGCCGCTCGGCGGGAGCCAGCGTGTCGAGCACGACCAGCAGCGCGAGGCCGACCGAGTCCGCCATCGCCGCCTCGCTCTCGGGGTCGGCGGCGGCCCCGCCCGCGCGCTCGGGCTGGGCCTCCAGCGGCTCCTCGCGCCGCGACCGCCGCGATCGCAGCATGTCGAGGCAGACCCGCGACACCACGGTGGTCAGCCAGCCTCGCAGGTTCTCGACGCCGCTCGCGCCGGCGCGGTGCAACCGCAGCCACGCCTCCTGGACCGCGTCCTCCGCCTCGCTCCGCGAGCCGAGCATCCGGTACGCGACCGCACGCAGGTGAGCGCGGTGCTCCTCGAAGGGCGCCGTCAGTGCATCGGGTTCATCCACGGTCATGGCATACCTCACGCGCGCCCCGCCGGCGCCAGTGCGCGCCCCGCCGGCCGCAGCGCCCACGATGCGAGCGCCACCGCCGCGAGCACCAGCGGCGTGACGATGTGCCGCACGTCGTCGCCCACCGCGAGGTGCGACATCGTCGCGCCGGTCAGATCGAACACGGCGCCCGCGTACGCCCACTCCTTGAGCCTCGGCAGCCCGGGTACGAGCACGGTCACGCCGCCGAGCAGCTTCCAGATCCCGAGGATCGTCACGAAGTACAGCGGGTAGCCGAGGTGGACCATCCCGGCGGCGGCGTCTGGCTGGCGCAGCACGTTGGCCGCACCGCCGCTCAGCAACACGAATGCGAGGATCGCGGTGGTCACCCAGTAAGCGATGCGGTGGTTCTTCGAGGTCATGGGTCCTCCGTCACGACAGTGAGCTGGTTCGTACCCGCGTTGACGGAACGGGCGGGGCCGATGTGACCCGCGACGAGCGTTTTTTTCGCGCCCGCAGGCCAACCGCCCGAAACCAGGCATGCATGCTGTGGGAGGGCATTCCTCGACCGGCACGACGCGCGCGTGGTAGCAAGCAGGGATGACGGCCGTGAACCGGAAAGCCGTCGCAGGCTTCGTCTTCCTGTTCGCCGTGCTCGCCGCCGCGCTGTTCGGACCAGCCGGCTCGCTCGACTACTGGCAGGCCTGGGCGTTCCTCGCCGTGTTCGCGACCGCGGGCGCCCTGGTCACGGTCGACCTGGCGCGCCGCGATCCGGCGCTGCTGGCCAGGCGCGTGCAGGCCGGCCCGGCGGCCGAGCCGACGCCGCGCCAGAAGTGGATCCAGGGGCTCGCCACGCTGGCGTACCTGGCGGTGTTCGTCGTGGCGGGGTTCGACCACCGCGAAGGCTGGTCGCGCGTGCCGGCGGCCGCGGTCATCGCCGGCGACGCGCTGGTCGTGATCGGGCTGTACGTGGTGTTCCGGGTGTTCCGGGCCAACACGTTCGCCTCGGCGGTCGTCGAGGTCCGCCGCGAGCAGCCGCTGATATCGACCGGACCGTACGCCGTGGTCCGCCATCCGATGTACACCGGCGCGCTGGTGATGATGGTCGGCGTGCCGATCGCGCTGGGCTCGTGGTGGGGGCTCGTGCCGGTGGCGGCGATGGCCGCGGTGATCGTGGCGCGGTTGCTCGACGAGGAAAACCTGCTCGCGAGTCAGCTGCCGGGCTACGGCGCGTACCGCCGCCGGGTGACGCACCGGCTGGTGCCGCGCGTGTGGTGAGCCGCAGTACACTGCCGGAGATGGACGCGCTGCGCGACGTGCCCCGCCCCGAGGTCTCGATGGAGTCGAGCCGTGAGTCCCACGACGCGATCCGCGAGCTCGGCGCGCGGTTCGAGGCCCGGGCGCTCAACGTCGCCGAGCGAGTCGACGTGCGCGGCATCGACCCGCGGCTGTCGAACCACCTGCCGGTGACGGTCGCGGTCGGCGCCGGCTGCGCGATGCTGTTTCGCTCCGGCGCGGTCGTGTTCTTCGCGGTCGACACCGTCGCGCAGGAGCGGTTCCTCCACGACCTCACGCCGCGGATCCACGGCCGCTACCCGGTGCCCGAGAGCGAGCGCGCGACGATCCGGATCGGCGACGCCGACGCGGTCGAGCCCGACGCGCTGGTGATCAAGGAGTCGTCGATCGAGCGCATGCAGGTGATCGCGGAGATCCTGGCCAAGAGCGTGGTGCTGGCGCGCAACGAGCAGGAGATCGGGACGGCGTTCGACTCGATCGAGCCGCTGGCGGTCTCGATGAAGCGCGCGCCGCGCAGGTTGCCGTGGCGGCACAGCGACCTGGTGCGCCACATCGGCGACGCGATGCTGGTCGAGCACCAGCTGGTCGATCGCGCCGAGGTGCTGGAGAAGCCGGAGCTGTTGTGGGACCGCGGCGACCTCGACCGGCTGTACGCGCGGCTCGAGGACGAGTACGAGATCCGCGAGCGCCACCTGGTGCTGGAGAGCAAGCTGTCGCTGGTGACCACCGCGGCGCGCACGATGCTGGAGCTCAACCAGGCGCGGCGCTCGCTCAACGTCGAGTACTACATCCTCGCGCTGATCGTCGTCGAGGTCGTGCTCGCGCTGTACCAGATGTTCCGGCCGTGAGCCGGCGGTCACCGCCGGAGCTGGGTCTCGATCATCGCGGCGAGCGCGTGGCGAACCTCGTCGTCGAGCTCGCGCGACGGCTCGCGGCCGAGCGCGGGGGCGAGCGTGCGCTTGGCGAGCGCGTAGCCGTACGCGGCCGACACCGCGGTGAGCAGCGTGATCTCGACGTCGCGCAGCAGCACGGGGTCCGACTCGGGGCGGAGCGCGCGCGCGACCTGCTCGGCGATCACCGCGAGGCCGCGCTCCTGGAGCGCGAACGCGTGGCTCGCCGCCGGCCGCTCGCTGGCGATCATCCAGCGCAGCAGCCGGAGGTGCACGGGGTCCTGCAGCGCGCGGAACAGCAGCTCGAGCAGCTCGCCGGGCCGCGACAGCGCATCGGGCGCGCGCAGCCGGGCGAGCGCCGCCTCGCGGGTCGCGCGGGTCCGGCGCTCGAGCGCGGCCTCGATCAGCCCGGCGTAGGTCCCGAAGTAGTGCGTGATCAGCGCGTGGCTCACGCCGGCCTCGCGCGCGACCTCCTTGAGCCCGACCTGATCGGGCTGGAAGTGCGCGAACACGCGCTCGGCCGCGTCGAGGATCTCCCGGCGCGCGAGCTCGGGGCTGCGCCGTCGCCGCGGCACGACCGCGGCGAGCCGCCGGGCGAAAGGCTTGCGAGTCCGCGCCATTAGGCGAACCTACCACGGGGTTCGATCGTCGCCTTGACAACGCGCCGGCCGCTATTATCATTGTGACAATAGGTGATCAGGAGCTGGCGATGCAGACAGAGACCTCTACTTCTTCCACCCCGTCTTCCAACCCCTCGGCACCCGCCGCACCGATGCCGGGCGCGACCGCGGGCATGCCGGACGGCGTTCCGCCCGATCTCGATTCGTTGACCAGCGTGCAGCGCTGGAAGCTCGGCCTCGGCTTGCTCCGCAAGGTCCTGAACAAGCCCGAGGACACCGAGCAGGTGCTCGCGTTCCTCAGCGTGATCAACAGCGGCCAGTCGAACCGGGAACGGGTCGCGCAGTTCTTCGCGAATCCCGAGGGCGAGGCGCTGTACGCCGAGCACCGCGCGATCGACTCGCGCACGGTCGATCTCGACAAGCTCGCCGCGCTGCCCGAGGGCACGCTCGGCCACGCGTACGCGAAGTTTCTGCGCGCGCACGGCATCACGCCCGAGATCTTCGACGGCGCGCCTCCGGGCATCACGAACCCGCGGCGGTCGTACGTGGTCCAGCGGCTGCGACAGACCCACGACCTGTGGCACGTCGTGACCGGCTGCGAGACCGATCCGGCCGGCGAGATCGCGCTCCAGGCGTTCTCGTTCTCGCAGACCGGCGCGCTCGGCAGCGCGTTCCTCACGGTGTTCGGCACACTGCGCCGGGTGCGCGAGCAGCGCGACGTCGGCGTCTTGCGCGACGTGGTGACGCTGTATCGCACCGGCAAGCGCACGGGCCGCCGGCTGCCGACCTTCGCCTGGGAGGACCACTGGGCGACCCCGCTCGCCGAGGTCCGCGCGATGCTCGGCCTGCCGGTCGAGCCGGTGGCGCGCGCCGCCGCGGCGGTCTAGCCGATCCGGCCGGCGGCCGCGCGCGCGAGCCACAGCGCGGCGAGGAACAGCGCGATGCACGCGGCGGCGCCGGGGTGCCCCGGTGAGCGCGGTGCGGACCCGTCGACCACCGGCGAGAAGGTCGCGGTGACGCGCGTGACGCGCGCGCCCGGCTTGCCGAGCTCGCCCTTGCCGAGCTCGCCCTTGCCGAGCTCGATCGCATAGGCGGCGGCGAGCCGCGCGAAGTTCGCCGCGTGCTGGGCGCTGGCGTCGCTGGTCTCCAGCGTGTCGCGGCGGGTGTGGATCGCGCGGTTGCGATCGCGGGCGCGCGCCTCGAACGGCATCGAGGCCGGGACCCCGATGCGGTGCCACGACACGTGATCCGAGCAGGCGTAGCCGCAGGCGTCCATGCCCCAGCTCGCGCCGACGTACGTGTCGATCAGCCGGCCGAGGAACGCGTTCTGCGCCGCGCTGGTGTAGTCATTGATCAGCCAGATGTCCTTGTCGGACCCCCGGTAGTTGGTCATGTCGAGCTGGAGCGCTCCGACGACGCGGACGCCGCGGCGCTGGTAATCGCGCGCGATCAGCTGCGAGCCGCGCAGGCCGACCTCCTCGGCGGCGTACGCCATGAACTGGATCGTGCGCGCCGGGCGGTAGTCGTGGGCGAGCAGCACGCGCGCGACCTCGGTGACCGTGGCGATGCCGGAGGCGTCGTCGTCGGCGCCGGGCGCCGCGCTCGCCGCACCGAGCAGGCTGATCGAGTCGAGGTGGCCGCCGATCACCACGACCTCATCGGCGCGCGCACCGCCGGGGACGGTGAGCACCACCGACGGCTGGGCATAGCCGTGGTCGACCAGCTCGACCGTGACGTCCGGCCGGCCGGTCAGGCCGCGCCACTGGCCCTGCAGCCAGCGCGCGGCCTCGGCGCCGGTACGCGACTGGTAGTAGCGGGTCGGCATCGCCGACAGCGCCCGGATCGTGTCGCGGATCCGCGTGGCATCGACCGCCGGCAGCACGGCGCGCACCGCCGCGGCCCGATCGAGCGTGTAGTCGAGCTCGGGGCGGACGGCGTGGCTCGGGTCGGCGTGGTGGGGGTCGGTATGGACCGGGATCGCGGCGCGCGCGTCGGCGTAGCTGTCGTGCACCAGGAAGCCGCCGCAGCGGTCGTGGCGCGCGTGGACCTGCTCGGCGAGCAGGCCGAGGTCGCGGGCATCGACCTCGATCACCGCGACGTCGCCGTCGAGGTCGAGCACGTGCAGCGCGGCGCCGCGCCGGTCGGCGACCGCGAGCGCCGCGTCGAGTGCATCGCGGCCGATCGACACGTAGCGCGGGCCGGCCTCGGCGGCGGACTCCGGCTCCGGTGCAGGACCGGCGCCACCGGCGCAGGCGCCGCCAGCGACGATCAACGCGGGGATCACGGCGAGGAGGGGCGCGCTGCGCATGAGCGCAGTGTAGCTCAGCGCTTGAGCAGCGGGCGGAGGTCTTCGAGCCGCTCGTACGCCCACCACAGGTAATTGCGGGTCCCGTTGCGGCGCAGCGGGTGCAGCTCGTGGTGCGCCGGGTCATCCTGGAACGCCTCGAACGCCGCGCGATCCGGCCACTCGACGAGCACCATGGCCTGCCGCGGTGCGGTATCGCCGGCCTCGGGGGTCGCAGCGGCGTCGAGCCGGCCGAGCGCGACCACCTTGCCGCCGTGCTTGCCGACCGCCGCGACGCTGCGCCGGGAGTAGGCCAGGTAGTCGTCGTTGTCGGCCAGATCGAACAGGTTCAATGCATAGAGCGCCATGGCGGGACGGTAGCAGGCGAGGTGTATAGTCGCGCGCCATGATGCAACGCCGAACCTTCCTGCATGGCGCGGCGGTCGTCGGGGCTGCCGCGCTGCTGCCGCGGCGGGCGCACGCGGCCGCCAACCTCAAGCCGATCTACGATCAGATCGAGAAGCGGCGCGCCGAGACCATCGCGCGGATCCAGGAGTGGATCAAGCAGCCGACGATCGCCGCCGAGAGCCGCGGCATCACCGAGGGCCGCGATCTGACCATGCGCCTCTTGCGCGACGCCGGGTTCGGCAAGGTCGAGAGCGTGTCGACCGACGGCCACCCCGGCATCTTCGCGACGCTCGACGCCGGCGCCAAGCGCACGATCGGCCTGTACTTCATGTACGACGTCAAGCAGGTCGACCCCAAGGAGTGGAGCTCGCCGCCGTGGGACGCCGCGATCGTCGAGGTCCCCAAGCTCGGCAAGGCGATCATGGGGCGCGGCGCGGTCAACCAGAAGGGCCCGCAGGCCACGTTCCTCGCCGCGCTCCACGCGATCCGCGCCGCCAACCGCAAGCTGCCGGTCAACCTGGTGTTCGTCGCCGAGGGCGAGGAGGAGATCGGCTCGCCGCACTTCGCGCAGGTCGTGTCGCGGCCGGACATCCAGGCCCAGCTCAAGAAGTGCGACGGCGTCTTCATGCCGCACGCCTGCCAGAGCAACGACGGCACGGTCACGATCAACCTCGGCGCCAAGGGTGTCGTCGAGTGCGAGATCGTGTCGAGCGCCGACACCTGGGGCCGCGGCCCCAAGAAGGACATCCACTCCAGCAATCGCGCCCGGGTCGACAGCCCGGCGTGGCACCTGGTCCAGGCGCTGAGCACCCTGGTCAACGCCGATGGCGATCCGGCGATCGACGGCCTGTTCGAGCGGGTCAAGCCGCTGAGCGAGCGCGATCGCAAGCTGCTCGACGTCGCCGCCCGGCAAATGAACGAGGCCGAGTCCAAGGCGTCGCTCGGCGTCCAGCGCTGGGCGCACGATGCGAACTGGCGCCAGGCCCTCGAGGACCTTGCGAGCAAGCCCACCGTCAACATCGAGGGCATCTACGGCGGCTACACCGGCCCTGGCGGCATGACCATCCTGCCCCACCGCGCCGCCGCCAAGCTCGACCTGCGCCTGGTCCCCGACATGACCGCCGCCGACACGTTCGCCAAGCTCAAGGCCCACCTCGCCAAGCGCGGCTACGGCGATCTCGACATCAAGATGACCGGCGGCTACGACCCGAACTCGACGTCCCCCGACTCGCGGCTGATCCAGTCCCAGGTCAAGGTCTACCAGCAGGCCGGCATCAAGCCGATCCTGTGGCCGCGGCTCGCCGGCTCGTGGCCGGGTTACGTGTTCACCGGCGATCCGCTCCGCCAGCCCGCCGGCCACTTCGGCCTGTGCCACGGCAGCCGCGCGCACGCCCCCGACGAGTACTACCTGATCGAGCCAAGCGATCCCAAGCTGCACGGGATCGACGCCGCGGTCCGCGGCTTCGTCGACTACCTGTACGAGCTCGCGTAGCCGCGCGGGACGCACTGCGCTGTTCCTGCGCGACGCGGGGTGCACGTCGATGTTCGCGGTCGCCGATCTCGCCGATCGTGTGCTTCACACGGAGCGCGTGGGCGCCGAGCCGTGGAGCCCGCCACTGCAGATCTGGACCGGCGCGCACAACGTCACCGCCATGCGCAGCGCCGGCGCGAACGCAGACGCAGGTCCGTCGCTCCACGATCGCCCGAGCTCAGTGGCAGGCGCCGACGGTGTACTGCGTGTACGACTCGCTGGTGGCCGGATCGACGGCGCTGGTGCTGGTCACGCACTGGCCGGCGCTGGCGGTGAAGCCGTGGCCCGCCGGGCTGGTGGCGATCCCGAACGAGCCGGTCACGACCTCGATCTGGTTGCTCGCACCGCCGGTGCGGACGCTTCCGTCGAGCAGCACCTGCGTGACGTCGTAGACCGGCGGGGTGTCGCCGAGCACGGTGTGGTCGACGCTGAGCTCGAAGTCGAGCTTGGGCGTGACGCTGATCGTCTCCTTGCCGGTCGTGGGGTCGCGGCTCACCGTCGCACCGAATGCGCGGCCGTCGTGCGCGTTGATGTCGATGGTCTCCGCGCGGGCGCCGTCGAGGGACACCGTCGTGGTGCGGCTGCCGAGGCCGACCTGCGTCAGGGTGAGCGGCTGGCTCGCGGTGAAGGTCGCGTTCGCGGTGGCGCCGGGCAGATCGAGCTCGAACCGCTTGTTGTTGGTGAACGCAGGCAGCTTCAGGGTGGTCTCGCCGAGGCCCACCACGAACGAGCCCGACTTCGCATTGCCGTCGAGGGTGACCGAGAATGCCTTGGCCTTCGCCGAGGTCAGGATCAGCGCATCGGGGCCGTCGAGGCTCGCGCCGGCCTTGGCAGCCTTGATCGACAGGTCGCGATCGATCGTGGTCGACGCCTGCAGCTTCGCGGCGCCGAGGATCTCGAGCTTGGCGGTGACCTGGCCGGCGAGCGCCACGTTGGGCAGGTCCTCGTTGAACAGCGTGGCGAGCGCCGCGATCGCGCGCTGCATGCCATCGAGATCGACCGTGGCCGCGAGCGAGGTGTGGGTCAGCGTGAAGCGCAGCGGCTCGTCGTGATCGGCGTCGACCTGGATCGCGATGATCAGCGCGCCGCCGTCGCGGGCGACCCGGATCCGCAGGTCCGCCTGGGCCAGCCGGTCGGCGCATGCCGGGTCGATCGTCTCGACCGGGTTGCCGCTCGAGTCGACGGCGGTCTGGGAGCACACCAGCGACGGTGGGACCTGGTAGATGCCGTTGCCCAGGTGATTGGCATCGGTGAACAGCTGATCATCGAGGTAGGACACCGCCGCGTCGGCGTCGATCAGATCGTTGCTCGGCGAGTCTGCGTTCGCGCGGCCCGCGAACAACGGCGCGGCCAGCTGGCGGACGCGCAGGCTCGCCGGGGTGCTCGTGCCGAGCACCTGGTCGACCATCGCGAGCGCCGCGCCGCCCGGCAGCGATGCCGTGCTGCCCGAGACTGCGGCGTTGGTCTCGTGCAGGACGTTGCCGAGGTCACTCGAGATCTGGCCACGGACCTCGGTCGGCGTCGGTGGGTCGTCGGTGCAGCCGAGTGCGGCAAGCGACGACGCGGCCGCGAATGTGAGAAGCGAAGCAGGGAGTCTATGCATGGACTTCGAGCATCTTCCAACCACCGTGCCAGCGACGTTTCCCGGTGGATTGCCAGACCTTGCCGCGAACCGCGTGTCCGTGCGTCGCGCAACCCCGCGCGGATCCAGGAGCTCGGAGAGCCGTGATCCCGGCGCCGCTGTGAACGGAGAGGTACGCCTGGCGTCGAAAACACGCCATCGCTGTCCGGGGTCCACCGGAGCTCGCGGCGGCGATCAGGGCGCAGGATCGTGCACGCCGTACTTGCCCACGCCGCTAGTTGGGGGTGCAGTTGCACGGCGCGCTGCACCTCGCGATCAGCTCGCAAAAGCCGCCGCAGCTCGCCGTGCATGCGTTGCGGTCGTGCCACCAGGGGCCGCCGGTCGCGGTGCAGACGTAATACGGGCCGGCGCCCGACCATGGCATCGCGCACAAGTGCGGTGTGATCCTCGACGTGCTTGCCAGCTCGTCCATGGACGTGGTGGCAGCAGGAAGCGGGTCGCCATCGGACGACTCGGGCGGATCTGCAGGGTCCGTCCGCTCCAGAGCGCAGGCGGCGATCAGCGCCGGGAGCGTTGCGGCGATCAGGAATCGCTTCATGGCGGTCCTTTCCTCATACGATGCGGGATGTGGTTGCAGCGCGGTGACGGTCGACAGTAACGCGGCTATCTCGAATGTAAAGCAAGGGGCCGCGATGCTGGCGAGGTCGTCTTCCCAGACTGTGCGGGATCCTCCCACCAACTGTCGGCATCACCGCACAACTTCGGTGGCCATCGCGGCGACATGGTCGCCCGGCTGGTCGGCGATGGCGCGGGCTCCGACCCCTGCGAGTCGAATCGAACTGCCGTGAAATACAGGCACCGCCTGCGCCGTTGACTGCGAGGAATGCTCGAAGCGGAGGTCTCCCCGGCTCGTCGTCGCCCGTGGCGGATCATCGTGCTGCGCGGGCTCGGGCTCGCGTTGGTCGGGGGCATGTTGCTCACGGAGCTCGTGAGAGGACGGGGTCCGG
>DATAPF010000093.1:0-20005 GCA_036265355.1 Kofleriaceae bacterium | reverse complement strand
GTCGCCGGGGTGACCATGCCGCCGCGCCACTGCTCGGGCGCCAGGTACGCCGGCGTCCCGAGCAGCGCCCCGGTCGCCGTGATCCCGGGCAGCGCGCCCGGCGTGCCGCTCGACAGCGCGGCCGGCGCGATCGGCGGGTTGATCCCCGACGTCAGCGCGTCGCGCCGCATCGGCAGCTCGGCCTGGGCCTCGCGCGCCAGCCCGAAGTCGGTCACGACGATCCGGCCGTGGCGGCTGCGCAGCACGTTGTGCGGCTTGAAGTCGCGGTGCACGATGCCCGCGGCATGCGCGGCGGCCAGCCCGCGGCCGGCGGCGAGGAACGCCGCGACGATCTCGAACTGCCGGCGCTTTCCCGAGCGCAGCCAGTCGGCGAGCGTCTCGCCCTGGATCAGCTCCATCGCGACGTAGTCGCGGCCGTTGGCGGTGCCGACCTCGTGCACGGTGACCACGTTGGGGTGGGCGAGCCGCGCCATCGCCCGCGCCTCGCGGAGCAGCCGATCCTTGGCCTTCAGCCCGGGCGCTGCGACCCGCAGCACCTTGAGCGCGATCCGGCGCTCGAGATCGGGGTCGAACGCCGCGTGGACGACGCCCATGCCGCCCGCGCCGAGCTCGCGCTCGAGCCGGTAGCGGCCGAGCGACCCACCGAGCGCGTCGGCCGGCTCGGGGCCAGCCGACGACGACACCGGCGCCGTGGCGGTGCGCGCCAGGTCGTCCCCGTTGGCCGGATCGTTCGCCACCGGCCCAGGATAGCGCACCATCGACAGCCGTCTGATGATCCGGACCGGCCCGGGGTTGCGCCCCGCCGATCACCGCCCCCCGGCGGCCCGCGGATCGGTCACGGGCTGGCCGCGATCGCGTCGCGGAAGAACCGGGCAAGCCCCGGGCCGCCCTTGCCGTCGAGGGTGGCCGTGAACCGGGGGTCCGCGACGTACATCTCCCCGAGCCCCTTGTGCATCTGCGACGAGCACGGATAGAACCAGCGCTCGATGTGCCGGCGGTGATCCTCGACCGCGGCCTGCACCGCCGGTTCGGTCACTGCAGCCCCTTGCTGCAGGAGCTGGCCGAGCCGGGTGTAGATCTCCTCGCTCTCGCTGCGGATCGCCTCCCACTCCGGCTTACCGTACTTCTGGGTCCGGCGCGCGGACTCCTGGTACGCCTCGGTGTTGCCCCAGCGCTGCTGGGCCTCCGCCTCGTGGTCCGCCGGGTCGAACCCGTCGAACATCGCCTTGAAATCCTCGGACTGCATCTGCGTATCGCCTTTCTCGAGCACCCGCAGGGCGGTATCCACGGCGGCGAGCATCCGGTCGAGCCGGCCGCGCTTGTCGACCAGTGCCGCGCGATGCGCGCGGAGCAGCGCCGCGCGATCCGCCGACGCGTCGATCGCCGCGCCGATCTGGTCGAGCGGGACGCCGAGCTCGCGCAGCACCATCACCTGCTGCAGCCGCAGCGCGTCGGCCTCGCCGTACAGCCGGTAGCTCGCCGCGGTCCGCTGCGACGGCCGGACCAGTCCGATCTCGTCGTAGTGGTGCAGCGCTCTCACCGTCAGCCCGGTCAACCGCGACAGCTCTCCAACCGTGAATGCCATGGGGTCCTCGTGGATGCACCGTGCGGCCTCACGTCGCGTGAGGGTCAAGCGGGATCTGCAGTCGCCACTGCGAGTTTGGCAGCCCGGATTGCCCCGCGGTACCGCGGTTCGCCCACTTACGGGCGGCACGCGCGTTGCGATAGCGCCACACCGGAGGAACTACCGATGTTGACCAAGCTCAAGCTCGCACTGCTGATCGCCGCGCCGCTGGTGGCCGGCGCTGCCACGTACGCCGCCGCCCAGGGCAGCGCGCCGTCGCGCCAGACCCTGATCCAGAAGTTCGACAAGAACGGCGACGGCGTGCTCGACGACGCCGAGCGCGCCGACATGCGCGCCGCGTTCGCGGCCAGGCGCGCCGCCCACCGCCAGGCGATGCTCGACAAGTACGATACCAACCAGGACGGCAAGCTCGAGCCCGCCGAGCGCGCGGCGATGCGCGACGACCTGGTGGCCCAGCGGTTCCAGAAGCTGGACACCAACGGCGACGGCAAGCTCTCGCTCGACGAGTTCAAGGCCGGCGCCGGCCGCATGCAACACCGCCACGGCCGGTTCGGGCACCGGCATCACCGCTCCGCGCCGGGCGCTGCCCAGGGCGCTGCCCAGGGCTCGAAGGGTGCCGCTCCGGGCCAGGGCATGAAGCTCTGAGCCGGGTATGCTCCCGGCGATGCTGCCCCGCCGTGTCCAGCCGCTCGCCGGGTGGTCGATCGTCGTCGTGTTCGCGCTGATCGGCGCCGCGCTGCTCGCCACGGTGTGGAGCACGCGGGCGTCGATCCTCGACGCGTCCGACGCCGTGCGCTGCGGCCAGGCCGACGCGGTGGAGCAGGCCGTGCGCGCCGAGGTGTCCGACCTCGACGGCGTGCCGACCTCGGCCGACCTCGCCACGATCCTGCACGAGCTCCACGACGACGGCCTGCGCTACCTCGCCATGATCGCGGGTCGGTTCGAGCCGATCCGCAGCACCGCGGCCGGGCGCGGCCGGCTCGAGGTGATCGCGGCGGCCGGCATCCCGCTCGGCAGCGGCGTCGCCAACCTGTTCGCGCGCAACCGCGCGGTCGGCTGCAAGGCCGACGAGGCCGCCGGCCGGCTGCGCATGGAGCTGCGCACGCTGCGCCGGCTCAAGGCCGGCGGCAGCACGCTGCGGTTCGTGATCGAGGTCGAGCCGGTGCAGGCCAACCACCTGCGCGACGCGGCGAGCCTGACCCTGGGGGTCGGCGGGCTGGCCGCGGCGGCGCTGCTCGGCGTCGCGTTCGTGCTGATCCGGCGCGAGGCCCGGCGCCGCGCCGATGCCGCCGCCCGCGAGCGCGAGCGCCGGCTCGCCAGCCTGGGCGAGATGTCCGCCGTGCTCGCCCACGAGATCAAGAACCCGCTGGCCTCGCTCAAGGGCAACGCCCAGCTGCTCGCCCGGATGCTGCCGGGCGGCGACAAGCCGCGCGCCAAGGCCGATCGCGTGGTCGACGAGGCGATCCGGCTCGAGCAGCTGACCAACGACCTGCTGCAGTTCGTCCGCACCGGCACGATCCAGCGCGCCCCGGTCGACCCCGCGGCGCTGGTCCGCGATGCCGCATCCAGCGTGGCCGGCGAGGTGACGGTCGACGCCGCGGGCGCCCCGGCGACCTGGTCGCTCGACGCCGGCCGGATCCGCCAGGTCGTGATCAACCTGATCGACAACGCGGTCGCCGCGGGCCCGCCGGTCACCGTCACCGTGCGGTCGGGCCGCGGCCACCTGATCCTCGAGGTCGCCGACCGCGGCCCCGGCGTCGCCGAGGCCGACCGCGACCGGATCTTCGAGCCGTTCTTCACCGGCAAGACCCAGGGCACCGGCCTGGGCCTGGCGATCTGCCGCCGCGTGGTCGAGCTCCACGGCGGCTCGATCGCGGTGCATCCCAACCCTGGCGGCGGTGCGATGTTCCGCGCCGAGATCCCGGAGAGCTAGACTCGCTCGATGGGTCATGTGCGGTCGCGGATGCGTCGATCGCGCGCGTCCGAGCCGCCCCCGAGCATCCGGGCGCGATCGGGCTCGGGCCGCTTTTCCTGTATCCTACCCATCATCGAGATGACATCCGGACTGCTCCAAACCGTGGAGAGTCGCGCTCGCGCGCTCCAGGCCCGGCTGAACCACCTCGACGTGACGGCCAGTGCGGCCGCGACCGAAGCGATTCGCATCTTCGACGACGCCGGCGATGATGTGCGTCGGCGATGGCTCACCCTCGAACTCGACGGATACGCCGAGCACATCGACGCACGAGCGCTCCATGAGGTTCTCGGAGTTCCGCATGGTCATCGGCTCGTCGCACACGTCACAGCCTATCGAACACAGCGAGGGGTGGACGCAACGCCGGGTCGCCGCCCCGCCGAATTCCGGCATTTCTTCATCGAGCCACTCTCGGCGCTCGAAGCGACACGCGACAAGGTCGCCGCATCTGCCGGTGGGGCCGCGGTCCTGCTCGACTTCGGTCCCCACCCGCGTGATGCGCACTACCCCACGGTAGGAGAGTTCACCAGAGCCGTCTTCGATCGAGTCATCGCCGGTTTCCAGGCGGCGCTGCATCTTCAACTCGGAGCCTTGACGACGTGATCGATCTCGACGATCTCGACGGGCTGTGCCCCGGCTTGCCCAAGCAGTCCGCGGGCCCGCTTGCCCTGCGGGCATGCGTCGCGCTGGAGCGACGGCACGCACCAGGTGTCACCCTGGATGTGGCCCTCCACGGTGCACCCGTGTGCGAGGAGCTTCGATGGAGCAAGCTGCCCGCCGGCGTCGCGCCGACCCAGGACAACCTCCGCGTCACCGAGGAAGGAGCCGTCGCCATCGCGCTGGCGTTGTCGGCTCGGCACTGCCGGTGGCGCGTCGTTCGCTGCCTGCAGTCGCGGCTCGGTGAAGGCGCCGACTGGCTGATGATCGATGCGGCAGAGCGGTGGGTCATCCTGGAGGTCGGTGGTACCGACGAAGGTCGCCTCGAAGCGCTGCTGTCTGTAAAGCTGGAGCAAGCTCGAACGTCCCTGTTCTCTCGACGCGGCACGCCCGCCGCCTGCGTGGTACGCTTCGCCGACCCGCGCGCCTTGCTGCGGAGCGACCATGAGCATCGATGATCTGAACCACCGCGTAACGAACGCGATCGTCCGGGCCGAAAGCCTGCCCACGGGCTCGCAAGAGGCCTGGGAGGCGTTTCACGAGGTGAGCGCGCTGGAGGAGTCCATCGCGACGATCACACCGCCCGATGACCTTGAAGGGGAGATCGCCCGACTGGGCGCAGTGACCGCAGCGCTGAGTGCCGGCGAGCCGCTTCGCGCACTTCAGCTCACTGAGCGGTTCCTGGCCGAGAACCTCGCCGCCGAGATTGAGGAGAAACTCCGCCAGCTCGCGAAGGAGGCCGACGCGGAGCTGGCGGATGCTGTGACCAACGAGCCCACCGTCGAGCTCGTGACGTTCAGCCTCCGCGCAGCCTGATCCGCATTCAGGCCGCCTGCTTTGCGCCGTCCCGGAGCAGGCCGAGCCGCGCCAGGCTCTCGGCGGTGGCGACCAGCGCCTCCTCGCTCGAGCGCGGCGTCCAGCCGAGGACGCGCGTGGCCTTCGCGTGGGTCGCGTTCCTCACCTTGCCGAGCTCGGGCAGGATCTGGCGCACCGCCGGATCGCGCATCGCGGCGATGCGGACCAGCCAGTTGGGCAACTGCAGCGTCGGCACGCGCCGGGCCTGTGCGCCGAGCCGGGCCTTCAGCACCCGGGCGATGTCGCGCACCGACAGGAAGTCACCGGCGACGGCGAGGAACCGCTCGCCCCGGGCGGCGGGGTTGGTCATCGCGCGGAGGTGGAGGTCGGCGACGTCGCGGACGTCGACCACGCCGAACCACAGCTTCGGGCAACCCGGCAGGGCGCCGTCCATCAGGCGCTGCACCATCAGGATCGAGGTCGAGTAGTCGGCCCCCAGGACCGGGCCGAACACGGCCACCGGGTTGACGACCGAGAGCTCGAGATCCTCGCCCTCCCGGGCGATGAACTCCCACGCGGCGCGCTCGGCCAGCGTCTTGGACTTCGCATAGGGCCGCACGTGGTGGTCGCCGAGATCCGTCCAGCTGGTCTCGTCGAACGGCGCCGCCTGCGGATCGTGGCCATAGCCGATCGCCGCGAACGACGAGGTCAGCACCACGCGCTTGACCCCGGCGTCCCGCGACGCGCGCAGCACGCGAAGCGCGCCCTCGCGCGCGGGCACGATCAGCTCGTCCTCGTGACTGGGGGCGCCCGCAGGGAACGGCGATGCCACGTGCAGCACGTACTCGCAGCCGGCGACGGCCTGGGGCCAGCCCGCGTCGGCCTCGAGGTCGGCGACGGCGAACGACAGGCGATCCCCGGGCTCGGCGCCGCCTTGCTCGAGCATCGCGCGCACGTCGGCCTCTCGCCGCGCGCTCCGCACCGTGGTCCGCACCTGATGGCCGGCGGCCAGGAGCTGCAGGATGCAGTGGCTGCCGATGAAGCCCGACCCGCCGGTCACGAGGATGCTGGTCATCGGCCCTGTTCTACCCCGCCCAGGCCGGGAACGGTGAGCCGCCGCGAGTCGCAACCGACCGCGTAGGGCATACTTCCGGCGCCATGGCACGCATCCTGGTCGCCGACGACGAACCCGGCCTGCGCGAGTTCATCACCGATTCGCTGGAGCTCGACGCTCACACCGTGGTCGCCGCCAAGGACGGCCGCGAGGCCGCCAGGCTGCTCGACGAGCGCGGCTTCGACCTCGTGCTCACCGACCTGAAGATGCCGGGGCTCGACGGCATGGCGATCCTGCGCAAGGTCCGCGCCGAGCAGCCCGAGGTCGAGGTCATCATGATGACGGCGCACGGCACGGTCGACAACGCGGTCGAGGCGATGAAGCTCGGCGCGTTCGAGTACCTCCAGAAGCCGCTGTCGGGGCCCGACGAGCTCCGCCTGCTGGTCGGGCGCGCGCTCGAGCGCCGCGGCCTGCGCGACCGGATCGACGGCGCAGAGCGGCGCGGCGAGCGGTCCGGCCCGCCGCTGACCTACGGCGATCCGGCGATGCGGCCGGTGGTCGAGGCGATCGAGAAGGTCGCGCGGACCGCGGCGACCGTGCTGCTGCTCGGCGAGAGCGGCACCGGCAAGGAGGTCGCGGCCGGCGAGATCCACGCCCGCAGCCCGCGCGCCGCCCGGCCGTTCATGGCGATCAACTGCGCCGCGCTGAGCGAGCAGCTGCTCGAGAGCGAGCTGTTCGGCCACGAGAAGGGCGCGTTCACCGGCGCGACCGACCGCCAGCGCGGCCGGCTCGAGCTCGCCGACGGCGGCACGTTCTTCCTCGACGAGGTCGGTGAGCTCAAGCCCGAGCTCCAGGCCAAGCTGCTGCGCGTGCTCCAGGAGCGCCGGTTCGAGCGGGTCGGCGGCACCCGCACGCTCGAGGTCGACGTCCGCTGGATCGCGGCGACCAACCGCGACCTGCGCGCGATGATCGACGACGGCCGGTTCCGCGAGGACCTCTACCACCGGCTCGCGGTGTTCCCGATCAAGCTGCCGGCGCTGCGCGACCGCCGGCTCGACCTCCTGCCGATCGCCCGCGCCCTGCTCGACCGGATCGCGCGCGACCTCAAGCGCAGCGTGCCGCGGCTGACCGCGAGCGCGGTGAGCCGGCTGGAGAGCGCGAGCTGGCGCGGCAACGTGCGCGAGCTGGCCAACACGCTGGAGCGCGCCGCGATCCTCGCCGACGGCGACGCGATCGACGCCAGCCACATCTGGCTGGAGGACGGCGCGACCCGTCCGATCCCCAAGACCGACGAGGTCCGCCCGCTCGCCGAGCTGGAGCGCGAGGCGATCCTGCACGCGCTCGACGTCGTCGGCGGCAACCGCAAGCGCGCCGCCGAGCTGCTCGGGATCGGCGAGCGCACGCTCTACGACCGGCTCAAGAAGTACGACGACGCGTGACGCCGCCCGCGCGTGCGTCGATCTCCGTCGGCGCCAGGCGCAACCTCCTACCTGGGCTCACCTCGCCTCCCGCCAGGCCGGCGACGGTCCGAGGCATTTCGCCCCGGCTGCGGAATCCGCAGGACTGTGAACTGCGGGTTCTGCAGTCGGCCGACCTTCGCGGTTGCAACCAGGCGAAATGCCTCGGCCTGCGCGCGGCACAGCGGATGCTCTATCCGAGGTCATGATGCTCAAACTCGTCCCTCTCACCGCTCTCGCTCTCGGCCTCTCGAGTGGTGTCGCCCTGGCAGACCACCCCCGAGGCGAATCCCGCGGCGACCACCGTGCCGCCGTCGAGCACCGGGCGGCTCCGGTGGTCCGCGACCACGGCCGCGAGGTGCGCGGCGGCGAGTGGCGGGGCCGGACCGTCGTGCGCGAAGGCCGCGAGTTCCGCGGCGGCGGTCGCGTGGTCGTCCGCGAGCCGTACCGCCGCGACGTTCGCGTCGTGCGCCGCCCGATCTTCGTGTCCCGCCCGATCATCCGCGGCCACTACTACGACCACTACCGGCGTCCCGGGCTGATCGTCGAGAACTACGGCGCGATGCCGGGCTACTACTGGGTCGCCGGCCAGTGGAGCTGGAACGGCTACGAGTGGCTCTGGCAGCCAGGCCACTACGAGCCCGATCCGAACTACATCGATCCGGGCTACGGCTACTAGCCCGCTCCCGCAAGGGCCACGCACGGCGGCGGTTCCCCACGCAGGGGGTACCGCCGCTGGCGTTTTGGCGTATGCATGACCTATGACGACCTCGCGGACCTCACAGCCAGCTCGTACCCCCGGCACTCCCGGCACCTCCGCCTCCGGGTTCGACGTCACGCCGCTCTCCGCCGATCGCGTCGCCGCGCTCGCCGCCGCGTTCACGCCCGAGGAGCGCCACGTCATCCTGCACCAGGGCACCGAGCGGCCGTTCTGCGGCCTGCTGCTCGACCAGAAGCAACCCGGCACGTACACCTGCCGGCTGTGCGGGCTGCCGCTGTTCCGGTCGGACGCCAAGTTCGAGTCCGGAACCGGCTGGCCGAGCTTCTTCCAGCCGTTCGATCGCGACCACATCACCGAGATCACCGATGACAGCCACGGCATGGTCCGCGTCGAGATCCGCTGCCGGCGCTGCGACGCGCACCTCGGCCACGTGTTCGACGATGGGCCGCCGCCGACCCACCAGCGCTACTGCCTGAACTCGGTCTCGCTGAGCTTCGTAGCCGCGGGCCAGCCGACACCGCTGCGCAGCTGACCGCACTCCGGAATCTCCGCTTCGGTCGGGAGTCCCCCGAGGCTCGCGGTGCGGTTCGCGATGCGAAACGATCGACCGGGCTGACGCACGCTGGCGCGATCCCGCCCCCGCGGTACGATCCCTCGAGATCCCATCGAGATCGTTCGCGGTTACGGAGCGCGCCGGTTTTTTTCACCGCGCTGAGGTCGCGCTGTCGATCCGGACCGCCATCGTTCGACCTCCTGGCGTAAACGCACCCACCCCAGACAGGAGATTCCCATGTCGATTCCCACCGGCCGCTTCGTTTGGTTCGAGTACGTCTCGCAGGACGCCAAGAAGGCGCAGGGCTTGTTCGGAGAGCTGTTCGGCTGGAGCACCAAGAGCGTGCCGATGCCCGACGGCGAGTACACGATGATCGCCGCGCCGGACGGCCGGACGATCGGCGGCTACTTCGCAACCCCGCCGGGCGAGACCCAGGCCCGCTGGCTGCCCTACCTGCAGGTCCAGAGCGCCGCGGACATCGCCGCCCGGGTGAAGAAGCTCGGCGGCTCGGTCATCAAGGAACCGCACAAGGTCGGCGACTTCGCGACCATGGCCGTCGTCGCCGATCCGCACGGCGCCGGGCTCGCGCTGTGGCAGCCCACCAAGGCCGAGGACCCGGGCAAGCCCACCACGGGCCACTTCTGCTGGAACGAGCTGGCGTCCAAGGACCCCAGGGCCTCGGTCGCGTTCTACACCCAGATCGGCGGCTTCACCGAGAAGTCGATGGACATGGGCGCGATGGGCACCTACCACGTCCTCGAGAGCGACGGCCAGCAGCGCGCCGGTATCATGGCCCAGCAGATGCCAGAGCAACCGCACGCCTGGCTGCCGTACGTCCAGGTCGCCAACGCCGACCAGACCGTCGAGAAGGCCAAGCGGCTCGGCACGACCATCGTCGTCCCGCCGACCCCGATCCCCAACGTCGGTCGGTTCGCGATCTTCGTCGACCCGCAGGGCGCCCCGACCGCCATCCTCCAGCCGTAGCCGGCCGGCAAGTCGCCGCGCCGCTACCGGCCACCGGGCGCCCGGCGCGCCACCACGAGGATGTTGCCCTCGACGTCGATCCGGAGCCGGTGCACGCCTGCGATCGCGCACGCCGCGGCGTCCCACGCCACGTGGACCAGGTGCAGCGTGACCGTCCCGGTGACGTCGTCCGGGATCACCAGGTTGATGCGGCCGGCGTCGGCGTGCAGCCGGAACTCGTCGTGGATCCCGGCGCCGCGCACGTCGAGATCGATCGCCGGCCCGGTGATGCCGGACCCCCGGCGCGCATAGCTCGCGGGCCAGCGGCTCGTCGCGGGGATCGCCGGTCGCAGGCACCGGCAGCACCGCGGCGACGAGCAGCGCGACGACCAGCAGCCGCACCGTTCCCAGTGTACCGTGGCCGGGTGACCCTGCAGCTGCCATTTCAACCCCCGGTGGAGCCGATGCTGGCCAAGGCATCCAGCGAGCTGCCGAGCGAGGGCACCGGCTACGTCTACGAGCCCAAGTGGGACGGGTTCCGCGCGCTGGTGTGGAAGAGCGGCGACGAGGTCTACATCCAGAGCCGCGACCTCAAGCCGCTCGGCCGCTACTTCCCCGAGCTCGAGGTCGCGCTGCGCGCCGGCCTGCCCGACCGCTGCGTGCTCGACGGCGAGATCGTGATCGCCACGCACGGCCGGCTCGACTTCGACGCCCTGCTGCTCCGCATCCACCCCGCCGCGAGCCGGGTCCAGATGCTCGCCGAGCAGTCGCCGTCGTCGTACGTCGCGTGGGACCTGCTCGCCACCGGCGACAGCGATCTGCGCGAGCGGCCCCAGGTCGAGCGCCGCGCCGCGCTCGAGCGCGTGCTCGCCGGCGTCGCACCGCCGATCCACGTCACCCCGGCGACCCGCGATCGCAAGGTCGCCGCCGACTGGTTCGATCGATTCGAAGGCGCCGGCCTCGACGGCGTGGTCGCCAAGCCCGAGGCCCTGCCCTACACCCCGGGCAAGCGCGTGATGCTCAAGATCAAGCACCAGCGCACCGCGGACTGCGTGGTCGGCGGCTTCCGCTGGTACAAGGGCGGCAAGGGCACCCTGGTCGGCTCGCTGCTGCTCGGCCTGTACGACGACGCCGGCGTCCTGCATCACGTCGGCGTGACCTCGGCGTTCACCCGGCCCCGGCGCGCCGAGCTCGCCGCGCAGCTCGCTCCGCTGCGCGACGGCGCCCGCGAGGTCCACCCCTGGCGCGACTGGGCCGAGTGGCAGGATCAGGAGACCGAGCAGCGCCTGCCCGGAGCCACCAGCCGGTGGAACCGCGGCAAGGATCTGTCCTGGGAGCCGATCCGCCTCGACCTGGTCTGCGAGGTGTCCTTCGAGCACCTCCAGGGCACGCGGTTCCGCCACGCCGCCCACTTCAAGCGCTGGCGGCCCGACAAGCCCGCGAGCGAGTGCCGCTACGACCAGCTCGCCGAGACCCCGGCGTACGAGCTCCAGAACATCTTCGGCAGCTGACCGATCAGCCCGGGGCCAGCACCAGGCAGACCCCCTGCCAGATCTCCGCGAGGCGGTCCCGGGACAGGCGCCCGATCTTGGCGGACAAGCTCGCCCGATCCAGCGTGGCGATCTGGGTGACGTTGACCACCGAGGCCTTGGTCAATCCGGCCTCCCCCTTGCGCAACCGGACGTTGCCGGGCTGTGCCTCGTATCGAAGCTGGGACGTGATCATGGCGACGACCACCGTGTTGAGCCGGGTCCGGTTGAACCGATCGTGCTGCAGGACCACCGCGGGGTGGCGTCCGCCGGGCGCCGAGTCATCGGGGTCCGGCAGGTCCACCCATACGACATCTCCCTGCTCCACTACCACCGGTGGCTCTTCACGACCCGGGCCAAGGCCTTGGCGCTCGCCCGCGCGGTCCCGCGCTGCTCCCTGGCGACCTCGGGCTCGGCAAACAGCGCATTGACCCGGCGGCTGATCTCTCGATCGGTGCGCGCCCGCGCCAGGAGCACGAGCATCTGCGTGATGAACCGGCTGCGGTTCTCGCCGCGCTCCGCCGCAGCCGCATCCACCTGGGCGAGCACCTGTTCGGGGACGGAGATCGCGATCTTCCTGACGGCCACGGTTGCTCCCTTGGCTGGTATTCCAGCCTGAGAATACCAGCGGATCCGGGCGGCACCAACGAGTGAACGCCAGGATCGCCACGGCAAGCATCCCGGCGTCCTGATCGAAGCGCAGGCGATGTCGCGGCGGCGCACGCCGCGGTTCTCGGGGGCGATCGCAGCAGATGTCCCCGCAGCGGCGCACGCTCGCATCGCCGTCGCATCGCCGTCGCATTCCCGTCGATCCGTGGCATGGTGGCCTTGCGGTAGCGACAGGAGCAATCATGGCGGCACGATCGCGTGGCGGCAGGCCTGGGAAGCGGCAGGCGGCAGCGAGAGCCCCGAAGCGCCCGAGCCTGGACGAGCTCGTCCCGGCCACGCTCGGCCGGCTGAGCGACGACTTGCTGGCGACCGGCGTCCACGTCGAGGTCACCGACGATCCCCCGGCGCACTTCCGGATCACCGCGGGCGGCAACATCGACAGCGGAGGCCCGGAGGGTTCCGCGGTCCGGATCCGGGGTCCCGCAGAGCGGATCGCCGCGCTGCTGGGCGGCCGATCCCATCCGACTGCCGTGTTCGTCGACGGCGGGATCCAGATCGCCGGCGACGTCCGGCAGATCACCGCGCTGTCGGAGCAGCTCCCGGCGCTCACGATGGAGCGGCGCAGCGCCGCGGGGAGGTCGTGATGGCGGAGCTGACCGGCTTCGTGCAGCAGGTGAAGTACGACCCAGCGCTCGACGCAGCGCTCGTGTGGGTCGGGCCGACCCGCGCCGACACGGTGCTATGTTACGTCCGGATCACCGCGAACGACGACGAGCGCGCCGCGCTGGTCAAGATCAGCATGATCGATGGCCTGACCGGCGCGATGCTCGGCGGCCGCAGCGTCACGCTGTCGACCGACGATGCCAACCCGTCGTCGATCGAGAGCGTCGCGATCCATCCGGTCACGCTGGGCGAGGACGCACCCGCGTGAACTCCATCACCCAGTTGGTCTCCCACGGCCCGCCGTAGCAGAACGCCTGCTCCCAGCGCGCGGCATCGGGCGACAGCCGGGTCCACACGAAGCGCACCCGCACCGGCCGTCCGTCGTCCTCGTCCTGGCCGTAGAACTCGCCGCGGTCACCCGCGAACCCGCCGACGACGGGAGGGTCCATCGCGCCGGTCCGCGCGCTGATCCAGCGGATCGTCCACTGGCGATCGGCGAGCCGGAAGTGGCGCACGGTCAGCCCGGACCAGCCCAGGGTCGGCAGCGCCAGCTCGTCGACGTTGGCGGTGCCGCCGAGGTGAAGCGCGGCGCGCAGCTCGGCCGGGAACTCGTGCCAGTCCTGGCAGCCGGCGCCGCGGCGCACCAGCCGCCGGCCGGCGACCCGCCAGTCTCCGGCGAGGAAGTCGAAGTCGTGGACGTCGCCCCGGCGCAGCGTCGTGTAGCCGACCGGCTCGACGTGGCGAAGCAGCGAACGCGCGGTCGGTGCAAGGTGGAGATCGTGCGGCGGCGACGCGCAGCGCGCGGCGAGCCCGGCCGCCACGCGATCCCAGGCCGCCGACCGCGCGAGCGCGGCGCGATGCCGCTCCAGGTCGGCCGCGCCGGCGAACGACGTGAACCACACGAACGCGTGCACGCCCTCGCGCACCGGCAGCCGCGGGAACTCGTTCTTGCCGGGCTCGGTGCAAAACCGCGCCAGCGGCGGCGCCCCCGCCGCGGCCAGGATCGGCCCGACCTCGGCGTCGAACCAGCGCGTGAACGCATCGTCGACCGGCGCGCGCAGCAGGTAGATCGTCGCCCGCACCAGCGCGCCACCTGCATCCGCTGCGGCGGCGATCGGCCGAGCCCGCGGCAGGACGAACCCGGCGTCCGGATCGACCGGCCGGAGGAGCAGCACGTCGTCGGAGTCGATCATCGTCGCGTTAGCGGCGTCGCGGTGGGCCTGCCACACCGGGCCGCCGTAGAACGCCTGCAGGCGCGCCGCGCGCGACGCAAGGTCGGGGAACCCGCGCAGCCAGACGAAGCGATCCGCGGCATCGCGGTCGCGGAACTGCCCGATCACGCGCATCCCCGCCGCCTCCTGCGGCTCGACGAATTCGCGATCGAACAGATCGATCAGCGTGTCGCGCCGACCGGGATGGAGCGTGTACTGCCGGAGCTCGAGCACCTGACTCGGATCGAGATCACTGTCCTGGGAAGCTGTCATGGCGGCAGGGTGCGCCGCGATACCTGCCACCGTGTGTCAGATATCGGCGGCCGCGCGCGAGTCCAGCGACGACGAGGCATAGGTAGTCGGAGGAACTCGACGCCGTCGCTCCCCTGTCGCGCGAGCCGTCATGGCCAGATACCGTTTCGAGCAAGGAACACGCGGATCGAGATCGACGGGATCCTCATGATGCCGCACGCGCTGCTCATTGATGTCTTGACCGGCGAGTCGCGCGTCTCCTCGGTGATCACAGTGACAGTCTCACCCTCGCGCGACAGCTTCAGCGCCAGTCCGAGGACGTACGGATCGGCTTCGTCGGTTGTGGACGTCTTGCTCGCGTCCAGAAGATCCGGGACCTCGCTCAGTACCTCCTTTGCCTCGACCATGACCTCGTGGTTCGCGACCGCCTGTCTGTCGCACGCATCCGCCCACGAGCAAGCGGGATCCGGTCCGCTCGCGGCCTTGGTCGCCCCGACCTTGATCTCTTCGATCACCCCCTTGGGGAAGCGCAGCACACCTCGCTGCGCGAGGCCGATCAGCTTGGCGTACACTGCCGTGACTTTCGGCTTTGGTTCCTGCGCCATGATCTGGCGGACCTGAATGATACTCGACGTGTCGACGACGAACACCTGCCTCACTCCCGCTCCAACACTTCGAGCCGTCATGCCGCTAGCATCTTCTCGAGATCGATCAGGTTCTGATCGCTGACGTCGAGGTACCTCATGGCGTCCGCCACCGCGATCACGTCGCGCTGCATGGCGCGCACGAACGTGCTGGTCGTACGCCGGCCGTACTCGTCGATCCGGACCTGGGCTCGAGTGCGTCCGGGACCACCTCCACCGCCGTGCTTGGCATCGCTCGCTGCGGGCAGCGATCTGTAGAGGGACCAACCGGCGAGATTGAGGTCAATGAGCCGCAGTGTCGCGGCCCGCCGGCTGACGCGAAAGTGCGTGGCGACGCGCGACGCGGTCTCGAGGTTCACCGAACCCGCGCCGCGTATGAAAGCACGCATCTCCGCTTCAGGCATCAGCGCAGCGGCGGCCACCTGTTCGCACCATCGTTCGAGGTCGGTCGCATTGCGTTGTGCCCGTCCGTCATCTGCGCAGACCGAGTTCGTTCGTGTCAGCACATGCGCGAGCTCGTGAAATAGGGTGTACAGGCGCGCGGCCGGATTCCAGTGCGTGTTTGCGACAATCGCGGGCGCGCGCGGGTTCCAGATCGAGAAGCCTCGGGCCGCATCCGCACCCATCGGCAGGAGGAACACCAGGACGCCGGTGCCTTCGAGAGTACGCCTCCATTCCTTGAAGGCCGTGCTCTCGTCACGCCAGTCAGTCTGTGTCGCGATGTCGACACCCAGGAGGTCACGCAGCCGTTTCCCCGCAACCTCGGCACTCGTCGACGAGGACAACCTCGGCAGTTCGGCGGTAGTGTCGCCCATCTCATCGAGCAGCCACGACACGACGCCTTGGAGGCGCGAAACCTCGCGGATCCGCAGACGCTCCTCGGGCAAGAGGTCACGCGAAGCAACACCCGGAGCGTGGCGGAACTCGATCACGACCGGGTTGGTCTTCGGCGGGCTGGGCAAGAGGAATGTCGCCGTGGGTCGCCGGAGTGCGAGCGCCAGCTTCTTGAATGCCGTGAGTGACGGCTGGGCGTTTCCGTGAAGCCAAGCTTCCAGCTCGGACTCCTCCACGTCGACACGCCTTGCCAGCGCATCGATGCTCAGGCCCGACTCGTCGATCGCCCACTGGAGGACCGACGGAGTGATCGGGACATGGACGCTACGGCCCATACCTAGTGCCTTACCACGTCGATCTCCGCGGCGCGCGAATTCTCCTTGTCGAGCGTCGGGTTGATCTTATCGTCGTGCGCCATGCCAGCACGATCGCACGTTCTCTCGGTGGCGAACAGGAGCCCTGATCATCGGTGCCGCCCGGCCGCACCGACCACCGAGATCTCCTCGTTGCCATCCGCGCATCGCCCAGTCTCGCGGCCGTTGGCGCAGCTGGCTCAGCCGTCGCGATGGCCTGGATCGCGGTCGCCGCCGGTTGCATCGCTGGGGTCGTCGGCCGCGGGGCCGTCGGCCTCGCGCTCCCAGCCGGCGTACTCGGACTTCCAGTCGTAGTCGGGATCCGGCGGCTCGGGCGGCGGGCGCTCGGCCTCGGGCACGTTCCGCAGGTTGATGCGGACGCGGTACCACGCCGACGACTTGCCGCGGTTGGTGTCGATCAGCACGTGCTCCGGGGCCAGGTGGGCGACCACGGCGGGGTGGCGCGCCTTCCAGCGCTCCAGGCCGGCGAGCGCGTCGGCCTTGTGCTTGGCCTTGGCAATGGTGATCACCGGCAGCTTCTCGCGCGGCGGCCGGGCGGCAGCGCCGGATCGGGCCGGCCGATCGCTCGCCGCGTCCCGGCGGGCGCGGGATGGCGCCACCCGCGGCGCCTCGCCCTCGGCCTTGTCGAAGTGCGGCGGCCAGGGCGCGTCGATCTCGCCCTCGGCCTCCTGGCGCGCGGCGAGCTCGAGCAGCGACTCGATCGAGCCGACCGCGGCGTCGATCCCGGCGTGGGCGTCGCCGCGCGCCGCGACCATCGCCGGCACGGTGCGCAGCGTGAAGTCGAGTGGATCGCAGGCGAGCAGGTCGTCCCACGCCAGCGGCATCGACACCCGGGCGTCCGGCGTCGGCCGCACCGAGTAGGCGCTCGCCGTGGTGCGATCGCGCGCGTTCTGGTTGTAGTCGAGGAACACGCCGCGGCGCTCCTCCTTCCACCACTTCGCGGTCGCGATCTCGGGGGCGCGGCGCGCGACCTCGCGGGCGAACGCGAGCGCGGCGCGCCGGACCTGCGTGAACGGCCACGCCGGCCGGATCCGGACCCAGATGTGGACGCCGCGCGACCCCGAGGTCTTGGGCCAGCCGATCAGGCCGTGCTCGTCGAGCACGTCGCGGGCGACCCGCGCGACGTCGATGATCTGGCGCCACGCCACGCCGGGCACCGGATCGAGGTCGATGCGCAGCTCGTCGGGGCGGTCCATGTCGCCCGTGCGCACCGCGTGCGGGTTGAGGTCGATGCAGCCGAGGTTGACCACGTAGACCAGCTGGGCGGTGGTGTTGACCACGATCTCGTCGGCGTGCCGCCCGGACGGGAACGTGAAGGTCGCGACCTCGACCCAGTCCGGCCGCCGGGCCGGCGCGCGCTTCTGGTAGAACGGCTCGCCCTCGGCGCCGTCGACGAACCGCTTCATGATCTGCGGCCGGCGCGCGACGCCGCGCAGCACGCCGTCGGCGACCGCGAGGTAGTACTGCACCAGCTCGAGCTTGGTGATCCCGGCGCGAGGGAAGTACAGCTTGTCGGGGTTGGTGACTGCGACCTGGTGCCCCGCCTGCGACAGGATCTCCTGCTTGGCCTTTGCCACCGGGAGATCCTTGCACGATCGGCCGCCGCGCCACATGGTAGCCCACCGTGCCGTCGGCCGCTCCGCTCCGCAGCCTGCTCGGGCTGGCTGCCCCGATGGTCCTGGCGCGCGCCAGCCAGTCGGTGATCACGTTCGCCGACGCGATCCAGGTCAAGCACCTCGGATACCAGGCGATCGCTGCGACCGCGACCGGCGGCCTCAACGTGCTGCTCGTCGTGACCCTCGCGTGGGGCACGGTGTTCATCGTCCAGAGCTTCGTCGCGCAGCTCGCCGGGCGGGGCGATCGCGACCAGGCGCCGCGGTTCGCCTGGTATGGCCTGGCGATCGCGCTCGGCGCCGGGCTGTTCGCCGCTGCGCTGATCCCGCTGATCGGCCCGGCGCTGGCGCTCACCCGCTACTCACCCGCCGTCCGCGATCAGATGACGGACTACATGGCGATCCGGATGACGTCGGTGTTCGCGATCGCGGGGGTCGAGGCGCTCGGCAACTGGTACGGCGGGCTCGGCAACACGTGGATGCAGATGGTCGCCGGCCTGATCACCATGGTCGCGGCGGTGATCCTCAACTGGGTGCTGATCGACGGTCATCTCGGGGCGCCGGCGATGGGCGTCAACGGCGCCGCGCTCGCCAGCACGATCGCGAGCTTCCTCGGCTTCGCGTTCGTCGCGCTCGGGTTCTGGCGGCGCTGGGGCGGCGCACCCACCGCGCGCGCCACGGGCCTGTCGCTGCGCGAGCTGCGCCGCGTGCTGCGGTTCGGGCTGCCCAACGGGCTCAACTGGTTCCTCGAGTTCGCGGCGTTCCAGCTGTTCGTCAACGTCGTGCTCGCCGACCTCGGCGACGCCACCGTCGCAGCGCTCAACGTGGTGATCGCGGTCAACTCGATCTCGTTCATGCCCGCGTTCGGTCTGGCGTCGGCCGGAGCGATCCTCGCCGGCCAGGCGATCGGCCGCGGCGATCGCGCGGCGGTGTGGCCGCAGGTCAAGGCGACGCTCACCTGCACGATGGTGTGGATGGGGGCGATCGGCGCGGCCTACGCGGTGTTCCCGGGCCAGGTGCTGTCGCTGTTCGCGTCCGATCGCTCGGGCGAGCTGGTCGCGATCGGCACCACGATGCTGGTGATCAGCGCGGCCTGGCAGCTGACGGATGCGATCAGCATGACGCTCGCCGAGACCCTGCGCGCCGCCGGCGACACGGCGTGGACCGCCGCGGCCCGCCTGATCCTCGCGTGGCTGGTGTTCACGCCGGCGGCGTTCCTGGTCGTGCTCCGGCTCGACGGCGGGCCGGTCGGCGCGATGCTGTGCCTGGTCGGCTACCTCGGCCTGCTCGCCGGCGCGCTGGCGTGGCGGTTCCGGTCCGGCGCGTGGAAGCGGATCGAGCTGATCGAGCCCGCGCTGGTGTGACGCCCGCTACGGGTCGCGCAGGCCGGCGTCCTCGCGGCCGTCGTGGTTGTCGTGGGCCAGCGCCGCCGCGGCCGGGCTCGTGTCCTTGCGCAGGTCGGCGAGCACGTCGTTGACCTCGGCGCCGAACAGCAGCGTGATGCTCGACAGCCACAGCCAGGTCAGGAAGATGATGCCGCCGCCGAGCGCGCCGTACGTCGTGGTGTAGCTGTTGACATAGCCCAGATAGAGGCCGAAGCCGTAGCTGATCCCCAGCCAGAGCAGCACACCGACGATCGCCCCCGGGGTGAAGATCCGGAACGGCGCGTCGGTGTCGGGCAGGAACTTGTAGGCGATGGCCCACAGCACCATGACCAGCAGGCCCGCGCCGACCCAGCGGGCGATGTTCCACACCAGGTCGAACTGCCCGCCGAGCCCGAACCGATCGGCGATCCAGTGGCCGCCGATCGGACCCACGACGAGCAGGCCGAGCGCCAGCACGGCGAGCACCGCGACGCACGCGGTCACGGCGATCGCGAGGATCTGGCGCCTCCACCACGGCCGGGTCTCGCGCTTGTTGAACATGGCGTTGAGCGCGCCCATCAGCGAGTTGGTCCCGCGCGACGCGCCCCACAGCGCGAACACGAACGTGCCGATCGCGAACCCGGCGCCCGCCTGCTTCATCAGCGTCTCGACCTGGGTCGTGATCACCTCGCGCGGCGCGGCCGGCATCGCCCGGGTGACCATTGCCACGCCCTGCAGCAGGGTGTCGCCGGGCAGCACGATCAGCGCGAGCGTCACGACGAACACCAGCATCGGGAACAGCGCCAGGATCGCGTAGTAGGCCATCATCGCGCCGATGTCGACGATGTTGTCGTTGACCAGCTCGTGGAACAGCCGCACGAAGAACTGCTTCACCTTGCCGCGGGCGTGCGGCTTCACCACGGACGGGCGGCTGCGCCCGCCGAGGGACTCGGTGATCGGATGCTTGTCCACGACGTGGTCGGTCACACCATCCGGGTGGAGCAGCGATTGTGCCAGCGCGCCCAGCAGGAATCGAACCTGCGACCTACCGCTTAGAAGGCGGTTGTTCTATCCGACTGAACTATGGGCGCGGATGTGGATCCGAGAGCCGGTCTCGCACTTTGCCCCAGGTTGGCGGATCTCTCAACCCCGGCA